>JACIXR010000001.1:0-300000 GCA_014360495.1 bacterium
GGGGGCGGAGCAAAGCTCCGCCCCCCCAACTCTTTACTCTTTCTTTTCTGGATTACCAGCTACTGCTCCTGCTGCCCTTGCTTCCTCCGCCAAGCCTCCACGCTTGCTCATCCACACAGCTACCGCTAAGGCTACGACTGCCAATACCGCAACTACTACTTTCACCCCAACAGCCATCTCCTTTATGACCATAGGAGCAATCAATATGCCCACCAAGTTCATAACCTTTATCAAGGGGTTTATCGCCGGACCAGCTGTATCCTTTAGAGGGTCGCCAACGGTGTCTCCGATAACAGCCGCTTTATGATACTCCGTCCCCTTGCCACCGAGATAGCCGTCCTCTATCTTCTTCTTTGCGTTGTCCCAAATCGCGCCGGTGTTTGCCATGTAGACAGCCAAGAGCTGACCAGTTAATATCGCTCCTGCGAGATAGCCTCCAAGTCCACCCGCACCAAGGCTGAACCCAACGAAGATGGGGGTAGCAATGGCGAGAATGGCAGGTCCAATCAGTTCCTTTTGTGCCTCGGCGGTAACTATATCAACGCATCGTCCATATTCAGGCTTCGCTTTCCCCTCCATCAATCCAGGAATCTCCCTGAACTGCCTCCTTACTTCCTCAACAACCTTAAAGGCAGCTCTTCCCACTGCCTTTATAGCAAAGGATGAGAAGAGGAAGGGAACAGCTCCACCGATAAGGAGACCTACAAAGACGGAAGGTATGTTGACTTGGATACCAGTATGGAGTAGTTGTGCCTCCTCGGTGAAGGAGCGGAAGAGGGAGATAGCGGCTATTACGGCAGTTGCTATTGCAAGCCCTTTAGTGAGAGCCTTTGTTGTGTTTCCTATCGCGTCGAGCCAGGCAACTATCCTTCCTGCCTGAGAGCCCTCCGGTGGGCGAACGCCTGACATCTCAAATATGCCATTTGCATTGTCTGTAATCGGACCATAAGTATCCATAGCGAGGATGAAGCCCGTGGTGGTCAATAGACCCAAACCTGCAAGGGCTATTCCATAGGCGCCCAGCGCAACGCTTTCAGGGAAGATAATCATTGAAAGGATTATGGTTGCGGCAATAGATAGAATAGCCCAAACGGAGCTCTCAATACCGCTCGCCATACCGGTGAGGAGCATAGTAGCTGCGCCTGTGCGGGTGGAATAAGCTGTTTCGGTTGTAGGGTTTTTGTCAGGATGAGTGAAGTAGTTGGTGAGCGCCATTGTAGCAAGGGCGAGGAGGATACCGATTGTTGAGGCAATGCCGAAGCGAATATCGTTGAGATAGAAGTAGGAGAGGAGGAAGAACCCGACCACGGAGACGAGCGCCGATGTCCAGTAGCCCATAGAGATGGGACGCATAGGGTCTCCCATCGCTTCGTCTCTTGCTCTCACGGACCATGTTCCTATTATGGAGGAGAAGACGCCAACTGCTCTTACCATTAGAGCGTAGAGGACGAGCTTGAGTGCGAAGAGGGTGGGGTCGGCGAAATGGCGGTGGAAAGCTGGGTCGGCGAGGCAGCCGACCGCCAAGATAATGGCAGCGACGAGGGTCACCTCATAGGATTCAAAGACATCCGCTGCCATACCGGCGCAGTCTCCCACATTATCTCCAACATTATCGGCGATTACAGCGGCGTTTCTCGGGTCGTCCTCGGGAATCCCCGCTTCTACTTTTCCAACCAAATCCGCGCCGACATCAGCTGCTTTTGTGTAAATCCCTCCACCTACTCTCATGAAAAGGGCTACGAGGCATCCCCCGAATCCGAATCCCACCAAAACCTTCATAGCGTTTTCTTTGAATAAAAGGAAGATGAGCGTGGCTCCCAGGAGCCCCAAGCCAACGGTGAACATCCCGGAAACAGTTCCCGCTTGGAAGGCGAGTTCCAGAGCCTTTTTGAAGGATTGGAGGGCGGCGTTAGCAACTCGCACATTACCTTGCACTGCCAAGGTCATTCCCACATAGCCAGCGCTGAAGGAAGCGAGGGAGCCCAATAGGAAAGCCAGGGCTATTCCTATGGGGATAAAGATGTTATCGGGATAGACGGGACGGTAGACGAAGAAGAGACCAACGGTTATGACGATTATGAAGATGATGAGCGCCTTGAACTGGCGGGATAGGTAAGCTATCGCTCCCTCCTGAATAGCTTGTGCGACCCTTACCATCTCTTGTGGTCCTTGTTCCTGCCTCAAAACTTTCGCCCTCAAATAGGCGCCGTAAAGGAGGGCGATTATAGCGGAAGCAAGGACTACATAGAGGATGGCCAAGTGCTGACTGCTCATGGGAGGGAGGGAAACTGCTTCCCCTTGAGCAAAGGCTAGGCTCACGGGTAGAGCCGGAAGCAAGAACTTCATCCAACGGTGCAAAGCAATCACCTCCTAAAAAGAAAAGGTTAAGTTCAAAAGAAGATTATATAACGAGGTTTAAAGAAAAGCAAATTATTGTATAATGCCATAGCATTTGGGCTTCTTAGGAGACTTCCTATTTACCTTGCCAATCGCTAATCGGCTTTATTGGTCCTATGTAGCTCTTGGCGACAACTATATTATCGAACCAGACCCGGCTTATATGTCCCTCTGGCGATTTGGTGATATATAGAAGCACCCAGATGAAATTAATTTTAAGATTTGGGTCTTTTCGCCATCGGAATCCTTCAAATGGTGCTCCTCCCTCTGGAACCTTGAAATGCTCTGGACCACCCTTCTCATCGCTCCAGCGAATGCATTCGCCCCCTTGACCGGGAATGAACTTATCGTATACCCATTTCCCCTTAGGGAAACCCTTTCCCAAATGGCTGACGAGCTTGCCATTAATCCATAGCGCCATCTCCCCGTTATTATCATCCACTGGGTCGTTCATTTTCATCATAACCTCAACGCAAATCCACTTTCCCTTTTCAACTTTAAGCTTGGGGTCCCTTATGAAGCTATTCCCCCATGTCTTTCCCTCTGGCGGGCTTCCCCGCATTTCCATCCAATATGTGTAATAATCCCAAACCCAAGCGTCGCCGTAGGGTTCAATTCCCGTGGTGAATCGCTCGTCTCCCCTTGGACGCTCTCCCGCCCCTCCCTGTGGCCAAGGCGTAGGAGGATTATAACCACCTATGTGGAAGAAGTGATGGATGGGGGCGCAATCCGGGTCGAATTTGACATAGAAACGGATGAAAAGCTGGTCATACCCGGGCAGGAGTCTACGATATAGATGCCCACCTGTCCCTTCTCCGCCTATGTGGGTCATTAAAAGAGAACTTTTGCCGAAGCTATTGGGTGGGGTATCGGAGGATAGGGACATAATTTCAGGATGAGATATGTTCTCCCAGCGACCTTTCAATTCTTCAATTGAAGCTACCTCAAAGCCCTCAAAAAATATAACTGAGGGGTCTTTTTCTATCCCCTTATCTCCTGGGTACTTGGCGGATATCCCATAACCCTGAGGAAGACTCTTTTCTCCTCCGTGCGCAGCGAGGGCGAAGAAGGTGAAGAGGGGAATTAAAAAGAGAAGATTCCTCATATAATATCACCTCCCCAAATATTCTATCTCTTTTTGAGGAAATGATTAAGCTCTCAGAGAAACTTTTTGCTTTCAAAGGTGGTCTAAAAATTGAAAGACAAAGCCCAGATTTAACGAGATTGTGATTTACTGATAAAATTGTAAGCGATGAGAGAGGATTTGGACATGATTTTAGCGGAATTAAATAGCCATCAAAAGGTTCAAGAAAGGAGATGATTTTGAATGAGGAGTTTTCTTCTTTTGCTTCTTTTCCCCCTCGTTTTCGGAGGGGCAGATGGGATGCTTTCCTCCGACTCCCAAAGCGTTAAGGCGGTCGTTGAGTCTAACAATCGCTTTGCCCTTAAGCTTTATCTCTTTTACAGGGAGAAGTATAAAGATGACAACATATTTTTTTCTCCCTTCAGCATATCCTCTGCCTTCTCAATCCTTTATGAGGGAGCGAGGGGAAGAACCGCTGAGGAGATAAGAAATGTGTTTCTCTTTCCCTCTCAGTCAGATGTGAGAAGGGGAGGGTATCTTTCCCTCTATGAGGAGATGAACAAGCCTGGTAAGAAGTACGAGCTCGCCCTTGCTAACGCTCTCTGGGTCCAGAAGGATTATCGGTTCTTGAAGGAATATCTGAATTTGATTAAGGAATATTATGGTGGGAAAGCGACGAATTTGGATTTTCGGAGAGACCCTGAGGGCTCACGAAAGGTAATTAACGAATGGGTTGAAAAGACGACGAAGGAGAAGATAAAGGATTTGCTCCCAAAAGGGAGCATAGATTCGCTAACGAGGATGGTTATAACTAACGCGATTTATTTCAAAGGGTTATGGATTTTCCCTTTTGATAAGAAAAAGACAAGCGATGCGGATTTCAAGATAAGCCCTGGGGAAATAGTGAAGGTTAAGATGATGAGCTTGCCTCGTCCTCAGAGATTCAATTACGCCGAGACGGAGGACCTTCAGATATTGGAGATGCTATATGAGGGAGAGGAGCTTTCCATGCTCGTTTTGTTGCCGAAGGAAAATTCGCTTGAGAAGTTGGAGAAGAAGTTGAGCTTGGAGAATCTAAATAAGTGGAGGGACATGCTTCAAAGCAGGGAAGTACTGGTTTATTTACCCAAGCTGAAGATTGAGAGGAAATATGCGATGGTTGATGATTTGAAAAAGATGGGGATGCCAAGCGCCTTTGACCCCTCAAAGGCTGACCTATCGGGACTCACTGGGAAGAGGGATTTGTTTGTAACGTGTGTTTACCATCAGGCTTATGTTGATATAAATGAAGAAGGGACGGAGGCAGCGGCTGCCACAGGGATAGTGGTTGGGAGAACAGCTGTGGAGAAGAGGATAATCTTTCGTGCCGACCACCCCTTCATATTCTTGATTCAGGATAGGAGGAATGGGAATATCTTGTTCATGGGCAGGGTTTACAATCCCACAAAATAGGGGAGGTTATGGTGAGGAATTTTCTTTCTTCTCTACTTCTTCTTTTCCTAGCTCTCGGTTTGATTTGCGAAGCATCCTCCCCAAAACTGCAAAATATAAAGGCTGTAATTGAGGCTAACAATCGTTTTGCCTTTGACCTTTACCACCTATATAGCCAAAAATACAAAGAAGAGAATATATTCTTTTCTCCACTCAGCATCTCAAGTGCCTTCTCAATGCTCTATGAGGGGGCGAGAGGAGAGACAGCTGAGGAGATAAGAAAGGCGTTCCATCTGCCCGGTCAGGTGGATGTTTTAAGGGACGGCTATCTTTCGCTATACGAGGAGACGAAAAAGCCAAAGGAATACGAGCTAACATTAGCGAATGCTCTTTGGGTTCAAATGGGTTATCCCTTTCTAAAGGAATATCTGAGCGTTGTAGAAAGGTATTATGGAGGTAAGGCAACGAATTTGGATTTTCGGGGAGACCCTAAGGGTTCTCGTCAGATAATAAACGAGTGGGTTGAGGAAAAAACAAAAGGAAAAATAAAGAATCTGGTTCCTGAGGGAAGCATAAATCCAGAGACCACAAGACTCGCAATCACGAACTCGCTTTACTTTAAGGGTTTGTGGCTTAATCCTTTTGACACTGAACTTACCAAGGAAGCCTATTTTAAGATTAGCCCCCAAAAGAAGGTCAAGGTAATGATGATGTGCACTCATGGTCCCTGGAGTTTTCAATATGCTGAGACGAAGGACTTACAGATATTGGAGATGGAGTATAAGGGGGAAGGGATTTCTATGCTCGTTTTGTTGCCCAAGGGTTATTCCCTTGCAAAATTGGAGGGAATGCTTAATTGGGAGAATCTGAAGAAATGGAGGGGAATGCTTCGAAAGGAGGACCTAATGGTTTACTTCCCGAGGTTCAAGATGGAGAAAAGATATCAGATGGTTGATGACCTTAAAAGGTTAGGGGTGATTAGTGTCTTTGAGCCTGCAGAAGCTGACCTTTCTGGTTTAGACGGGAAGAGGGACCTTTTTGTCTCAAGGGTTTTTCATTCCGCAAAGATTGAGGTAAATGAGGCGGGGACGGAGGCGGCGGCAGCGACTATTGTTTTTGCCGAGGGCGAATTTGAAGTGAAAACATTCCGCGCCGACCATCCCTTTGTTTTCATAATTCAGAACAATAACACGGGAAATATCTTGTTTATAGGGAGAGTTTATAATCCGGAAAAATAAGGATTTGACGGGTAAACCATTTCGCGTTAAAATTTTAATGACAATTAAATATGCCCTTTAAATCTAGTCCTGTGAGGCTAGGAAGGGCAGGCGAGCTATAAATTGCCCTCCTGTGGCTCACAGGGGGGCAATTTTTTTGACTAAAATGGAGAAAGCTTATCTGGTCTTAGAAGATGGGACGGTCTTCGCCGGCAAGCCCCTTGGCAAAAGGGGAACTGTAGCTGGTGAAGTTGTTTTCAATACCTCTATGACTGGCTACCAGGAAATCCTCACTGACCCATCTTACGCTGGGCAAATCGTAACGATGACCTATCCACTCATCGGTAATTATGGCACCAACAATGACGATATGCAGTCCCGCAGGGTCTGGGCGAGCGGTTTCGTCGTAAGGGAAGCTTGCCCCTTGCCATCAAATTTCCGAGCGGAAAATCGGCTTGAAGAGTTTCTCATAAAATGGGATGTAATAGGGGTTGAGGGCGTGGATACGAGGGAGCTCACTCGCAAATTGAGGTCTTATGGCGTAATGATGGGAGCAATTTCCTCGGAGATGGACCCTGATTCTCTCTTGGAATGGCTTTCCAATCAGCCTCGCTATGATGAGCAGGATTTCGTGAGAATCGTCACAACTCCTCAGCCCTATGAGTGGAAGGCAGAAGGTGAGGAGAGATTCCGATTAGCAATATTGGACTGCGGGGTTAAATACAATATACCGAAAATCCTTGCCTCTCTTGGCTGCACAAGCACGATTTATCCTGCCTTCACTTCTGCTGAGGAGATTCTCTCCGGAGGTTACGATGGCATCGTATTTTCCCCTGGTCCAGGCGACCCAGCAAAGCTCGGCTATGTAATAGAGACGATTAAAAAACTCTTGGGGAAGAAGCCGATTTTGGGAATTTGTTTGGGGAATCAGCTTTTGGGCTGGGCGCTTGGTGGCAGAACCTTCAAGTTGAAGTTCGGGCACAGGGGTGGGAATCATCCCGTTAAAGATTTGCGCACGGGTAGGGTACATATAACGAGCCAAAATCACGGCTATGCGGTTGACCCCGATTCAATAAAAGGCTCAGGCGCGATGGTATCCCATATAAATTTGAATGATGGGACGGTTGAGGGATTAATGCATCCTGAGTTGAAAATAATCTCCACCCAGTATCATCCTGAAGCGGCTCCCGGTCCAAGGGACAACATCTACATATTCAGGGAATTCTTGAAAATGATAGAGGGAGGATATGCCTAAAAGAAAGGATATAAAATCCGTTTTAGTTATAGGCTCTGGTCCGATTGTAATCGGGCAAGCGGCGGAGTTTGACTATTCGGGCTCGCAAGCTTGTAGGGCTTTGAGGGAAGAGGGGATAAGGGTGATTCTCGTGAACTCCAATCCTGCGACTATTATGACGGATACAGAGATGGCGGATAGCGTTTATATTGAGCCCTTGACGGTTGAGTTTTTGGAGAAAATTATCGCAAGGGAAAGACCAGATGGTCTCCTACCAACTTTGGGAGGTCAGACGGGTCTGAATTTAGCTACCCAGCTTTATGAGGAGGGGATACTGGAGAAATACGGAGTTCAGCTTCTTGGAACGCCGATAACCGCTATCAGGGATGCCGAGGATAGGGAATATTTCAAGAGGTTGATGCAGAGGATAGGAGAGCCTGTTCCGGAAAGCGTGACCGTGAACGATGTGGAATCAGCTGTTGAGTTCGCTAAGCAGATGGGCTTCCCCTTAATAATCAGACCGGCATATACGCTTGGAGGGACGGGAGGAGGGATTGCTCATAATATGGAGGAGTTGAGAGAGATAGTGCATAGGGGGCTCCTCCTTTCTATGAGGAAACAAGTGCTGGTTGAGAAATGCGTTTTGGGTTGGAAGGAGATAGAATACGAGGTAATGAGGGATGCAAACGACAATTGCATAACCGTTTGTAATATGGAGAACTTAGACCCAATGGGGGTTCATACGGGAGATAGCATAGTGATTGCTCCCTCTCAAACTCTCTCCGATGAGGAATATCATATGCTGAGGACCGCTTCGCTCAAAATAATAAGGGCTTTGGGAGTTGAGGGCGGATGTAACATACAGTTCGCTTTGGACCCGAAATCGTTCCAATATTATGTGATAGAGGTGAATCCCAGAGTATCTCGTTCGTCGGCGCTTGCTTCCAAAGCGACTGGTTACCCGATAGCGAGGGTTGCCTCAAAGATAGCCATTGGTCTTACCTTGGATGAGATTCCCAATAAAGTAACGGGTAAGACTATGGCCTGCTTTGAGCCAGCTCTTGATTATGTAGTTGTAAAGATTCCGCGCTGGCCTTTTGAT
Source organism: bacterium (assembly GCA_014360495.1). Taxonomy (NCBI): domain Bacteria; species bacterium. The sequence goes on from JACIXR010000001.1 coordinate 8,466, forward strand.
AAGTTCCCCACAGCGGATAGGGAAATCGGCACACAGATGAAGGCGACTGGGGAGGTAATGAGTATAGGACGCACCTTTGAGGAGGCATTGCTCAAGGCTGTCCGCTCACTTGAGATAGGAACTTATGGGCTGAATATCAGAGGTAGCGCCAGCTGGGGAGCGATGGAGCTTGAGGAGCTGATAAGCACTCCCAATGACCTGAGGCTTTTCGCCATAGCGGAAGCCCTGAGGAGGAAGATGCCGGTTGAGGAGATAGTGGCACTATCTAATATAGACAGATGGTTCATTGAGAAGATGAAGGGAATTATTGAAATGGAGGAGAAATTGAAAGATGTGAAGGGAGATAAAGAGAAATTGAAGGAGTTGCTTCTCCCTGCAAAGAGGATGGGCTTTTCCGATAGGTGGATTGGCGAGTTGGTGAGTATGAGCGAGGATGATGTGAGGAATTTAAGGCATGAGATGGGGATAAAGCCCGTTTATAAGATGGTGGATACCTGTGCGGGTGAGTTTGAGGCGCAGACGCCCTATTTCTATTCAACCTATGAGAGGGAGAACGAAAGCAAGAAAACGGGGAGGAGGAATGTGGTTGTTTTGGGAAGCGGTCCCATAAGGATTGGGCAGGGGATAGAATTTGATTACTGTAGTGTTCACTGCGTTTGGGCTCTTCAGAAAGAGGGCTATGAAGCGATACTAATAAACAATAATCCCGAAACGGTATCAACAGATTTTGATACCTCTGATAAGCTTTACTTTGAGCCTCTGACCTTAGAGGATGTTTTAAATGTGGTTGAGAACGAGAAGCCAGAAGGGATAATAGTGCAATTCGGTGGGCAAACGCCCCTTAATTTGGCGAGAGCGCTCGCTGAGCGGGGAGTTAAAATACTTGGAACATCTTTCCAAGGCATAGATATAGCAGAGGATAGGGATTTATTTGAGAAGCTTCTCAGAGAGCTTGATATACCCAAGCCAGCAGGGAGGGCGGTAGAGTCGGTGGAAGAGGCAATTTCAGTAGCCCGGGAAATTGGTTATCCTCTTCTCGTGCGTCCCTCCTTCGTTTTGGGTGGGAGGGCTATGGAAATCGTCTCCAGCGAGGAGGAGCTTCTCCGCTACATAACTTACGCCGTTTCTGTCTCACCTGAACATCCCGTTTTAATAGATAAATACATTCGGGGATTGGAATGCGAGGTTGATGCGGTTTCCGATGGAGAGGATGTCTTGATTCCCGGCATAATGGAGCATATAGAGAGAGCAGGGGTGCATTCGGGTGATTCAATGGCTGTCTACCCACCTCGCTCCCTCTCCGAGGAGGAGAAGGAGAAGATAATAGATTATACGACTCGCATAGCGAGGGCATTGAATGTCAAGGGATTGATAAATATTCAATTCGTCGTTGCCAATGGCATTGTTTATGTTATTGAAGCCAATCCGCGTGCCTCCCGCACGATTCCCTACATCTCAAAAATCACTGGCGTTCCCATGGTCTCGTTGGCGGTGCGTGCTATGTTGGGAGAGAAGCTCAGGGATATGGGCTATGGCATAGGGTTGTATCCAGAAGGAGAATATATAGCGGTTAAGGCGCCGGTTTTCTCCTCAGCAAAGCTCACGGGTGCGGAGATAGTCTTAGGACCCGAGATGAAATCAACTGGGGAGATAATGGGGATAGATAAGGATTTCGGTAAGGCGCTATATAAGGCAATGGTGGCGGCTGGCATCGGCGTACCAAGGGGAGGGAAGATAATGGCAACGATAGCGGATAGCGATAAAGAGGAAGCTTTCCCGATAATTAGGGAATTTTATGAAAGGGGATTCTCAATATATGCTACGGAGGGAACCGCTAAATTTCTTCAAATCCACGGAATAAAGGCGGAGAAGGTGAAGAAGATCGCTGAGGGAAGCCCGAACGCGATAGATTTGATAAAGAGAGGGGAGATAAAATTAGTTCTAAATACTATGTCTAAGGATGGGAAAGTTGAAAGGGATGGGGCGAAGATAAGGAGGGCGGCGGTTGAGCATGAGGTTCCTTGCTTGACTTCTTTGGATACCGCGAGAGCATTGCTTTTGGCTATGGAGAGTGAGGACGGCGGTTTTTCCTGTCTTCCCATAGACCAATACCAGCCCAAGAGAACATAAACACCAGCTAAATCCAAAAAAGAGAAACTTTTCCCCAACCAAATTAGTCTATAAAGTGAAGGGAAATGAGGAGACTTTTACTATCTCTCTTTATGTGCAGCCTTGTCTTCGCAACCCAGCCAATAGACTTTTATTGGGAAACGAAAAAAATAACCTTTGATTGTTTTAAATTGCTCGGTGCCAATGGCAGTCTCTTTCTTGAGGAGACATCTAAAGCGGGGCATTGGCTACGCCTTTCTCAATCGGTAATGGACTATTTAGGGATGAAAGGGAGATTGAAAGTGAAATGGCGTGTAGGAAGTCATAATTCTGTAACTGCCGAGCCAGGCATAGAAATGAATTATGGAAGGAAACAAACAAAAATTCCCTTTGGCGCGGACGAATTTACTTACCTAAGTGCCCTTTTGAAGATATTGGGTAAGAAGGTGAATCCCAAAGAGTTGCTTTATCGTTTACACGATTACGGAGCGCCAACTATCAGTATTGATGGAGAAAGGTTAGTGTATAGGGTTTGGCGGGATGGGAGGATGGTCGTTGTTGTGGGGGATTTGAAAGGCAAAATCTTTTGGAAATGGGGTTTCCCATTGGAGGAGGGAGAGATTCCTGCTGACCCATCTATTTCTCCCAATGGCAAAATAGCATGTTTTCTCTATGAACATCCCTCCTCCACCTATAAGCTTTATATTAAAGACCTGTCTAAAAACAGGTTCTATAAACATAACATCCCGTTACCCGACACTAAAAACGTCTATCTATATAATACCCCCTTTCTATATCCCTCGGACAAATTCGTCCTATGTGGAATAGCTTGCTATGATTTCCAAGACAAAATTGATGACCACTATGTGAAGCTATATTTTTATGAAATGGACAAGATGGTCTACGCCCTTAACGAGAAACTTCACGGTATTTTGAATTTCCTTTGGTCTCCCGACCAACAGAAGCTATTGATAGCTTTTGAAAATAGGCGAGAAGATTGGTTTAAATATTATAAAGATTTATGGGTGGTGGATGTGCCAAGGAAGAAGCTTTATCGCTTTAAGCTTTTACCGGCTCATTATACTTTCGCTTGGGATAATAACAGCAGAGGCATTTTCCTCGCCACTAAGGGGAAGAGCAGGGGAGAAATCTTCTACCTGCCAATCAAAGGTAAAAAGGCGTTTAAAGTGTATAAATGTAACGAGGGTTTGGAGATTTTTAGCCTGCAAAACGATGGGACCCTTCTCCTAAAGAAAGGAGCAACAAAAGTCCTCTTTTTCGCAAAAGGAAGAGTGGTAAAAGAAGTTAAGGCGTTCTTCCACAAATACATAGAAAATACACCTGCGTTGCCTGGTGTATGTTGTTGTGTGGAATGGATATCCCGGGGATGTTATGTAATTGTGGGACCTTTTCCCACAAATTGTATAGAAATTGGCGTAGTTAATGAACCCATATTTACAAAACATCAAATTTTCGTCTACTCTAATTACATCGTCGGAGACATTATAAGAATAAACAGGATACTTTTATCGGAGAAGAATTGGCAATGCGTAAAGGAAATCTTAGCGAAAAATACCCCAATCTATTTTGACATTCATCCCACAGAAGGAGTTGCCTTGCTTAATTCTTTGTATGGTGGCTGTGCTAAATTAGCCCTTTTCTCTATTCAATCAACAATGGAATGAGCTGTTGTGGCTGGAAGAGACAAAGCCAGCGTGGGCTGTCTTTCTCCGCAAGAACCTCAATATTTAAGCCGATTCTCTCGCCTTCCTTTATATCCAAGCCAATAATAGGGTAACGCTTAATTGAGAATGAGATTTCATAGTGCCTATCGTCTAACTTTCGGACTGTAGCTTTCATATTATCAGCGGGCGGAGCTAAGGTTGAATCTGTGAATGGCCACTTCTCCGTTGAACTTGCATTTGTTACTTCAGCCCTTAGCCTTGTCTTTTCCTCTTGCCAGTCCGTATAAATCCTAATATCAAGATTGTCAGCTCCAACATAATAGCCGTCCGCATTGCAGTCCAATTGGATGTGAATCTGGGGAACAGGGAGGTTGAAGACGAAGCGGAAATTCAACCATTCTCCATCGTGATAGAGATATATATCGCCATGGAGGGGATTTTCTATGGGAGGGATAGGGTAGGGGCGGGGAATATCAGATGTATCCTCATCAATCCAAAACCATCTCTTACTTTGGTCCCTATCTATTATAGGCTTGCATGCGTAAATAGGGAAGGGGTCGTAGCCATCAATCACTCCATCGCCATCGCTATCGGGATTTTGAGGGTCAGGCATCACATATTTCGCTCTTGCATTTATATCATTCGGCCAGACGAGGGTTTCATATACCCAGCTGGATGCCATAACCTCTCCCATATCATCTAAGCCATCTGAGTCGGAGTCCGTTTGGCTTGGGTCGCTTCCAAACCTCTTCTCATCAAGGGGGACAGCAGGGCAATCGTCGGGAATCCCATCCCCATCAGCGTCCTTGACGCTAACAACTTCCCCGAATTTATTCGTAAACCAGAGGTTTAAATCACCGTAATGCCAGTGGCGAAGCAGCCAGGCATTCCCATCGTAATGGCTGCCGAAGTTATCGGCAAAACCATCGGGAGTTATGCTAAAATGATTGAAGGGATATTCGGGATAACCGCTCTCATGATATTCGCTGTCCAATTGGTGGTGAAATTCATGGACGAAGAGCCAGGCTGGGTCGTGCCCACCAAGAAAGTGGGAGCTTCCCGGTCTCATATCCACCCCGTAAGTTCCACCACCGCTGGGAGTGAACTCGTACTGCTTCTTTTGAGGGTTCCAGTGCCTCTCGCAAGTTATCGCTACGACTGCGGGATATTCATCTAATGAGCGCCCACGCAGGCGGAGGAGCTCTTTCAAATCCTCTATCGGCTTGTCTCTCCAAAAACCGTTTCCATTATAGCCCGGTTGTTCTTTGCTTATGTTTATCCTTTTATTGATGAAGAAAAGGTCGCAATCCAACCAGAGCTTCATATTGGAATTAGTCCAATAGAAAATCTGAACCATCTCTATTTCCCGGCGAATGTAATCAAGATAAGAACGGCTAACGGGCGGAGCGGGAGGCGCTTCAGGATTGTCAACCTTCACAACATCCGAATAGATGATAACCGCAATGGGAATCCTGAGGAAAGTCGTATAGCCAGCACTGGGTTGGGTAGAAAAGGCGAATTCAAACGAATAGAGGTTGTGGGAGCTTGTGTCATCACTGAACTCTACGGCACGAGGGATGGGAACGCGGATAAGATACTGGGTTGCTGGCTCCAGTTCCTCTATTTTTAGCCTATGCTTTTTCCTTTCCCCCGGTATAGAGAACGACTGCCATCTATTTACCCCTTTCTTTGAGATCTCAACAATGCTCTGGGAGGGGAAAGGAGTTTCCCATCTTATTGTTACTTTGTTTTCTTCTGGCTTTACCGCCGGGCGGATAGGGATTTGGAAGTTGAGACGAGGGTCAAGGGGAAGGATTATAACCCTATTCCCCGTTGCAATGGCGACCTCGTTTGTTTTTGGTGAGAGAGAAATTGAGTTAGCTGGCTCAAACATATTGCCGAGCCGTCCCAGAGCGAAAACCGGAGGGACTTTCCCATCTTTGAAGATGGAGTTCCTTGAGGGAAAACCTTGTGGGGTGCGATGCCCCTGATAGACGGCGATAACCTCCCTTTCTCCTGCGTCAACGAAACCATTGAATACTCTCCAATGGGGATTACTTAACTCGGAAAGGGGAAGTCTCTTTATCTCTCCGCTGTATGAACTCAAAGCCCATAGTTCTTGGGTAGGTTGGGAAAGGGCGAGGCTCCTACAGCTCCAAAACCCTTTGAGTTCATAAATTTCGTTGGGCTCGGCAGTTTTTTGAGCTGGGAGGAATTTCCAAATTGCGACTCTTCCATTTCCTTCATCAGCGACGAAGACAAACCCATCTTCTGAAACAGCTATATCCATAGGATGGGACAATTCCCCTTTACCATTCCCCTGCTTGCCGAATTTTGTGATTTGAGAAAAGGAGGGGTATTTACTCAGGTCATATATGGAGATATCGTTGTTCTCGCCATCGGCTATGAAAATGCAATCTTTCCAGATGGCTATCCCGCTTGGAAAGCGAAAGCCATCAATTGATGCCTCCCTTCCTGCTCTTTTCTCCCCAATAGAGTAGAAGATAACCGTTCCTTTACCTCCCTCGCAAACAGCTAACTTATCCTCTTTAAGCCATAATAATCCCTGAGGCTTGCTCAAATTTTTGATTTCCACTTCCTTTCGCCAGCTTTCTTCCGTCCTTTTGAAGACGAGAACCCTATCATTTCCCGTATCGCTGATAGCGAGGAGGTCGCCGTTTGGGGAGAAAGCCACCGCTTGAGGTTGATTAAGGGGTAGGGTGAAAGCTTTAAGTTGTATAAAGAACAAAGTAATAAATAGGAAGGAAACTTTTTTCATTTTTGCCTCCGTTTTTGGGGGTGCCCCTGAAAGGGGCACCCCCAAAAAATTATTTTCAGCCGAGATACTTCTTCTTCAAGCTCTCAAGATATTCCTTCTCCTTCTTTATATCTCCCACTCTATCCGTCCCTGCTTCCCTTTCTATTATCAGCGGACCCTCATATCCTATCTCTATGAACTTCTTGATGCATTCCTCAATGTTCGCTTGCCCCTCACCTAAGATGACTTCGTGCCCAAGCTGTCCTTCCTTCTCCGGCCAGACTCCATCCTTCATATGTGTGCTTATGATATAATCCTTCAATACCTCAATGCCCTGCACGGAGAAAGCTTTTCCATAGAGAATCAGATTGGCGGTATCAAAGTTAACCTTAGCGTTCGGGTAGCCGAGCCTTTCAATGAACTCCTTCAATTCCTCTGGTGTTTCCTGCCCCGTTTCAAAAGCGAAGTATATGCCGAGCTTCTCGCAGTGGGCTACAACCTCGCCAACCGCCTTCAACATAATATCGTAGAGGGGGTCGCTTGTGTCGGAAGGGATGAAACCAACATGGGCTGCCATAGCGGGGATGCCGAGACGGGCGGTAAACTCCGCCGTCTTCTTTGCGATCTCCAATCTTTCCGGTATCTTCTCCTTGTTGGCGAAGCCAACTGTCTCCCTCACAGTTGGGATATCATCATAGCGTTCTCCGGGGAAGCCGGCGAAAACGGCAACTACCTCCAAACCGCTCTCTTCTAATTTCCTCTTCAGAAAATCCTCTTTCTCCTTATCCCCAGCGTAAGTGAAAAATGCATCTGCGCCGAGCTGGATGACGCTGAACCCCATCTCTTTGGCGAGGGAGAGCGCGGTAGGGATATCCTTCTGGGCAAGGCAGGGAAGGAAAACGCCCAAAGCCAATTTTTCCATTTTTCATCAGCCTCCTTATTTTTTTAAAAATTTTAAATAGGCGTCTTTTTTAGTAAAGAAAAATATTGCAAAAGTTTTCCGAAAGGGTAGAATAAAATAATAAAACGATTAAATTTTGTTTTGGAAAGGAGGAAAGCAGATGAAGTCGGAAGGAAGGACGAGCATTTATCCTAAAGAGCTTCGCTGTGAATACAAGGTAAACCCTTTGGGAATAGATGAGAGGGAGCCGAGATTGAGCTGGGTTTTAGAGACTCGTGATGGGACTTTGCGTGGAAGCAAGCAAACCGCTTACCAAATCCTTGTTGCGTCAAGCAAGGAGAAGTTAGAGGAAGGGGAAGCTGACCTCTGGGACAGCGGTAAGGTGGAAAGCGACCAAACTGCTCATATCGTATATAGGGGAAAAGAGCTGAAAAGCGAGATGGAGTGTTGGTGGAAGGTGAAGGTCTGGGATGAGAAGGGAGAGGTCTCCGAATGGAGCGAGCCAGCGTTTTGGACTATGGGGCTGCTGGAAAGAGAGGATTGGAAGGGGAAATGGATTGGATACGATGCTCCCTTCCAACCCTTAGAGGGTGAGCAGGAGACTGCGAAGGCAAGCCACTTTGTCGGTTCTTATTGGATTTGGTTTCCCGAAGGGGAGAAATTGGAGGAGATTCCCGCAGGGAAGCGTTTCTTCCGTAAGAAGTTTTCTATTGCATCGGGCAGGATTAAGAAAGCCATCCTCGCTATAGCGGGAGATATAAATTTCGTGGCTTATATCAATGGGAAAGAAGTGGCAAAAGCTGGAGGGGATTACAGGAATCCCTTAATTATAGATGTAGACAAGATAGAGGAAGAGGAGAATGTTCTTGCTATTGAGGGGGAGAGTACAGCGAAGGGGAAAGCGGGTTTCGTCTGTGCCTTAAGGATTGAGATGGAGGATGGTGAGGTTATTAGGGTGTTCTCGGATGGGAGTTGGAGGACGAGCAAGGATGAGAAGGAGGGTTGGCAGAATGCCAACTTTGCTGATGCACAATGGGTTCAGGCTAAGGAATTGGCTCGCTTTGGCGACGCTCCCTGGGGGTGGCTAACGAAGAGCGGGATTTTCCTGTTGCCTTCTCCTTATTTAAGGAAGGTCTTTGAGGCTAAAAAGCCGATAAGGAAGGCACATTTATATGTTAGTGCTTTGGGGATTTGCGAGGTTTATATTAATGGCAAGAGGGTGGGAAACGATTATTTCGTTCCCGGTTGGAGCGATTATAGGAAGAGAGTTTATTATAAGACCTATGATGTGAGGGAGCACTTACAATCCGGAGGAAACGCCATTGGTGTCATTTTGGCTGATGGATGGTATTCGGGTTATCTGGATATGAAGGGTAGGGGGATATATGGTTCTCATCCCAAACTCCTGCTTCAATTAAATATTGAATATGAGGACGGAAGCAGGGAGGAAATCGTCAGCGACGGAAGTTGGAAGGCTAGCTACGGAGCAATCAGGGAAGCTGATTTGTATATGGGGGAAACATATGATGCCCGTTTGGAGATTTCTAATTGGTCTGAGCCCGATTTTGATGATTCCTCCTGGGACAAGGCATCCGTTTTCAACGAGATGGAAAGAATCATTACCGCTCATCCTGGCGTTCCCGTAAGGAAGCAGATGGAACTTAAGCCGATAAGCATCAGTGAGCCTAAGCCAGGAGTTTATGTGGTTGATATGGGGCAGAATATGGTGGGATGGGTGAGGATAAAGGCTAAAGGGGAAAGGGGAAGGAAGATAGTCATTCGCTATGCGGAGATGCTTCAGCCGGACGGGATGATTTATACGGAAAATCTGAGGACCGCCCGTTGCACGGACACTTATATTAAGAAAAGCGATGGAGAAGAGATTTGGGAGCCGCGCTTCACATTCAGGGGATTCCGCTATGTGGAGGTAACAGGCTATCCTGAGAAGTTATCTGAGGAGGACATCGTCGGCGTGGTAGTTAATTCAGATATGAAAATCACGGGCGATTTCCATTGTTCGGACGAGAGGCTAAATCGCCTATTCCAAAACATCGTTTGGGGGCAAAGAGGAAATTATCTTGAGGTTCCCACTGATTGCCCTCAGAGGGATGAGAGGTTGGGGTGGACGGGAGATGCACAAATTTTCCTCCGCACGGCAACCTATAATATGGATGTCGCAGCCTTCATCACTAAATGGCTTATTGACCTCGTGGATTCCCAGAATGAAGAGGGAGCATTTGCCCATGTAGCACCCGATATAGGGTTGGGTAACGACTCCCCCGCTTGGATTGATGCGGGGATAATATGTCCCTATATTCTCTATAAAGTTTATGGCGATAAGAGAATTTTGGAGAGGAACTATTCCTCAATGGTTCGTTATATAGAATATCTGAAAAAGAACAGCGATGGCTATCTTCGTCCTGCAATCGGATTTGGAGACTGGTTGAGCGTAAATGCGGATACGCCAAAGGATTTGATTGCCACTGCTTATTTCGCTTATGTTGTCTCCCTTATGGCGGAGATAGCGGAGGTTATGGGCAAGGATAAGGATGCACAGGATTACAAGCAACTTTTTAACGACATCAAGACAGCATTTAACAAGGCATATGTATTTGATGATGGGAGGATAAAGGGAGAGACACAAACCGCCTACTTGTTGGCTTTGGATTTTGATTTGCTGCCGGAGGAGAAGATTCCCCTTGCTGTCAAGCATTTGGTTGAGGATATAAAGAGGAGAGACGACCATCTATCAACCGGTTTCTTGGGAGCAAAGCCTCTCCTCCCCATTTTAACCCGTTATGGCTATGTTGATTTAGCCTATACCCTCCTATTGCAGGATACATTCCCCTCTTGGCTATATATGGTTAAACAGGGAGCAACGACCATTTGGGAGAGGTGGGATGGTTGGACGGAGGAGAAGGGATTTCAGGACCCAGGAATGAATTCCTTCAATCACTATGCCTTTGGCTCGGTTGGGGAATGGATGTTCGCTATGATGGCGGGAATAGATTTGGAGGAGCCTGGTTATAAGAAGATAAAGATAGAACCCCATCCTGACCCAAAGGGGAGAATCAAATTCGTGAGGGCGCAATATGAATCCATAAGCGGTTTGATTAAGGTTGAGTGGAGCAAGGACGAAGAAGGGATGGCTTTATCGGTTTCGATACCGCCGAATACCACTGCTAAAATTTACCTTCCTGTAGAGGAAGGTATGGAGATTTGGGAGAACGGTCAGCCGCCTGAGGAGAGGGAAGGGATAAGGTTCTTGAGGAAGGAAGGGAATAGAATGATTTACGAGGTCGTTTCCGGTGAATATCTATTTCAAGTTGAGAAGGAGGTGGAGGTTTAAGGCGCCTCTATCTATTTAATCTCCAAGCTTTTCTTTTCCTGAACTTTTCTTTGAACAGATTCTTTATCCTTCCTTCCTCTTCGAGGTGCATCATACAGGCTCTTATGCAGCCTCTTGCACCCTCAATTGCCCCTAAGTGATGGAAAACATAAAGAGAAGAGGCATTGTAAGGAATGCTCTGTAGAGCTTGGAACTCAGGGCGGGCATAGCCCGCTCCCTTGCCATCTATTTTCTCAAAATCTATTTCCATAAAGTTTGGAGGGATAAAGGGGTTGAATTCTTTATTTCCTCCCGTATAGGCAAGCATGCATCTCTCCTCGTTTAGTTCTCCCCAGACGAATTCTCTACCAGCGATTTTAATTCTTACCACTTTTTCTTTGCTTATTGCTTTTCCCGAACACTCTTGAACGCAAAGCATACACCTGTCACATATAGACGGACCCTCATATATAGGGTCGGGTTCCAGCGGAGCATCCGTTAATAAAAAGGCAAGACGTTGTCGTGGACCGAATTCAGGGGAAAGGAATAGCTTGCTATATCCTATCTCTCCCATACCACAAATAACGGCAGCGATGCGGAAGTGGAGGAGGACATCCGGGGCAGGTCTATCTGGGGAAACCGCCGCGCTGATATTTGTTGGCTTCCCACGCAGGATTTCCACTGATGAACCTATTACCATGTTTTGTATAGGGATGGCTTCGTAGCCCTCGTCCTCAATCATACAAGCAACTTGTCTTAATACATTAGGGGCATACACGAGGTTGATATGGGCGTAGCCCATAGATGGGTAAGCGGCGAAATATGTTCCCTCCTCAATTCCCCGTAGGCTGCCTCGCAGAATGCGAAAGCCAAAGCCTATTATCGCCTTTGCCTCTGGGAAGATATATCTCGGGTCCATTTCCTTGGGCGCTCCCTCAAATCTATCCATTGAGCCTATACCAACAATATCCGCTCCGCATTTCTTCGCATACTCCTTAACCTTTTCTGCCGTTAACATAATCATCCCTCCTTAATTTTCAATCTTTACTATGCAGTTATGTCAAGCTTTTCCAGTTTTATCTCGTTTACCAGTTCCTGACCATTAAGAAATCTCTCTATTTCCTCAAGACAGAACCTTCCCATATCTTTTAAACCGCTCCTCACACAGCCTGCTATATGAGGGGATATAACGACATTCCTCAATTTCCTCAATTTACTATTGGGAGGAAGCGGCTCATTGGGGTCGGTTACATCAAGAATGGCGAAAATTCTCTCCTTCTCCAATTCTTCGGTTAAAGCTTCCCATTGGATTATTCCTCCCCTCGCCGTATTGATGAAGACGCTCCCATCCCTCATTGCCTTGAAGAAATCCTTTCCTATCATCCCTTTTGTCTCCTCCGTTAAGGGGGCGCAGAGGCAGATAATATCGCATTTTCGGGCAAGTGCGAGCAATTCGTCAACCTTCTTCCCTCCGAGTTTCTCTATTTCCTCTGCTTTCCAATAGGGGTCATAGACGAAGATATTTTTCGTAAACTCCTTGAGAAAAGATAATGTGTACCTTCCCACCCACGACATAGAGATTATGCCTATATTCAAATGGCGAACCTCATCGGTGTAATTCCAAAGAAACTCATTATCCCTCCAACCTCCGCTGTTTTTAATGTGTTCATCCCACCAGAAGATTTTCTTGGCTGAGAGGAGGATGTAGGCTAAATTTGTCGTCGCCACACATCTCGCTTGAACATTTGACGCGGAGCTCACCCTTATCCCTTTTCCCATCAGATTTCTATCCACATAAGGTTTTATCGTTCCCGCAGCATGAAAAACGAACTTCAGATTCGGAGCGATTTGGAGAATTTCCTCCTTAAGCATGGGGGAGCCCCAGCTCGTTATGACGATTGTGGCTCCCTCAAGGAATTCTCTTATATCTTCACCCTCCCATCTCTCTAATTTCCCGAATTCCCCCAATTTCTTTAAGACTTCATCCTCAAAGATTTGGTGAGCCAATTCTTTTTTAACCAAGAGTTTTATTCTCTCCATTGCAATATCTCCTCCATTCTAAACCCGAAGCCATGACCTCTTATGCTCTCAAGATTCAGAAAGCCGTTTTTCCTTCGGAAGATTCCCGGATGAACCTTTGCCTCAGCGAGGGAAGCGCTGGGGAAATACTGGCAGGAATTGGATTCCAAGCCTTTAAGGGGGTAGCTTCTTCCCGCGAAACCCGCGGAATGAACGAGGGAGATAGCGGGATTCGTCAAATCCGGAATAACATAGGGGATTCCTTCCTTTTTAGCCTTTGATATGAAGATGAGCGCCTTTGAATGGCACTTGCAGGTCTTAACCGCTATTCCGCTCCAGCCGAGTTCTATAGCTAATAGAAAATCCTCCAAGCTTGTCAGGCTTTCATCTATGAAAACCGGCTTAAGGCTTGCCAATTTCCTCATATCATATTTATGCAATCTTAAATCCCGCTCCGTTGGTTGCTCAACGAAGAGTAGCTCATCGTAGGCGAGGGGATTTCTTTCCTTTATTTTCTCCAAGAGCTCTATGATATATTCTGGGGACTCGCATTGTTCGTTCGTATCTATAGAGAAGTAAAATCGCTTTGCCCTTTTATTCGCCTCGTGAGCGATATGGAAGACATCCAAATATCTCCCGAGGTCCCAAGCCAGGTCATTTCCCTTTAGTTTCACTTTCAAGCAGAATAAACCATCCCTCTTTACCCATCCCTCAAGGGAATTGGGAAGCCCATCTTGAGGGTCTGTTTCATCCACTTCTTTCTCCCTCAATTTATCCAATCCTCCAACGAGGTGGAAAACGGGTACTTTTTTCAAATATCTCTTCCTGATGAACATAGAGGGATATTTCCCTTTGAAATCCTTCCCCAGCCATTGTGAAAGGTCTCTATTCATAAAGTTCTCATCGTAGCCGTCGTAGGAGGAAATCTCGTTCACATTGCCGAAGGCATCGTGGATAGCACAGTCAACTGGTGAGGCGCTGACGAGGACAGCGAGATAGGGAAATTCTTTAGGGAAAGAGTATTTTTCATCTATTTCTTTGCTGATTTTTCCCAGTTCGGGCTCCAAATCCATAAAAATCTCAATCGGATGGGCGTATTCTTGATACTCGGTGACGAGCTTGCAAAATCGTTCCACCACTTCTCTCATTGCTTTATCCTTGAGCTCTAAATCTACCTCTGGGTCGGGGAAAGCCCAAACTGTGCTGAGAAACATTCCCCCATCGCCCCACGCAACCTTCCCCTTTCTGTTCTCCACTTTAACCCTGATATGGCAGTAGGTCGTCTCCCGCATAACAACTGCCCCGAATTTCAAAGGATATCTTGGTTTTTCCACACGGAAAATCGGAATTGCCTCCAGAACTTTTATATCGCTATCCTTCAATTACCTTCCTCCCTTTGAATTTTTTCCTTTAATATATGGGGTCTATTCGTTGTTAGGAACTGAACGCCGAAGGTGAGGCATCTTTTCAGGTCCTCCTCTGAATCAGGAGTCCAGGCATTTACCACAAAGCCACGGCTGACCAATTCCTTAACGATTCTCTTATCTAGTTGATGGAATTCTATGGAAAGTTGGCGGATGCCGAATTTTATGAGCGAATCTAAATCCTTCGGCATGCGGGAACTTATTAATGCAGTGCTGATTTCCCCGCATAGGTTCCGCACTTGCTTTATATATTCAAGGTTGAAGGAACCAACAACGATTCGCTTTTCCATTTTGAAATCCTTTATCAGGGAGACGAGGTCAGGGACATTGCACTCTTTTATTTCAATAAAGATTCCAATCCTATTTCCTACTCTTTGGAAGACATCGCTCAAAAGGGGGATTTTCTCCCCTGGGTAGCCCTTCCAGCTTCCCGCATCCCATTTGAGCAACTCGCTATAATCCATCTCTTTTATGTATCCGCATCCAGTGGTTGTCCTATCAATCGTGGCGTCGTGGCAGACGACTATATTGCCATCTTTTGCTTGATGGATATCCAGCTCAAGGAAATCTGCCCCGATTTCAATCGCTTTTTCAAAGGCAAGCAATGTGTTTTCCGGATATATACCTGAAAAACCGCGGTGGGCGACGATTATAACATTCATAAGGGAAATTACCTTTTTATCCTACTAAATACCTCTTTGACAGCGTAATAAGCTTTTTTGGGTTTCAAAGGGTAGGCAATTATGGCGTCGGAGATTTGAGGCCAGCAGTCGCAGACATTCCAGAGGAGGATTCCTCCACAATGGGGAAGGCTGGCGTAATGCTCAACCCAGGTAACATAGGCTTTAGCCTGCAACTCCTGAGTTACCTCAATGAATTCATCTAAGCTCTTTGGCTCTGGGAGATTGTTTTCCTTTATGGAGTTGAAGAGGCTCTGGATGCGGAATTTCCATCCAACCCTTACGGTGTCGGAAGCGTGATAGAACCAGTATTCGTTGAAGGGGGGCCACAACTTTTCCTCTGGAATGAAAGACAGGAGGACCTCCTTATCGGGGACGGAAATGTGTCCTATCTCGCTGACGAACCTGCTCTCGTCTTTCATATAGAAATCTGATAGGTAGCTTGTGCCGTGGGCCCAGCGATGGCTATCTCCCTCTGTGGAGTTATTCGGGTCATCACCAGAGGGGGAAAATGGGCTATCCGGGATGAAGGGCGTTTCTGGGTTAAGTTTTTTACAAACTTTTTGAAGGACTTCCCTACTCAGTCTGTGTTTTACATAGTCTTTTCCTACCTGCCAATAGCGGAAGGCGTCGTTCTCGTTGCCTCCGCTCCAAAGGGCAAGACAGGGATGACGACGCAATCTTTTCACTATATATTCAGCCTCTTTTTCCACTTCCCTCAAGAATTCGTTGTTTTGGGGATAGTTGCCGCAGGCGAACATAAAGTCCTGCCAGACGAGGATGCCGAACCTATCGCAAATGTCATAGAAAATCTCCGGCTCATAGATTCCACCTCCCCATACCCTCAGCATATTCGCATTTGCTTCCTTTACCAGCCTTAAAACCTCCTTGTATCGCTCGTTCGTTATTCTCGCGGGAAATGCATCAAGGGGAGTCCAATTGAAGCCTTTAGCGAAGAATTCTTTGCCATTCAATTTGAAGTAGAAGGAAGAACCGCCCTGAGGAAGAGGTTCCTGAATCAATTCCACCTTTCGTATTCCAAAGTTTCCCCTCCATTCGTCCAATATTTCTGCGTCCTTGCCGAGGCGAAGGCGATAGGAATATAGGTGAGGTTCGCCCAAGCCGTTAGCCCACCATAGCTTGGGATTCCTTATGGGAAATTCAAAAGTAACTGAGTGGTCGTAATCCGAAGGAAAGATTTTTTGCGATATCTCCAAAATCCTCCCACCTTGCCCATCAATTGGTCCCTCAAATATCTCAAGAGAGACATCGGCTCCCGAGGGTATCCCTCTCAACCACTCTATCTGTAGCTCGCCTTTGAGGAAGGCTTCCTTCTCTTCTATATTAAGGCTTGTTAGCCAGAAATCCGCTATCCTTCCCATACGATAAATCTCTAATCTAACGGGTCGCCAGATTCCCAAGCTTATCAGGCGGGGAGCGATATCCCATCCATAATTGAACTGCGCCTTCCGGGTGAAGAGACGGGGGAGGTTCCAGTCGCTAACTGATGAGTTATCGCTGTTAATATCAACAGAGAAAATTGGGGAAGCTATTTTCACCGCCAATTTCACAGGCTCTCCGTTTTCGGCTTGGGAGGTTATGTCCACCTCCACCGGGGTGAACATATTCTTATTGGATTGGACTTTTTTACCATTTATATAAATTGTCGCAAATGTATCTATGCCCTCAAAGACGATATGGGCTACCTGGTCGGCGGTGATTTTTGGGGGTGTGAAATCTAGCCGATACCACCAATCTTTTTCCTCTACCCATCGCCAGAGGTCGGCGTTGAGACCGTAAAAGGGCTCAGGACCTTCTCCTGCTTTTAAAAGGTCCAAATGGACATCGCCGGGCACGGAAGCCGGCAGCCACCCATCAGTTCCACCCAGTAGCAAGCTATTTAAGTTTTGCTCGTCTCTAAAGGAGCGCCAAGTTAGGCGCCACCCTTCATCTAAAACGATAACTTGTTTCATAAACTAGAACCTCCCTCATCAAGCAAAATTCACCATTATTTTACGGGAAACACTTGATTAATTGCAAGGAATTTTTATACAATATTAAAAATGAGATATACTTTCCTGATAGGTCTCTGCGTCCTATGTCTTTACGTGTTGCCTGCCAGTTTACTGAGTGGTAGCAAGATAGGTATTCATCTAATAGGGAGATACACACAAGGGGCAAAGGAAATAATTCACGCTGGACCCAGGGTAATAAAAGTATTAGACCCCCAGGCAAATAGCGAGATGAGAGAAGCCGTGAAAAACTACAAATCCCGCTATCCAAAGGGAATAGTTGTTATGCGAGTTTGGGAAAGGACGCCGGAGGTGCATTATTCTCTTCAGGATGACCCGGTTGCGAGCGCTGAGGATTTCTGGCAGAGGGTCTTGGAGCCCGCAATTGAAAAGTTGAGCGTAGAGGAGAGAAAAATGATAGATTATCTTGAGGGTCCAAATGAGGGTGAGAATACGCCGACCTGGGAGAGCGTTGAAAGCGCTCGTTGGTTTGGAAGGTTTTGGGAAAGGCTGGCTGAGAGGATTGGGAAGGCGGGATTTCGTCCCTGTGTGGGAAGCATTGCAGTTGGGAACCCTTCCGGAACTCTTGAGGAGATATGTGCTAAATTGGAGGCTTTCCTTCCCGCTTTGCGCGCCGCCAAACGCTACAAGGGTGCTTGGAGCTATCATGCTTACTCCCTTGAATATTCAACTGATATAAATGTTGAGAAGTGGTATTCTTTGAGATATCGGATTTTTTACGAATTTTTGCGTAAAAAACACCCAGATTTGGCTGACCTCCCTATAATACTCACAGAGGGAGGGATAGATAAAGCGGGGAACCCTCAGACCGATGGTTGGCAAGCGAGGGGAAGCAGGGAGAGATATCAAGCATGGTTGAAGTGGTTTGATAGGGAGCTGAGGAAAGATAAACAGGTTTTAGGTGTAACGCTTTTCCAAATCGGCAATCCCGAGGGGTGGAGTTCCTTTGACTTGGAGCCCATAGCTTTCTGGTTAGCGGATTATCTGAAAACCGTGAGGGCAAGGTGGTAAGGTAATGAGGACGAGGGTGAAAGGATTAACGCTTATTGAAGTGATGGTTGTTATTTTAATAATTAGCGTCTTATTAGTGATTGCTTTCCCCAATTGGATGACGGTGAGGGAAAACGCTCGCTTGAGAGCTTGTGCCGCAAATATGAAGAAGATAGAGACCGCTTTGGAGCAGTATGCTATTGACCATAGACTCTCGGGATATGACCCTCTACCGAATGTTGACCAACTTTTCTTGGATGGTTATTTCAAAACACTCCCTATTTGCCCATCGGGTGGCAATTATACAATTGAGGGGAATATAACGAGCTACGAGATAAAATGCGATGAGCACGGGAAGCTAACCGATTTGGCAGGGAATCTCTGATTCACCCTGGCTTTATGCGTGGGAAACAACTTGGTATAATCATTAATGATATAAATTTGTAGAAACGGAGGATGGTTATGAGCTACAAAGGCGAAAGAGTAAAAGTTGCTAAAGGCTCCACCGCGTTAGTTGCTGGAGGGGCTTTTATGATAACTTTGACGGGAATTGCGATAAACTCAGCGAAAATAACGATTGGCGCCGTAGGGCGTCCAAATCAATATGCGGAAATAAACCTCGGGGAATTTATCCACTATGATGCTGGAGAGGCGGGAGAATATGAGATAAGGTTGCTCTCCGTTAACCTCGCTTATGAAGAAGCAGCTGAATTCTTAATCAGCAAGATAAAATGAAATCAGAAGGAAGGTGATATGCCATGGGGAGGAATTTATCAATCCCTCTTATTGTTCTTCTTTCTTGTTTCATAGGCTTCTCCTTTACCTATAAAGAGGATTTCTCCCGCTATAAGGAGGGAAGCGACGGCTCTCCAGAATGGTATAGCTCCTCCATAAATTGGCGTATAGAGAAAGGTGTAATGTTAAATGATAGCTCGGGAAGGCTAATACTTGAGAAATCTCCATATGGGAGGGTTTTAACGCTCTCAGCGACAGTGATGGTTAAGGAGAAGAAGGTGGCTGGCTGGAAGGTAGCGGGAATAACCATCTACTTAGATGCGGAGCACTTTTGGCATCTTGCCTTAGTTGAGGCACCCGAGGATATGGGGAGCAGGCATTTTGCCGAGCTCGGGCAAATGCTTGATGGCGAATGGCCTACTCAGGGGAGATTGAAGATGATTGAAAACATAAACTTTGAGAACTTTCCATGGGAATACAATAAGCCCTATCGTTTGGAGATAAGGTTAATGGAAGACAGAATTGAAGGTTCAATATACGATATGAAGGGAAATCTGCTCGCAAGGCAGGTTTTTTCCCTTGAAAATCAAAAGGCGGTTAAGTTTGGTAAAGTCGGGCTGACAAACAGCGGATTTCTCACCGCCTTTGATGATGTGGAGGTGAATATTATGAAAGAGGAAAGCTATATTCCTCCCAAGCCAGTTTATCCTCCCTACAAAGGGAAAGGATGGAAAGAGATAAGGGCTGAAGCAAAGGGATTTTTCTACACTAAAGAGATAAATGGTATCTGGTGGTTGATTGACCCCGAAGGTAATGCTTTCTATTCTGTGGGAACCGACCATTGCAACTACAATGTTCACTGGGCGGAAAAGCTTGGCTATGCCCCGTATCATAAGTCAGTTGAGGAGAAATACGGAAGCGAAGAGAAGTGGGGGGATTCCGCGGTTCAAAGATTGCTCTCTTGGGGTTTTACATCCTTAGGGGCAAATTCCTCCCGTGGGGTGAGATATAAGGGTCTCGCCCACACAGAGTTCGCAGCTTTGGGTTCAAGCTTTGCCCAAATTGATTATATCACGAAACCGATTAACTGGACGGGTTTCCCCAATGTCTTCAGCCCCAAATTTGAGGAATATTGTATTAAGCAGGCAAAGGAGAGATGCGGTCCCCATAAAGATGACCCTTGGCTGATTGGCTATTTCATAGATAATGAGCTTGAATGGTTCGGCAAATCCGGCAGGGAATGGGGGCTTGTTGACGACATATTCAGACTGCCTCAGGGCCATAGCGCTAAATTAGCTTTGGTGAAGTTTCTCCAAAATAAATATAAGAACAAAATAGAAGCTTTCAATAAGGCTTGGGGGTTAAAGCTCTCTAAATTCAGCGATATAGATGCGATGAATGAACCTCCTCAAACGACGAGCGAGCAGGCGATAAAGGACAAGATGGAATTCGTCGGTATAATCGCGGATAGATATTTTGAGATAACCACCAAAGCCATCAAGTCCGCCGACCCCAATCACCTCGTTCTTGGCTGTAGATTCGCTTGGACAGCTCCTGACCCCGCATGGATTTCCGCAGGGAAATACTGCGATGTGATATCGGTGAATATGTATCCCTGGGTGGATTTAAAGAAAGAGGAAGTGAGGGATGTTGAGGAAATTCTTCGGAAGAGATATCAGCAGACTCATAAGCCCTTTATGCTCACGGAGTGGTCGTTCCCTGCCCTTGATAGCGGTCTGCCCTGCACCCACGGAGCTGGAGAGCGCTTCGCCACCCAACAGGAAAGAGCTAAAGCCTTTTCAATTTTCCAAAAACTGCTCTTTCAGCTTCCCTTTATGGTCGGCTCTCACTACTTTATGTGGGCGGATGAGCCGAAGGAAGGGATTTCCACAGGTTTCCCAGAAAACACGAACTACGGTTTAGTAAATGTTAACGACGAACCCTATCCCCTGCTCGTGGCAGAAGCAAGCAAGTTGAATCCCCTAGTTTATCATATCCATTCAGGTAGAGTGCCAAACCCGAAAATTGAGATAGGGGAGGGGAAGATAAAGCTGACTAACAAGGGAGAGGTTGATGAGGTTGAATTGAGGATAAGCGTTAATGGGAAGGAGACGGAGAAGAGGATTTCATTGCCTCGCCAGCTTGTAATTGATTACGAGTTGCCTTCTGCTCCTGGAGCTTATCTCGTGGATGTGAAAGTTAAATGGAGGGATTGGAAGGTTGCAGAGGCGAGGAAGGTTATCTATCGCAAGGGAGCGGAATGGTTTGGCGAAAAGGAGAGGGTTCCTTTGATTATAGTTAACGAAGGGGAGGAAGTGGGGAGGAACATATTTATAAGCATTCCAATAGAGAAGTTGCCATTCAAGATAGGGAAAAATGTAAGCGTTGCTGTAAGGGATATTGAAGGGCACGTTTTGCCAGCGGATTTCTCTCCCGCTGGGATAGACTTCAATGTGAGTGAGATAAAACCGCTTTCAGCTCTCGCTTTATTCCTTTATCCGATTTCCGCTCAATCGGAGGCGAAGGGCGAGGAAATAAGGGTAACTGGCAACGGAAACAAGTTTGAGATAGATAATGGGGAATTGAGATTGGTAAAAGATGAAGAGGATGGTGATTTGATAGATGCCGTCTATTTTAGGGGCGTTAAGTTGGGAAGTTATCAGCCTTTGATAAGGCAGGATTTAGCTCAGCCTCTTTGGGTAGCCACCAACAGGTTGGAGAAGGTGGAGATAAGGAAATCGTCCTCAAAGGTTATCGTTGATATAATCGCTAGATTCGATGGGGAGAGGGCGCTGACGGAGGTTGGTGAGGGAGGGGAGCTTGCTCCGCAAAGGGTTATTCCTTTAAGCTATAGAGTTGCCTATCGTCTGATTATTTATCCTAGGGTTCAATGGTTCATTGGGAAGTTCCTTTGGATAGAGAATACATCCCAGAAACCCCTTCCATTGGGTGCCTATTATCACTATCTGCCTTCCGAGATAGGAGGGGATGCAAGCGACGACGAACCAGATTCAACGCCAAGGCGATATTGCTATATTCACGAAAAGGAGGAGATTGTTCCCGCTTATTATGATGCGCTTCCCGGGGCAAGCTGGTGGGATAAAGGCTTATCAGCTTGGTATGGAGCGATGCCGATTTGGGAGAGCGATTTCAAATTCACATTTTGGAAGGACGAGGGAGGAAGGGAACATCCCGATATCTGGAGGGAAGTGGGCAAAGTTCTTAACCCTAGGGAGGTTTATAAAGATGATAAGGGAGTATTGTTGATATACGGTGCGTTAGGAAGGGAGAATTTAGAGCGGTTGGCAAGCGAGGTAAAGGGTTGGCAGGATATCAAATGGGAGTTTAAGGGAAAGGAGAAGAAATGAGAGTTTTGATTACCGGCGGAGCTGGCAATCTCGGTAGATATGTTATTGAGGAGATGAGGGGCTATTATGAACTCGTGATTTTTGATATAAAGGAGCCAGAGAATAAAGATTTCAAGTTTATAAGAGGAGACATCCTTGATATACATTCCCTTGAAAGAGCTTTGAAGGGCATTGATGTTGTTGTTCATCTCGCTGCTATTCCCCATCCCTTGTCCGAGCCTGCTGAGAGAGTTTTTAATGTGAATGCTATGGGCACTTTCAATGTATTGGAGGCAGCATCCAAATGCAAGGTTAAAAGGGTCGTTATGGCGAGCTCTGATTCCACATTGGGTTTCGTCTTCCGGGTGAACGATTCGTTAGCTCCTGAATACTTTCCAATAGATGAAGCCCATCCCTGTAAACCTGAGGACCCTTATGGGTTGAGCAAACTCGTAGGGGAAGAGATTTGCGAGGCTTATACTCGCAGGACTGGTATTGAGACTGTTTGCCTTCGGATTTGTTTCGTTTGGTTTCCACATTTGAAGGAAAATTATCGTCCCCTTTTTGAGGAGCCTGATACATGGTGGAAAACCCTTTGGGTCTATGAGGATGCCAGGGATGCAGCCCTGGCGTTCAGGTTGGCTGTGGAGAAGGAAGAGCTTAGGCACGAGAGAATGTTCATCTGTGCAGACGATAACGGAACGAAAGAGCAATCTCTTGAACTTATCAGGAAATACTATCCGAAGGTGAAAAGAGTAGACGAGGAAAGATTGAAAGGGAGAGCCTCCTTGGTCTCAAATGAAAAGGCGAAACGAGTTTTGGGATTTTATCCCAAGTATTCATGGAAGGATTTATTTGAGGAGGGTTCAAACATTGAACAAAGCACTGGATAGGAAAAAGCTTGCGGATTTTTTCTCGCTTTTATTTCATCCCTCTGCTGTTGCCATTTATTTGTTCGGTTCCGCCACTTTTTTCACCCAAGGAGAAATTTATGTGAGAATTGCCTGGGCTTTGCTCGCCATTTTCTTTTCCGCTTTAATGCCTGCACTTGTCGTTTTGGGATTGCTGAAGATGGGTTTGCTTTCCGATGCCGATATCAGCAATAGGGCTGAACGAGTGAGACCCTATATCCTAATAACCTTTTTCTACTTTCTCGGCTCTTTCTTGCTTCTTCACTTTCCCCCTCACCCGATAAACAAAGTCTACGGCACCCTGATGTCCTGCTATGCTACCGTGACCCTCGTTGGAACAATAATAACCTATTTTTGGAAGATAAGTATGCACCTCGCGGGCTTGGCGGGACCTCTAACAGCTGCGATATTCTTCTGGAAACTTCCCGCCGTTCCTTTTCTTATCTCCTTGCTCCCCCTTTCCTGGGCACGCCTTTACCTGCGCAAACACAACATCTGGCAGGTTCTGGCTGGTATAATGATGTCCTCTCTTGTAACCTATCTGACTTGTTATTTCCTCACTTAAAGTCATAAAATCCCACTTTCCATTAATATATCCTCTCTTTCAAACAAGTCTTCCATATCACCATCAAATACAATCTGACCCTCAAAAAGCACAATTGCTCTCTCGCATAACTCTTTCACAAAACCCAAATCATGAGAGGCAATGATTAGAGTCCCCTCAAAATCTTTGAGGATTTTTAGCAATTCCCTCTTCCCCTTACCATCCAAATTGGCACTGGGCTCATCCAAAAGGAGCACATCCGGTCTCATAGATAAAACCCCTACCAAGGAGGCTTTCCTCTTCTCCCCTTGCGATAAATTATGTGGATGGATTTCTTCATATCTTTCCAAACCGAATTTCTTCAAATTCTCTCTCGCTATTTTCTCAGCTTCCCCTCTATTGTAACCGATGTTCAACAGCCCGAACATAACATCTTCCAAAATCGTCGGCATCAATAGCTGGTCGTCGGGGTCTTCAAAGAGTATCCCCACCATTTTCCTCAACTTCGCGAGATTCTCCTTCTTCACTTCAACCCCGAATACCTTTACCTTCCCCTCTGGCTTCAAGAATCCACTGATAACCCAAAGAAGGGAGGATTTCCCCGCTCCATTCGCTCCCAAAAGAGCGACCTTCTCCCCTTTCTTGATTTTAAGATTAATGTTCTTCAACGCCATTTTCCCCGTTGGATAAGAGAAAGAGACACCTTCAATCAATATATAGTCCTCATCGGGAACTGCTCTCTCTATTCCTTCCCATCCCCTTGCCTCAATAGCCATAGCAATCACCTCGCTTCTTCTGAGAACTCTCAAAATATAGTTAATGAAAAGTTTAAAGGATTTAAGAAACAATCGCTTGATATTTCCACTTCTTGCTTTCGCAGCCCGAATCATCTTTTCCCCTTCTTCTGTAACAAGTGAGATATAGCGGTATAGTAGATAGAAGAAAAGGGAAAGGGAGGAATGTTTTCCCTTTGGAGAGAAAATAGAGATGATTTGGTTTGGAGGGATTTTTAGCAGGAGGGCAGAGGATAAGAGGAAGATTCCCGCACAGCGAATTCCTATATCAATTACCTTCTCCAAGTTAGCGCCGAGGAGAAGGGAGAAGGCGGAGAGAGAGCCAAGGGAAAGAAGAAAGGGCGAGAACCGCTTTTTAAACCAAGCCCAATCGGGATTGGAAAAAAGAAGGAGGCTAAGGGATATTATAAGGAAGAAAAAAAGGGGCATTCCCCTCGCTTGGGGAATCAAAAAGGGGATGGCGAAAAGGATAACTAAGGGGATAAAAGACCGATTGATTGTTTTTCGCCTCCCAAACTCTTATTTAGAAGGAGCTTTTCTTCTCAATCAGATAAATTATGGGAGGGATTAAGACAATTTGCAATATTATCCCGGGCAATCCCGTTATCACAGCGACGCTTACATAGGCAATAGCTGATTTTATCTCAAGGTATCTTCCCAGAAGAAAAGCGATGATGCCAAGAACGATTCTATCGCCAACGATTCCGCCTATAAGACTTGCCCAAATCCCCACTTTAGCCCTTTGATACAAAATCGCCGTTATTCCGCCTAAGGCGGAGAGCTCAAAGACCATAAGGGGCATAGTGGGAACGATGGGAGGCATACCTGTGAGGACGGAGGAAAGGAAGGGGACAACTGCGCCAAGGAAAGCGGCGAGGGTAGGGGGGAGGAGGAATCCGCCAACTAAGATGGGCAAATGCATAGGAAGGAAAACCTTGCCTGCCCCAAATAGATGGAAGAGGAAGGGAAGGGCAAGCCCAAGAGCTCCTAAAAGGCTTGCCCTCGCGATATCCTTAACAGACCATTGAAAAGCTTTCATCTTCAATAATTCGTATCCCAATAAGTCCGCCAGACTTGCTCTGAGACAACAGCGGTGGTTGGGTCTATTGGGTTGCCGTTCTCGTCTACAGGGATGCCATTGGCATCTATATGGTCGGTTGTGCTGTGATATTGTTCCGGTCTCATCCATCTCACATGTCCATCGGCAAAGAGAACATTTGAGCCACCATTGTGAACTCTACAAACCGCCCAGTAGGAGGTTGCCCCTCCGTGGAAGAGTCCTACCGGACCAACAGGCGGTCCAGAATTGCATCTATCCCACTCGGGGGCGAATATCTTCGTTGAGGGATTGGTGATTGAGGAATCACTTCTTCCCGGTGCATTTGGATTGGGGATTCCTCCGGGGAGGAGGGAAACCAACTCAACGAAGCCGTAGACCGGAGGGTAAATGCCCCCATAGCCAATGTTGTAGCCATGTCCGTAATACCAGGGGAGATGGGTTCTGCTTGGGCATTTGAATAGTTCCGTGCTCTTCATGTAGGGTTGAAGACGAGTTTTCCATAGTGCGGCGGGTGGATAGCGTTCATCCCAATCCTGAAGGTACATACGAAGAGCTAATCCAACCTGACGCATATTGCTGACGCATTGGATTGCCCTTGCCTTTTCCCTTGCTTTGGCGAAGACGGGAAAGAGGATGGCAGCGAGGATAGCGATTATCGCTATGACAACTAAGAGCTCAATCAAAGTGAAGCCTTTCCTTCTCAATGTTCTTCCTCCCTTCGTGTTATTTTTTAGAAAATAGTAGCATAAATTTCGGGAAAGTCAAATGATAAATTTTAAAAATTTCTCCTGAAGATATCAGATTTGCTACGAAATCAGGATTTTATTTTATTGTCAGCCCGTGTTTGCCTTAGGCGGGCTCGCAGCAACAAAGACACTGCCTTCTTATTAAAAAGAGATTGCCACGCTATCTGCGGAACAGAAGGCTCGCAATGAGAGCAGGGTTCTTGCCCCGCTAGGGAAGGAATTGCCACTAAAACCTATACCCATTGGATGCAAGCGATAGCGAAGCAATCTCTTCTTGAGTCTCTAAAGAGTAGAGATTGCGGAGAGCAAAGCGACAAGGCAATGTCTCTTTTGCCATTGCAAGCCTGACCGCGAATAGTGGTCAGGTTTAGCCAAATTTCGGTTTTTTTGTGGTCTTTAAGAGATTGCCACGCCTGCCTTAGGCGGGCTCGCAATTCTTTTTTCCTCTCTAAAAGAAATTAATTTCGTCTTTATGCTCCTCGGAAATAAAATAAGGAATTAAAAACCTTGCCAATAATTAGGGTATTCTGTATAATTCAACTTGGTCGGGGCGTGGCGCAGTGGAAGCGCACTGGCATGGGGGGCCAGGGGTCCCGGGTTCAAGTCCCGGCGCCCCGACCATCTATATATAAGGAGGCGATAAAATATGTCCAGTTCACTTCCCTCTGGCTTGATGGTTTTTCTTTTAATCCTCTTATTAGCCTCTTTAATGGGGAACGCAGGTGTGGTAGACGAATTCATCATAACATATTGGTGTGGACCCCCCTTGAAGGAAACAACCCTGGAAAGATACAAAGAGATAAAAGATGCAGGTTTTAACATTGCAGCGGTTTCCATTGACGGTGCCTTTAAAAAGGAAGATAATCTGCGCCTCCTTGATATCGCTAAAGAAGTGGGATTGAAATGCGTAATTGCTGACCAACGCCTTACTTGGGACATCGCTAGCAAACCAAATTGGGAGAAAATTGTGGACGAGGTGATTAAAGATTATTCCTCTCATCCTGCCCTCCATGGCTATTTCATAATGGATGAACCAAATGCCTCTCATTTTCCTCTACTCGCAAAAGTTGTATCGTATATAAAGGAAAAGGACCCTAAGCATATCGCTTACATCAATCTCTTTCCCGATTACGCTACCCCAGAACAGCTCGGCACACCCACTTATAAAGACCATGTTGACCTATTCATCCGAACTGTCAAACCCCAGCTATTATCTTATGATTATTACACCTTTCTTCAAGGTGGGGATAGGGAGACATTCTTTGAAAATCTAAGGGTTGTTAAGGAAGCAAGCGAGAAGGCAAGGATTCCTTTCATTGTAGTGATACAGATGGTAACCCATGGTCCATATAGGGATTTAACAAAAGGGGAGATAGCCTGGCAAGCCTACAATTGTTTGGCTTATGGGGCTAAGGGAATTTGCTACTTCACCTATTGGACACCTCCAGATGACCCAGTTTGGCACTGGAGAAACGGAATCATCAGCTGGGATGGAAAAAGAACCGCTCACTATGAGGAAGTTAAGGAAGTAAACAGTGAGGTTAAAGTTTTAGGCGATTTCTTAAACAAACTTAAATCCATAGATGCTTATCATACGGGGAAGGTTCCAAGGGGAGGCAAGCCTTTGCCGGTGGGGACTCCGATAAAAAGAGTGGAAGGTGGGGATGCCACTCTCGGCTTTTTCAAGGATAAAAACGGAACAATTTATTGCCTTGTTGTGAATATGGATTACAGGAATCCAAAGGAATTCAAGATATATACCGAAAGAAAGCCGAAATTATTCAATCTGAAAACGAGGAAATGGCGAGATAAGAGTTTAAAGAAGGAAGAAGGCATTGGATATTTTGAATTGACATTGCCTGCTGGAAGCGGTGCTTTGTTGAAATTCTGATTTACATCTCAAAGCCAACGAGCTTCATTTGGAGCTTGATGATATTGCCTCTTTTCTGCCAGGATATCCCCGGCTCCAAACAGTGTAGCTTTTTATAAAGGGAAATAAATAGGTCATATAGTTTCCCCTCTTTTAAATCCTCAACCCAATCCATTTCAAATTTCCAGTTCCCCATATCCCTTGATAATGACAAGCGAGCGTAAGAGGGCAATTCTTCCTTATCGAAGAGAAAGGGAGTTGAGCCTCCCAAAGCTTGATAACCAAGAGAGAGGATTGTCTTATTGCTTCTCGTTTCCCTCCCGATTGAAATTTCCCCTCCCACGCTTCTATATCTGGAATCATCGCTATAAAATGAGCAAAAGCTGTTGAGCGAGATTTTCAAAGAAGTATTTTCACTCAAGGACTTCTCTAAAACTGGTTGGGAGAGAGAAAGGCGGAGACGAGTAGCGTGCTTATTTGTTGGCTCTTCAGAGAATCTTCCAAAAGAATAAGAAAAGCCTTTCCTTTGAAAGAGTAGATGTGGGCTCTCGCTGATGAAGATTGGGGAAGTTCTTTTACCGGTTATCTCTTCATACCTGCTGAGATTTAAATATATGGAAGGTGTAAGGGGAATAGAAGCTTTCCCCGACAATCCCATCTTTTGCAAATAACCAATCTTTACTTTAGTGGTATCTTCTCTGAAGGGTAGGGAAAATGTTGTGCTCAATGATAAGCCTGTTGTTTTGCTGTAGCTTATGCGGGGCAGCTCTAATGCTCCCTCTTCTAATCTATCTTTTGGGTTTAAGGAGAAGCGTAGGGTTGGGAGGGAGAAAATTTTTGTATCGCCGAGGAGGAGGGATGCGCCCTTTACGGTGACTTTTCTTTTCGTTCCCACGATAGGGTAGGACAAGTATTTTGCGGAAATTCTGTAATGAGGATGAGGTAGCTCACAGGTTGTGAGATAGGCGTTCTGCATTATTATTTTATTTTTCTCAATTGAAAGATTTGAGGCGGAGAAGAAGATTCCTTGATATTCAACATGAGCGTTTTTAATAGAACCAACTTGAGCTTCCCAAAGAAGCTCAAGTTGGTCTCCCTCTAAGATGAGATTATTTTGAGGATTTGGGAAAGATAACGCAGTTAAGAAGATAATCCCCCATAAGGCAACGAGACGCATTAAGTGAAAGGGGGATTTTAAGGCTTTACATCGATGACAGCGGATATGCCTACCCCACTAACTCTTTGCAGATTCGTTATCTTCCCTCTTTCCTTTATAGGGACGAGCGCCTTTACCCTGAACATTTCGTTGTGGAAATTTCCCTCTATTTGGGCTACAGCCTGCACCTCAGCGACCTTATCCTTTGGACCGCTTACCTGAGCGGCGCCGACATAAAGGGCTTTCCCAACGCTTATAATAGGGACGACCTTAGTTGCTTCCGTGACGGGCAACTTCTCGTTCATCATCAGCTTGTTGATGAAATCGTTCAGCTGACCTGAAAATTTATCCACGAGGAGAGCGATAGCTCCGCCCACTATGGCTTTCTTGAAGATTCCGCCCAAATCAAGGGCGTAAGAGGAAGCGACAAAGGTGATGATTAGGAACAAGGCGATTAAGGGGATGAGAAATTTTCTCATCAGGAACACCTCCTTTTTTAATTTTTAAAAAAAGGAGGGGGAACCCTTTAAGGGTTCCCCCTCCTTGCATAGCTTCGGCTTTTAGAACTTCACCGAGACCTGCGTCACAATCAGGTCGCCCTTCTGCTCAGGCGCAGCACCCCACTTCAGGTCTATGTTTTGATAGAGTAGCTTCAGAGCAGCGTCCTTGCCGAGCTCATAGGACACGCCGACGGTGAGGTATCCAAGCTTATCCTCGGCTCCAGCGGTCGGCTTGTACTGTTTGTATTCATAACCGAGCTGGAGACCTATCTTGGAAGTGAGGGCGTACTTGACCTCAGCGAGATAGTGGTTGATCTTATCACCGGCGGATGCTCCTTTGTCGATTTCGTAGAATGCGCCGTGGATGTTCAGCGCGAGATTCTTCAAGCCCGTCCAGGAGATGTCGCCGTATGCGCCCTTGATGTTATTGAGATTTCTCTCCCAGAGGATTCTCTCCCAATAACCAGGGGTCATGAAGTTCTGCTCGACCTGCTTGTATCCAGCCTTCACCTTTATATCATCTGTCACTGCGTAGGCAACAGCGACATCATATGCGTTATTATCCTCGTCTATGTCCAAAGCGCCGGTATCATCCTTAGCTCTCATCTGAGCCCATTCGCCGACAATTGAGAGGTTCTTGACCGGCGGAGCGATGACGATGTTCGCGCCGTAAACATCAACATATGGGTTGACCAATCCTGCTCCAGAGAGACCAGCCCTATAATAGGTGACTCCGAGCGACGGAATCAGCTCTATCAGGTTGGGGAGCTCAATCCTAGCGCCAGCGAATTGGTAAACAGTGACATCTTCATCAGGAACAACGATTCGCAGGTCGGCAGGTCCCTTATTTGTTGCGGCGAAGAGGCTGACCTTTGCGGGCTTGACATCCACATCCAGCTTTCCACCGGAGACGATGTAGTTGCCCTCGTCAAACTTCGGAATAACCGTGTAGACATCGGGGTCCGCGAGCTTCAGCGTGTATGGAGTGAGCTGGAAGGGGAACTTACCGACCGTTAGCTTGGCGTTCTCCATAGGAGTGGTCGTGAGGTAGAGCTTGTAGATGGTGGCGGTATCGGCTGCGGAAGCCATCTTGGAAGGATTTGTCCAATCCCTTCCCCAAATGGCGAGAGAGATGTCGGTCGTATCGTTGACCTTGAAGCCCATATTCACATCAGCGTCATAGCCAGCGAATAGATTTCTGAGCATTTTGTCATTGGGTTTAAGAGCTACGCCATTGAGGTCTATTGGTGGATTTTTTACATCCTTCGGCTTCTCGCCCCTAACAATATAGGTGGCGAAACCGGAGACGGAGAACTTGCCTACCCTCTCCTCAAGGGCGACCACCCTCTGGGTCAGGGCGTCAAGGTCCTTGCGCATCTCGTCAACATCTACGCCCAAAGTTGCCAACTCATCCCTGAACTCGTTTATCAGCCTGCGCAGCGTCTGAATGTCCTCGGGGCTTATCTGGATAGCCGCAACCTTCTGCTGGAGAGCCGCTACCTGGTTGCGAACAGCCTCAAGCTCCGCCTTGGTGGCAGCCTGTTGTAGCTGCTGTTCAACGGCGGAGAGCCTGTTCACCAGGTCAGCGGGAACGCCTCCAGGGGCTGCCTTCTCCAATGCTGCAACCCGGGACTTGAGGTCGTTTATGGCGTTCTGAATGGAGGTCAGATTAACCTCGGGTGGAGTGACTTCCGCTTTGATGCGCTCAAGGGCATTCCTCAAAGCGCAGGCAAATTCGTAGCGAGTGAGGGGTCTATCGCCCTTGAAGTAGCCATCGGGATAGCCGACGATGATGCCCTTCTCAGCGAGCGTCGCTACGGCGTCGTAAGCCCAGTGGTCCCAGGGGACATCGGGGAAGGTCTGGGCTACCAGAGAGCCCAAGCCAAACACCAACGCCAATGCCAAAACTACAGCTAACTTCTTCATACTTCATCCCTCCTTGGGATTTTGTTTTGCCCTTCCCTCCCAAGGAAATCGGAGCCAAGGTATCCTCGTTTCCCTTTGCCCTTTTCCTCAAGAGGTACGGGCTTTTCTAAACCATCCTCTCTTCGGGAGTGGAGACTCCCAAGAAGTCTTTTTCACCTCCTTTCTATCGCCTCCCTCCCTTCCCAAGAGGATGATTTATTCTCTCTTAAATTGTAAAGAAGCAACAATATCAAGTCAAGCAAATTCTTCAATCTTCAATTAATTAGACTACAATAGGTGCAAAAAGTTACATCATCCAATTCAAAATATAGCTTCAAATCGCAAATCCGTCAATACTTTTTTCAATTTAAATTTTAAATCGCTCTTCGTCTTGGTCAATAGTTTTCAAGAATCGCTCGCCAATGATTTGGGCGGAAAGGTCATCAACGGGACGAGCGGGAAGGTTAAGCCATTTCCTTACCAACCAAATCAACCCTTTCCTCTTTTCCTCCTCAAAATATCTCCTCTTTGCCTCCTCCGTCGTCCCTCTCTCCTCTATAAGAACAACTTTTTCTTTCAGCCCTTTTTCCTCCATAAATTTATATATCGCCTTCCATCCCGTCCCTTTACCTAAAACAACCCTCTCCATCGTTTTAAATTTTATCATAAAGTCTGCCAATTTGTCAATAGGAAAAATTCCCTTCTCAACCACTTTATCTCCATTGAAAATCGCATATCCGATTTTTTCTTTCCCCGGGTCGAGGGCGATTATCTTCATCTATGAGCTTGCCTCGCTCACCTGCAGGGTTATGGAAAGGGGATTGGCGCTATATATGCGCTTCGTGGCGACCGCTTTCAGCAGGACCTTCCCTCTATTCTCTTTAACGCTCGCTATCGTGTTTATTATGTCCTTCAAGGAAAGCTCTCCCACGGTTTCATCTTCTCCGGGAATCAAACCCCTTTCTAAAGCCTTTTCCCTCACATCTTTCCTCAAAAAAGCGATGACCTTCTCCAAAAGCTCACTCTCTGAACTTCTCCCATCCAAAATAGTCGTAGCGATGACCTCCCCTTTGTCAAAAACTAAGGAATTTCTATAAAGCTCCAAGTCGCAAACGATTTGTTCGCCTTTGGTGAAATTGCGCAGAGCGACGAGCCGTGCTACAACGCTACCCTGCATCTGAGAGAGCTTCATTGCAACTCCCTCAAGAACCGATTCCTCGGGAAATACATAGATGCCATCTCGTCCCTCAATAAACTTCATTAGAGATACTGCCTTTCCATCGGCTCCTGTTCCCGCTCCCTTCTTTATCGCCTCATCACTCGCCAACTTTATGAGAGACCTGAGGCTTACCTTTATCCTATCAGCCGGACGCCCACATTCTATAATTCCTCTTATAACTTCCTTCCCCTTTGGATAGATTAATTCCCTTCCCAGTACCTCACCATAATAGCTCGCCACCGCTAAAACTTCCTGTTCCTTCTTAGCTAATTCTCCTCTTAAACTCTCGTTTTGCACTCTCAATTGCTCTAAATCCCTCTCCAAGTTATCCCTTTCTGCCCTCAGCTTCGCCACTGTATTGGATAACTCCTTTCTCGTAGCTTCAAGATTCCTCAATTCGTTCGTTAGGCGCTGTATCTCCCCTTGGGTATCCCTTAGTCTTTGTGCGTAAGTCGTTAGTTCCTTTTTGTTTTTTTCCAGTTCGTTTTTGCTCTCCTCAAGCGCTGTCAAAGCTTTGCGGTACTCAATGCTTATACTCGCAAGCTCCCTTTTTGTTTTTCCCAATTCGTTTGTCAATCTCCTAAGTTCTTTTCCAGCCTTATCAAGATAGCTTTCCAATCTCTTCTTTGCGTTCATAAGGGATGAAACTTTAAAGGAAAGCTGGGAGAGCTTTTCGCTCTGCTCTTTAGCTTTCTTTTCCACTTTTGAGAGCTGTTCGTTTCTTTCTGCTATTTCCTTTGTTAACTTTGCTTGGGTTTTGCGAAGCTTCGCAACCTCTTTCTCCAATGTGTTTCTTTCCTGAAGTAGGCTTTCTACGCCGAATAGGGCAACGCGAACGGGGTAGGAGAATTTGCTCAGAACCAATAAAGTAAAGAGGGAGATGAAGATGCCCGTTATGACGCTGAAGACTATGGCGGTGTAGCGGGGTCTCAGTCGGATGAGGCTTACTCGCTTTTTTCCGAGTTTTCTTCCCAGGAAGTCGCCAAGAAAGGCGATGAGCCCGCTAACTAAGAGCAGCATTCCGATGAGAAGCCAGCTATACATATTTCATCACTCCCATTTTAAATGGGTTTAAATAATTATAAAGACAGGACAGGATTTTGTAAAAATGCCAAGAACAGGGTTTTAAAGGCTTGTCAGTAATTTAATTGTTATTGTGAGCGATATTGATGCAATACTATAGAGATTGCCACGCCCGCCTTCGGCGGGCTCTCATCTATGGTTTAGGTTTTAGCGACAATTCCTCCCGTAGCGGGGTAAGAACCCCACTGTCATTGCGAGCCTTCTGCGAAGCAGAAGGCTCGCAATCTCGTATTAAATCATAGAGAAGGAATGAAATTGTCAGGTTCTCTTTTGTCGGACTCGCGTCTTTGGCTATAGATTTTTATATGAACATTTTGTTTTTCGTTATTTTAAATCCACCATATTTTTCAAAAACCTTTACCCATGCCAGCAATGCCAGACTTTTAAGCTCTTCAAAAGACGAGATTGCCACGGGCTCCCGTAGGGAGCCCTCGCAATTACGGAAAGACGGAGACCTGCCCCGGCTTCCCTTTGGAGGGTGATGGCAAAGAAAGGATGACCTTCCAGCCTTTGGTTGGCTTCCCTCATTTAGGGGAGCGGGTGAGGAGAAGGATTCCCGCTATTAAGCCCAATATATTAGGCAAGTAAGCGGAAACATAGGGATTTAATAGCCCCTTCTCCCCAATGATAGCGGTGTAATGCCAGACAATGTAGTAAACGAATATCACAATAACGCTCAATCCCACCCCTATGCTCTTCCCTTTATATGGCTTCAAGCCGAAGGGGACACCCAATAAAGCGAGCACCAAAGCGGCGAAGGGGTCGGCGAGCTTTCTGTGAAGCTGAACGATTAAATGGGAATAACGCTCGCCCATCAACTTCAAGTGTCTTATATAAGAGGAAAGCTGGCGAAAGGACATATCTTCCGGCTTAATACTTCCCATCGCCAATTCCTCAGGCGAGCGAGGGAAAAGAACCTCTTTCTCTTTGAACTCTACACGAGATAGATTTTCTCCTCCCAAACTCCTTATTTCCCCCTCTTTGAACAACCACTTGCTTCCCTCCCAAACCGCACTCTTCGCCGAGAGAACTGTTGAGGGCTTTCCTCGCCAGAATTCAATCGCCACAACTCCTTCTAAAATTCCTTTCTCGGGGATGAGGCGTTTAGCATAGAGGACAAACTGCACCTCCCCGTTTCTCTCTTGCTTAGCCACGATGTTCTCCCTTTCCCCTCCGGTCCTGCTGATCTCCCTCTCTATCTCCGTAACCCTTTTATTGGCAAAGGGAACGATATATTCATTGAAAGCGAGGGCTGTTAAGCTAACTATTATGGAGAAAAGAGCGATTGGCAAAATCACTTTCCAAAGGCTTAAACCGGCGGTGAAGAAGGCGACTGTTTCGCCATCGCTTGAGAATCTGC
Organism: bacterium; assembly: GCA_014360495.1. Classification (NCBI taxonomy): domain Bacteria; species bacterium. The sequence continues at coordinate 43,623 of JACIXR010000001.1, forward strand.
CTAATCCCAGAATGACGCCTAGGAGGGTAGCCATGGGGAGGACGAGGACGAAAATGGGAGCAAGTCCGTAGATAAAAAGTTGAAAAGCTTGCAAGAGAGTGGCATTTCGCTCAACGAGAAGCTTCGTTATCTCAAAGAGGAATTTCCCTCCGATGAAAACGAGGAGAAAGATGGCGACGCCGAAGAAAAAGGGGCGAAGGAGCTCGGTTATTATATATCTCGTGAGGATTCTCATCTCATATCTCAAACCTTTCTCCGAGATAGAACTTCCTCGCCAATGGGTCTTTGGTCAATTTATCCGCCGGTCCCTCTGTCAATATCCTCCCTTGATAGATGATATAAGAGCGGTCTGTTATGGAGAGGGTATCACGAACATTGTGGTCTGTGAGAAGTATGCCGAGATTCTTGCTCTTCAAAACGGTTATTATCCTTTTTAATTCCTCAACCGCAATGGGGTCAACTCCTGTGAACGGCTCATCAAGGAGGATGAATTGGGGATTGCCGGCCATAGCCCTTGCTACCTCAACCCTTCGCCTTTCCCCTCCCGATAAGTCTTGTCCTCTGCTCTTCCTTATATGAGTGAGGGAGAATTCCTCAAGAAGCTGGTCAACGACTTCTTTTTTATTCTTAACGCCTCTTGCCTCCAGAACCAATAGGAGGTTCTCTTCAACGGTCAATCTGCGAAATATAGATGGTTCTTGGGCGAGATAGCCGATGCCGAGAAGCGCTCTTTTGAACATGGGCCATTTCGTTATGTCCTTGTCTCCAAAGTAGACCTTTCCTTCATTTGGCTTGATTAGCCCGATTATCATATAGAAGGTCGTCGTCTTTCCCGCTCCATTCGGTCCCAAAAGACCTACCACTTCCCCTCTGTTTATCACCAGAGAAACCCCATCCACCACTCTCCGTCTTCCATATATCTTTACAAGCCCTTCCGTCCTTATCATTTCTGACCTTGAACTTGGGAGGGTAGGGGAAATTCAAGATGGACATTCCCCTCCGCTTTCAAGCTCTTCTTCTCCATATCAACGCTTATCTTGTCAGCCTTAATCAAAGAAGTCCCCTCTCTATCGGACCTCATCACCTTCGCCTCGGCTCCTCCCTCTAATAAGAGGATGTTATTTCCCATCAGCGTAGCTCTCTCCGCCTTTCCCTCTATTTCCTGTTTAATATTTCCCCTCAAAACTTGAACAATCTTTAACAAAACGCTTCCCTCGGCGACTACCTTATCTATGTTTCCCTTTTCGTTCAAATAGACTGTTATCTTTTTAGCCTGCGCCTGAGTATCGGGAAGAGTTAGGGTTGGATTGGGGTAAGCTGTTAATGTGTTCTTATCCCAATCTATATCTATCTTATCAGCCCTGAGGATTCCTTGAGGGAGCTTAGCCTCCTTGGGCTGGACCAAAGTGAGACCACAGGTTAGCAGGAGGGAATAGAGAAAAAACTTTCTCATCGCTTTTGCCTCCTTTTTAATTCTATTTTAACAACTGCTCCATTATTTAGCATTCCCCTTTTCAATCCCCAATCCGCAGTGAATTCCTTCCCCTCAATTGATAACTCACCCCATTTCAGATGGACATCCTTTCCTTTTATCTTCTTTTCCTTAAATGAAACCTCAATATAATCGCAGGAGATATCGCTTTTCCTTTTTACCTCCTTCAGATTGCCTCCCTTATCTAAAATCAGAAAACCCTTCTTTGGCTCATAAATAGCTGAGGGAGCGGATAGCTCCGCGAAGGGCTGCCCTTTCTCATATAGTGTGGATTTGACTCCCTGAAGCAGTATCCTTTCTTCTTCCCCCTTGCTTGCACTAGCCCAAATCTCCAACAGCTTTTTACCCTGAGAATCTGTTTCAAGGAAGTGAGCCTTTTCAAGGGACACGGTTAGCTTTTCCTCCTTCCCGGGCTGGGGAGGTTGCTGAACTTCTTTCTTCCCTCCACAACCAGCTATCAGGAGAAGAAGCGATATTTGAATAAGGTATATAGCGCCTTGAATCCGTCTTTCCAATTGACCTTCTTCCCTTCCTTTTTAGTGCGAGGGGTATAGGATATGGGAATTTCCCTTATCCTTAAACCCCTCTTCCCTATCTTAGCTGTTACTTCAGGACAGAATTCAAATCCCTTGCATTTCAAATCAAGGGATTTAAGAAGCGAGGTCTTGAAAGCCTTATAACAGGTAGCTTCATCCGTTAAGCGTCTTCCTAAGAGTAGGCTTGCCGTTAGGGCGAGGATTTTATTGGCGATGAAATTGAGGGGACGCATCCTCGGTCTTCCCCTGAGGAAGCGTGAGCCATAAACGACGCTTTCCTTTCCCTCTAAAATCGGTTTCAAAAGGGTCGGCAACTCGGAGGGATTGTATTCCAAATCCGCATCCTGTATTACCACTGCCTCTCCTTGAACATAAGGGAGAGCTGCTCTTATCGCCGCTCCCTTGCCGAAGTTGCGTGGTAGGGAGATTATGCGGATTTCCGGGTCTTTTATCTCCTTCAAAATCTCCTTCGTTCCATCCGTTGAGCCATCATCAACGATGATGATTTCCTTATCCAAAGGGACTTCCTTCAATCTCCTTACGAGTTCCCTAATAGTTTTCTCCTCATTGTAAACGGGCACGATTATGGATACCTTCACAGCTTTTCTATCCATCCCTTTATTCTTCCCCTTTCAAACTCTATGAGCCAGCAGTGCTTGGCATAACAGCCCGAATGGAATATGTAGCTATTATTGATAACGATGGGCTCCCTTAACAATATGTGATTATGACCGCCCAGAATTAAGCTTTCCCTTTCTATCTCTTTCGCCAGCATTATATCCCTTGCGATTCCCAGATGGGTTAGAAAGATAAAGAAATCCACATCTTCTCTCAATTCCTCAGTGAGTTTTATGGCGCAAGGGATGGGTTCCGAGAATTGAAGGAAGGGAAAGCGCCTCCAAAATCCCCTCACTTGGGGAAGCGTTAACCCGATTATTGCGATTCTGTAGCCGTCTATTTCAATTTTCAAAAAGGGAAGAATTGAATTGAAATTATTTGGAATGAGATTAGCCGAGAGGTGGTGGAAATTTGCATCCCTTAGTTTCCATCTGAGGAGGGATTTGATAGGGTGGAATTCCCTATTTCCCACTGCCCCGGCTGTATAGCCTGCGAGGCTCATCAGTCTTAGGGTTCTCTCGCGCCAGCGAATATCCAAATTTCCCGCTGATAGGGCGTCTCCTGAATCCAATAGGATTGCTCCCCGCTTTTTAAAGTTGAGGAGTTTCTTGACTTTTTCAGGGGAGAGTTTTCCGTGCATATCTGATGTATGGATTATGAGCACTACTCCTCCAGTTCTTCAAGGAAGAGCCTGCGAGCTTCCTCGTATTTCCCCTGTTTTCGCAGGATTTCCTCAATTGCTTCCCTCACAGCTCCCTTTCCGCCCTCTTTTGAGAGGAGCAAATCGGCTCTTTCCTTTATTTCCTTGCTTGCGTTTCCTACAGCTATCTTTAATCCCGCGAGGATGTAGGCGGGATAATCGTTCAAATCGTCCGCTATATAGGCGATTTCTTCGCTGGATAGCTTGAGCTTTTTACAAGCCTCCCTGAGCGCCCTTGCTTTCCCCCTCGCTCCCTGAACGAGGAAATCCACTCCCAATTCTTTCGCCCTTCTCTCAACTACGGGAGAATTTCTTCCCGTTATCCAGATGATGAGGAGTCCCGCCTTCTTGGCTAGGGAGATGCCGAGACCATCTTGGGCGTTGAAGACCTTGGCTTCATTGCCTACGGAGTCATAGATAATGCCGCCGTCGGTCAACACGCCGTCAACATCCATAACGAGAGCCTTTATGCTTTTTATTATGGGAAGGTGAAAATCTTTTCTCCATTTAGCCATTTAAAAAATTTTATCAAAAAATGGGAAGTTTAACAAAGGAAGGAAGAGTAGGTGGAGAAATCCTTTTATCTATTTGCGGTAATATCCGTTTTAGTTTTTGCTTGGTGTGGAGATTGCCACGCCCGCCTTCGGCGGGCGTGCGATAACTAAATCTTACTCCCTCAACAGGAGAAACAAAGTGGATAAGGGCGGAAGAGTGCCTTCCCATAGAGCGGTTCCCAATTCAACTGAATGGGTTTCCGCAACCTCTAATCTCTCCGATTTGGGATTGTCTATAAAACTAGAATGCTGGGAATCTATCCGATAAACTTCCATTCTTCCTTTTCTTAGCGGGAGATTTCTGATGATGACTCTCAATTGCTTTTCTCTTTCGCTTTCGTTCCATATCACCACTCCTACCTTTTCCTTATCGCTTCCCGCCAAAACTCCCACCTCGCCGTCCCTCAAATCGTATTTACAGGCTTCCTTCGGAAGGAGCCTTTGATAGATATAAAAGGCGTTGAATATAGCCTTGCGATGAAGGTCGTTCGTCAGCAATCCCAGAGCATCGTCAATCCACTGCGCCCAATAGACCTTTCTCAAAAGCGGATAGTATCCCAACATCTTTTTCAAATCACGGAAAAACGCTGACGCTGCCTGATATCTGCTCACGGGCGCAAGTAAGCCGAACTCGTTAAAGGAAGCGTATTCGCTCAGGTAGATGGGAATATCGTCCCTGATGAGGCTTTTAGCCCAGTCCAAATGTCTGATTAAGGTCTCTGGTCCATAGGCGTGGATGGATATGAAGTCCACTCTCCCTCCCGAGGAGAGGATAGCTTGGTTGTAAGCTTGATTCCACGCCACACCCGCCCCACCAACACTTGCTTTGCAATCGCCCTCTAACAATCCCTCCACGGCGAATTTATACACCTTGGAGTAGATAGATGGGTCGCCATAGAAGAAATCCTTCCAGCCATTATGACCCAAATCCGGCTCGTTCCATATTTCATAGGAAGCGTGAAGCCCGAGCTCGGCGAGATGCTTGGCGAAAAGCTTGCAGACATATCGCCAGGCGATGAGAGAAGAGGGTGGGTCTTTCCAAGCTTCCCATCCCTCAAGGGATTTAAGGGGGTTGGGGCAATATGAGATAACGAATAGGGGATGGATTTTGAGGTTTCGGAGAGCTGAGAAGAAGGGGTCAAGGGGCGAGAAGTCGCACTTTATTTTCCCAAGGGAACCGCTTATACAATCAAAAGCAAGGGCATCCGGCTTGCCCCAACCGAGTTCATAGCGAAGGTCTTTAATTCCTATTTCCTGAAGGAGAGGGAGGGAGCGGAGGAGTTTATCAAGTGGTTGGAGGGGAGTTTGATAAACTCCCAAGAAATCCTTTGGAAAGGTTTGACCAGTTTTCAAATTTGCAAAGACTTCTATCTCTGTGGCATCCGCTCTTAGAATGGGGATAGAAGGAATCAAGAGTAATAATAGGAAACCCAACATGTTTTGCCACTTTTTCATAGATGATATTTATTAAACTAATTCTAAAAATTTTAAAGGGCAAGTGTAAAATTTTCTCTCTTGCTTGTGTATTTTCCCCTCATTAAAATGATAGAAAATCCAAAAGGGAGGGATTCTTATGATGTACGCTCTATTGCTTGCCTCAGCTGTATCCTCGCCTATTCCACCAGCCGAGCGCCTCGCCTGGTGGAAGGAGGCGAGATTCGGGATGTTCATCCACTGGGGAGTTTATTCCATACTCGGAAGAGCGGAATGGGTGATGTACAACGAACGCATTCCCATCCCCGAGTACGAGAAGCTCTACCCCCAGTTCAATCCCACGAAATACAATCCCGATGAATGGGTCAAGCTGGCGAAAGAGGCGGGAATGAAGTATATCGTCATAACATCCAAACACCACGATGGCTTCTGTATGTTTGATAGCGCCCTCACGGATTACGACTGTATGAGCACTCCTGCCAAAAGGGATTTCATCGGCGACCTCGTCAAGGCTTGCAGGAAGCAGGGGATGAGGATAATGTTCTACTACTCCCTTCTTGACTGGCATCATCCCCATTATGTCCCTCGTCCCGCCTGGGTTGAGGACCCTCCCGGACATGAGCGAGATTTCAACAAGTATCTTGAATATATGTTCGGGCAGATAAGAGAGCTCTGCGAGAAATACAAGCCTGATGGTATATGGTTTGATGGCGGTTGGGAACACTCTCCCCAAGAATGGAGAGCTGAGGAGCTTTTGAAGATGATATGGAGGATTCTTCCCAATGCGGTCATCAACGACCGCACGGGATTGCCAGCGGACTTCTCAACTCCTGAGCAGTTCGTTCCGGGAGCGGGGATGGGTGAGCGTCTCTGGGAAACCTGTATGACGATAAACGACAGCTGGGGCTACAACGCCCACGACCACGCCCACAAATCCGTGCGTCAATTGATTCAAACCCTGGTTGATATAGCGAGCAAGGGTGGGAACTTCCTCCTCAATGTTGGTCCTATGCCCACGGGGGAGATTCAGCCTGAATTCGTTGTGAGGTTGAAGCAGATGGGCGCCTGGCTGAAGCAATATGGTGATGCAATCTACGGCACGGAAGGCTCTCCCTTCCCAGTGCATAATCCACCTCTTAACGGATGCACGGTAAAGGGGAACAAGCTCTTCCTCCACTTCTTTGAATATCCCACCGCTCCCGTTAAGATTGGGGGGTTGAAGACGAAGGTCAACAAGGCTTATATTATGAAAGACAAGACGCCGATTGAGTTCAAGCAGAAGGATTTGGAGCTTGTTTTGGATTTCCCACCCATTGTTCCCGACCCCTATGATACGATAGTTGTTTTGGAGCTCGCTGGTAAGCCGGAGGTTGAGTTTGCTATTCATCAATCCGAGAACGGCGAGGTTGAGCTACCGGCTAGGGTTGCTAAGGTTCATGGGCAGACCGCTCGCTATGAATCGGGTGGTGGGAAGGATAACATAGGCTATTGGACGGATGTAAACGATTGGGTCTCTTGGGATTTTGTTTTGGAGAAGGGTGGGGATTTTGAGGTAGTGATAACCTATGCTTGTGATAAGGGGACGGGAGGTAGCGAGTTCGCTGTGGAGATTGATGGGCAGAGCTTGAAGGGAGTAGTTGAGGAGACCGGTTCTTGGACGGATTTCGTGGATAAGAGCTTGGGGAATGTGAGTTTGAAGGCTGGTAAATATACATTGGCGGTGCGGCCATTAACGAAGCCCGGTGGTGCGGTGATGAACCTCAAGAGCGTGAAGCTATTGCCGAGATAAAGAGGAGAGGAAAAGCCAAAATAGAGGGGGCGTCCGAAGGACGCCCCCCTCTCTTTTACAATCTCTTGAAAATTTCTTTGAAATTGCCAAAATTTATCTTGGTGAAGAGAAATGAAAGAGGAACGACCCTCGTTCTCCCTTCCCGATTTGATTGACAATCGCAAGGTCACTGGCAAGACTTTAGCGGATGTCCTGAAAACGCTCCTCTTGGAAAGCAATCAGCCTAAATTATCCATTGCTACGGCTTTCTTCAACTTAGATGCCCTACGCTCCCTTGAGGAAACCGTCCTCAATCTATCCTCCCTCCGACTCCTATTGGGGAAAGAACAGGAGCAAAAATTCGTTTTGAAAGGATTTCGGGAGGACCTTGAAACCGCTGTCTCCCAATCCCTTTCAGTCTCCATTTCAGAAATCCAAGATTGGCTTGATTTTCTCAAAGACGACCTCGTCCAAGTTCGCCTCTACGAGAAATCTTTCCTTCATGGCAAGGCTTACCTCCTGGAGGGCGTTCCCTTCCTCGGAAACATAGGGATAGTGGGCTCCTCTAACTTCACAGGGGCGGGATTGAAAACCAATTTAGAGTTGAACGCAGTCTTGAAGCAGGAGAGCGCGGTGAACGAGCTTAAGAGATGGTTTGAAGCCCTCTGGGAGGAAAGCGTTGATTATAAATCCGAGTTTCTCTCCATCCTGAGCGATTTCACTCACCATTATACCCCTTACGAGATTTACATAAAGATTCTCTACGAAGCTTGGAAAGACCGCTTTGAAACGAGCCCCTCGGAAAAGGATGGCAAACCCTCGCCAATTGCCCTCACGGATTTCCAGCATCAAGGCTATCTTGCCGCGAAGGAGATTTTGGAGAATTATGGCGGTGTCATGATTGCTGATTCCGTTGGGCTCGGCAAAACCTATCTCGCCCTTCGCCTCCTTGACGATTACGCCTACCACGAGCGTCAAACAGCCCTCATCATCTGCCCCGCTTCTCTCATAGATAGCCTCTGGCGTCCACTTCTCCAGAGATACGCTATCCCTTACGAACTCATATCTATGGAGAAGGTAAGCCAAGCGGATTTCCCCTTCGCCGAGTATGCTGAGAAATTCAAGATTATAGTCGTGGATGAAAGCCACAATTTCCGCAATTCCCAAACCAATCGCTGGAAAAATCTTTTCCAGCTCATATCAAGGGGAGACAACGATAAAAAAATAATCCTCCTAACCGCTACCCCAATCAACAACAGCGTCTTTGACCTCTACAACCAAATTCGCTTTATCACAAGGGATTTTCGGGATTTCTTCAAATCTGTTGGGATTAAAGACCTTTTCCGCTATTTCTGTAAGGCGGATGGTGATAAAGATACCCTCTATGAAGTGCTTGAGGCGATAGCTGTGCGGAGAAGCAGGCAGTTCATTCGCTCAAATTATCCCCGAGCATTGATTGATGGTAAGCCAATCCATTTTCCCGAAAGGGAGCTCCATTCAGTCCATTACAGCCTCTCCGCGATTTACGGCAAAGACCTCTATAATAGACTCGCTTATGCGATAGAGAATCTCTTCTTCGCCCCCTATCAACCAGATTATTTCCGAAAGGATTTCATTGAAGCGATGAAGAGATGGAGTAAAAGGGAGGAATATCGCTATTGGGAATCTTTGAAGAGGCGATTAATGGAACTCGGCTGGGATGAAGACAAAGCGGAGGATTTCGCGAAAACTTATGGGAGGCAGAGGGCTCTCGTTCAGATTATGCGCATCTTATATCTCAAAAGATTGGAGTCATCCGTGGAGGCGATGCGGAATTCTCTAATTTATCAAAGGGATTTCCAGAAGGCTTTCCTCCAAGCCCTCAGGGAGGGAAGGCTTTTGGATAGCAAATCCTATCGCAGATGGCTCCAGGAGCTATCAGCCGATGATGAGGGAGAGGAGGGAAAGGATATAAGGGAAATCTTGGACAGCTTGCCCCTTCTCTCCAGTAAGGACTACGATATTCAAGCCTTGGAGCAAGCTGTGGAATCGGATATCCAAAGCCTTGATGAGCTCATTGGAGATTTGGAGAAACTGCGGGCGGAAAGGGACGATAAATTGGAGACCCTGCGAAATCTCTTGTTGAACGAGGTGAAGGGGAAGAAGGCGATAATCTTTTCCTATTTCAAGGATACAGCTCGCTATATTTATAATCAGTTGAGGAACGATGAGGATTTTATGCGGGGGATGGGGCTAACAGCCGAGCAATTCTCAATAATTGATAGCGGAGTAAAGCCGGAGGAAAGATTGGACCGCATCCGTAGATTTGCCCCCGAGGCAAACGAATTTAAGGACAAGACAACACCGGATAGGGAGATAAACCTCCTCATAAGCACGGATGTCCTGAGCGAGGGGCAGAATCTGCAAGACGCTTGCGTCCTCATCAACTACGACCTCCATTGGAATCCCGTTAGGATGGTTCAGAGGGCGGGGAGGTTGGACCGCATCGGTTCGCCCCACGATTTAATTCACATCTACAATTTCTTCCCCGAAGATGAGCTTGAAAGCCTTCTTCATCTTCTCCAAAGGCTTTATGAGAAGCTGGAGGCGATAAATCGCGCCGTTGGCTTGGATGTTTCCGTCCTTGGGGAAATGCCCAATCCTATGGATTTCAATACCCTGAGAAGGATTGAGGAGGGGGATGGCAGTGTAATGGATGAGTTGGAATCTGAAAGCGAGCTGAATATAGGGGAATTTCTTATGGAGGACCTGCTGAATTTCCTCAAAAGAATAGGGGAAAGGAAACTGAGCGGGATACCCAATGGTGTGGGGACGAGCAAGAAAGGGGAAAGGAGGGGGTTTTTCCTTTCCCTGAAGAATTTAAACACGGATAAACATTACTGGCTGTTTGAGGATGAGAATGGGAAATTGATAGGACTGGAGGGAGATAGGCTTGAGGCGATAAAGATGATTCGCTCCAAGCCTGATGAGCCAGCCCTCCCCATCCCTCCCGATTTTGACCCTCGGACAAAGATAGAGGAATTGAGGGAGAAGCTGTTGGAAATCCTTCGCCAGTCCGCTTATCATAAGTCTCCCCTGAAATCCCCCCAAAACAAGGTTGTCAGTTGGCTCAGAACCCTTCCTCCCTCATCTATGAGGAACGAGTTGTTAAGTTATTTCTCCCAGCCTCTGAGCGAGCTTGCCCTGAGGGAACTGCGAAGGATTTGGCGTGAGAGGACGAGGAAGAACGAGCAGGAATTTATGAGGGAATTGGAGGATTTTAGCAAACGATATCCCCAAGTTAAGGGGAGTGAAACGAAAGAGCAACGGGAGATAAATAAGGAGGATTTAGAGGTCATCGGTTGGGTATTGTTGCAATGATTCCCCGCTTTTTGCGAACCGTGATGGCGAAGCCGATTTCCTTCATCTTGCGAACTCACACTTTTATGCTAAAATAAAAGGTGATTGGCGATGAGTAACGGAGAACTAATGGAAATAAAGCAAAAGCTTGAAAAATGCGAGAATATTCCCTCACTCTACGAATTCTTCTCTTTCCTTGGCTATCCCGTTCTTCGGTCACTTGAGCGCGCCCCGGAATTCTCCGAACTTCCTACTGGCGCCCAGCAGCTCATCCATTCCGCCCACCTCATCTCCGATATAGATATAAACCAAATCTTCCGCATCTACCACATTGAGCTCAATCAAGATAAAATAAGAAGAACGGATATACGCAGAATCCTTGAGCCCTTCTATAGAAAATATTCCCACATTTATGCCCTTTTCGTCTTCTCTACGCCCAAAACTCCCTATTCGGAGCTTGCCTTCGTCTCCCCGGACTTCATTCCACTCAGAACGCGCGAGGGAAAAGATGGAATTCGCCTCCGTCTCCGCACCCTTTCCCTAAACCCCAAATCTCCCTACCGCACTGAGCTGGAAATCCTCAATGGGATTCGTCCCCATGGCGTCCTTGACCCCAATGAAATTTGGGAAAAACACAAGCAAGCCTTCAGCGTTCAGAGGGTAACCAAGCAGTTTTATGAGGGCTATAAACAAGTTTTTAACGAGCTCTTCACTCTCCTCAAAAGCCAACAGGGAGATTCCACCTGGGCACACTCCTTCTCCCATCAGCTCCTCAATCGTATTATGTTCTTGTATTTCATTCAAAGGAAGGGCTGGCTGATGGGGGAGAACGGCGAGCCCGCAAAGGATTTCATTCGCCAATTCTGGAACGCCTACAAGCAATCCAATCAACCTCCAAATACCTTCTACTCCAAATGGCTCTTCTACCTCTTCTTCTACGCCTTCAATAAGCACTCGCAGGCAAGATACGAATATCCGAAATGGCTCCCCAGTTGGATAGTAAAATCCTTCTCCGAAGCTCCCTATCTCAACGGCGGTCTCTATTCGGAAAACGAGTTAGATAGACAGCTTCAGGCAACCATTCCCGATGAATTCTTCGTGCACCTCTTTGATAGAACCAAAGACAATGACGGCAAAGATGATGAGAACACGCCTGGCTTCTTTGAACGCTACAATTTCACCATCGTTGAGAGCGGGCGCTTTGATGAGGAAGTCGCGGTTGACCCCGAAGTGATAGGGAAGGTATACGAGAGCCTTGTGAATATAGAGGAAAGGGGAGAAGAGGAAAAGGAGATAGATAAGCGGGGAATGGCTGGTATCTTCTATACTCCAAGGGTGGAGATTGACCTTATGTGTAGATTGAGCCTCGTTGATTACTTAACTAATCACTTGGGGGAGGGGTATCGCCAGCTTTTGAACGAGCTCGTCTTCTCCTATGAGGAAAGTGATAAGAACGATATTGACGGAAAAGTGGGAAAAGCGGGTTTGTGGAATCGTTTAGACCGCCTTCTAAGGGAGGTCAAAGTCTGCGACCCCGCCTGTGGCTCCGGCTCCTTCCTTGTGGGAATGCTCCTCGTCCTTGACGACCTCCAGGAAAGGGCAAATAGGTATTTGGGAAGAGAGGAAACCCCTTATGAGCGAAGGAAGAGGATAATTCGCGACCAGCTCTATGGCGTTGATGTTATGGAATGGGCTGTCCATATCGCCGAGCTCAGGCTCTGGCTTCAGCTCGTCGTTGAGACGGAACTACCAGAAAAGGCACTGCTTAGCAGTCCGCTCCTCCCTAACCTCTCCTTCAAGCTTCGTTCAGGCGATAGCTTGATTCAGGAGGTGGCGGGAATTAACCTCTCCCATTACCGCGAATATCTTGATATACCCTCAAAATTGAGGGATAGATTGAGGGAACTTGAGGAGAAGAAGAGGGGATACTACGAGGGAGAGCAGTGGCTAAACGAGGGTGAATTAAAGGCTGAGGAGAGAGAAATTTTCCTCGGCATCTTGGCGCATAAGAAAAACGAGCTTTTCAAGAGGAGAAGCGAGCTAAAATTAAAGATTTCCGCTCCGCCACAATCGGCGCTTCCCGGCTATGGAGAGCCAAGATATCCAAAGGAGAGGGAGAGCTGGCAAAGGGAGCTGCGGGAGGTAGAGAGGGAATTGAAAGAAGTGGATAAGGTAATACAGGAGCTTAAAAGAGAGGGGAAGACGCCTTTCCTCTGGAATATCGCCTTCCCGGAGATATTCAGCAAGGATAAGGGGGGATTTGATATCGTGATAGGCAATCCTCCCTATGTGAGGCGGGAGAAGATAGCACCTCCTCTTATGCGGGAGGAGGATTTTCCTCCTCGGGTTTGGGAGAGATTGAAGAAGGAATATAGGGAGAAATTGCAGGAATCGGTGGCTATGATTTGGCGGGATTTCTTCCGAAATAATCGCAGGCTTCAGGGGAAAAACGACCTCTATGTTTATTTTTATTTCCACGCCCTCAGCCTCCTAAATAAGAAGGGTTCTTTCTGCTTCATCACCTCCAACTCATGGCTTGATGTTTGGTTCGGGAAGGATTTGCAGGAATTCCTTCTCAGATATGGGCATCCGAAGATGATAATTGATAATAGGGCGAGGAGAAGTTTTGAGCAGGCGGATATCAATACCGTGATAGTTCTCTTGGCTCCGCCGAGCAAGGAAGAGGTGGATGATGAGGAGAAGGAGAGGAGATTCGTTCGCTTCGTAACATTCAAGGTTCCCTTTGAGGAAATTCTCCATCCCGTTATATTTGAGGAGATATGGGATGATGGAGAATATGAGAGGCGAGTGGATGTTGATATATTGGAGAGACGGGAATACAGGGCGATAAGAAGGGATGCTTACTCATTGTTGGTGGAGGGAATGGAGGAGAGCAAGATAGGTAAGGGGGTATATAGAGGGAACAAGTGGGGAGGGATATATCTGAGGGCGCCCGTGATATTTTTCAAGATAATGGAGAAGGGAGCGGGGAAGCTCGTCAAGCTCGGGGAGATAGCGAAGGTTGAGACGTATTTAAATACGGAGGCCGATGGATTTTTCCTCGTTAGGAAAGTCGGTGGCGATGAGTATATTTGTGTGATTCAAAATACATCAGAGGAGGGGCAGGGTAGAACATTTGAGATAGAAGCGAGATTCGTTAAGCCTTTGATCAAATCTCCTAACGAGCTTAGGCGAATTATTGTTTCAGCGAGTCAAACTCAATGGCTGCTTATCGTGTTCCCAGAAAAGGAGGAATTATTAACGGAAAGGGCTAAGGAATATATTAGATGGGGCGAAAGGATGGGATTTAGTCAAAGACCAGGTTGTCGGAAGCGTAGACCTTGGTGGAAGCTTCCACGACAGGCACATCGTCCCGGTAGAATAATGTGGAGTAGACTTCACCATGACCGCCACCTTGTTTTTTACAATCCGGAAGAGGTAGCTTATACCAATTTTTATGCAATATGGCCCACTGGTATGGACGAAAAGGTATTTACTGCTTTATTGAACGCAACATATTTAGTGCTCTTCAGGGAATTGGTAGGCAGAACGCCATGCGGAGGCGGTGTTCTAAAAACCGATGGTGTTGACATACACCGAATCCCTGTCATCAAACCGTCGCTCGTTCCACCATCCCAACGGGCTCGGTTGATTTGCGCTTTTGAGAGATTGGCGCAGAGGGAAGTGGGGAGTATTTTTGAGGAGCTGGGATTCGTGATTTGCAGAGAAAGGAGATGCCGAAATCCCGAGCATCCCTTTGAATTCGTGAATTCAGCGGAGCTGACCCTTGAGCAAGTGAGGAGAGCTTCTCCCGACCGCTTTGAGCTTGATAGCGTCGTCTTTGATATCCTTGGGCTCACGGATGAGGAGCGATTGGAGGTTTATCGAGCGGTTGCCGACCTCGTCAAATCCCGCCTCACAAAAGCAAGGAGCGTGTGAAAGTAAAAATATGAAATATAGTTCAGACCCTCTGCGAAATGTGAATGAGAGAAGCGACAGCGGTTGCTTAGGGTGTTTGATAAGTTATTTCGGACTTTATTTAATCCTGTGCATTATAGCATGTATAGTAGCTTTGTTCAGCTGGTTGGTTGAGAATTTTGGGGTTGGAGGAGTCTTGATATTTGCAATATTTCTCATAGCCTTTGTTTGGCTTATCCTTTGGGCGCGAGAGACAGCCGAAGAGAGCAGGGCTCGCAAAACCGCTCATAAAATATACGAAGATATGAGAGCAAACGCGCGCTCCGCTTCTGCAATATCTACTTCTCCAGAAAAGCGTTATTATCAGATTCTTGGTCTTAGCCCTGGAGCTTCTCCAGAGGAAGTTAAAGAAGCCTTTAGAAAATTGGCGAAACACTACCACCCTGACCTCGCCCAAACACCCGAGGAAAGAACACAGAGGGAGGAACAGTTTAAAAAAATAAACGAAGCTTATGAATATTTAAAAAGAAGGCCTATTAGCGAAAGCGAGAGAAGTTTTCCGCAGGATGAACCCCTTTTAGAAATGATATTTATTATATGTTTGGGTAGCCGACTATCCGATGTGGTCTATATCCGGCGAATGAGTGTTAGAATTCTTTCCGAAATTTGGTTAATCCCCGAACTTGAAAGGAAAATGAACTCAAGGATTCAACCCTGGTGGTCTACTTATATTTATTCAGTAGATTGTCTAATATCGGCTTTAAGCGATAAGGATAAAAGTGTCAGGAAAGCGGCACTAAAGTCGCTAAAGAATTTGACAGGCTATAATTTCGGACAAAATCCATCACTTTGGAGAGTTTGGTACAACCAAAAATTAAGAGTTTAAAAAGATTTGGAGGTGTAAGGATTGTTTAGTTCATCGGATATGGATTGTCTTTTTAAGGAATATACAGATTTAAAGAACAGAGAAACAAAGCTCAAATTAGCTATAGGCTTATTATCCCTTCTACTTCTTGGCACTATTGGTGTATTTTCTTCATGTTTAGTAGTTGAAAGAAGAATAGTTCACCAGAAGGAAGCGGAAATAAGACGGCTTTCAGCCTTGGAGAGCAAAGTGGAGGAAATCCAAGGCGAAAAGGAAAAGGCAAGTTCAGAGGCAAGGGATTTGCTGACCGAGGGCAAAGAGGTAGTAGATGATTTAATCCGTTTTTCTAAAATGCAGGGAGATCTTATTCAAATGCAGGAAAATCTCGTTATTAAACTCTATAAGCTTTCCAATCCTTCATATTGGTTAAATACGGAGCCATCCCAGATCAATTCCGAAATAGACCAGATTAAATCGATAGAATCGCAAATCTATACTGAAAGAAAAAAGATAAACTCTGCAGTAAATAAGATAAATGAGAAACTCAAAAAATGGTATGGAGAATTAAAGAACTTTTAGCGACAAACAAGAAAAAAGGGATAGCTGCCCTTCTATAATTTCCCCACTTATGTCCCAGCTCAGCAGAAAGTTTGGCATCCTTTGAAGTCTCAATCATCGGGGGAGAGTGCTTTTCTTTGTTTCATCTTAACTAAATAAAATTTTTTGCTTGCCTTTCTCCCCTTACTTGCTATTATTTTTTGAGAAATTTTGTTTAAATTATCAATAAAGGAGGTTATTGTTATGGAGACGCTGTTGAAGAGTAAGAGACCGCCGGTTATCCCGCTTCTGGGAGCGCCCGGCGTCCAGCTCTCTCGCACTACTCTCAGGGAAAATCTCTCCAATCCGGAAGTCCAGTTCAAAACACTCGCCCTCCTCTTTGAGAGATTTCAGCCCGATGGCATGTTCCCTATGATGGACCTCACTGTGGAAGCGGAAGCACTCGGCTTGAAAATTGAATTCCCGGAAAATGCCAATCCCTCCGTGAGAGAACATCCTGTCAGAGATAAGGAATCGTTTGAAGCCCTCAAGAGAAAGTCCCAGCCGATGAGCGGACGAATGCCCGTCTTCGTTGAAGTCGTGAGAAAGATGAAGCAAAATTTCCCCATCTTGGTCGGTGGATATGTCATCGGTCCCTTCACGCTCGCTGGGGAGCTCGCCGGCGTTGAGAATTTCCTTGAAATGCTCATCATAGACCCTAGCTTCGCTAAGGAAATCCTCTCCTTCGCAACTGATTTCGTCACTCGCTACGCTGAGGAGCTCTTCTCCGCTGGGGCGGATGTCGTGGCAATTTTAGACCCAACCTCTGTTACTTTGTCTCCTAAGTACTTCAATGAATTCTCCGCTCCCTATGTGAGGGAGATGGTGGAGAGGTTGGGGAAACCGCTTATCCTGCATATTTGCGGGAACACGAATCATCTCTTGGAGGCTATGGTTGAGACTGGGGCGGTGGGGTTGAGTTTGGATAGTATGGTGGATTTAAGGGAGGCGGCGGAGAGGGTGCCGAAGAATGTCGTTTTGATTGGGAATTTGGACCCCGTCAATGTTTTCCTCAGGGCTACACCGGAGATTGTTGAGAGAAGGACGAGGGAGTTGGTGGAACGGATGATGGGGGTGGAGAATTTCATCTTGAGTTCGGGATGCGATATTCCGATAGAAGCTCCGCTGGAGAATATCTCCGCCTTTATGAGGGCGGGTAGGGAAATAGCGTGATGATGTTGCGAGGCTTCCCTTTGGGAAGCCTCGCAATGACATCCTCCCTTTGTCATTGCGAGCGGTAGCGAAGCAATCTCGCTTTTAGTTTTTCATGAGATTGCCATGGGCTCCCTTTGTGAGCCCTCGCAATGACAGGAGGGCGGAGATTGCCACGGGCTTATTTATGGGAGGCTTAGGATGAGATGGTTTTTTTATCTCTCGGGTTTTTCCGCGCCTATTCGTAGGATGGAGAGAAAGGCTTCTTGGGGAACCTCTACCCTCCCTATCTTCTTCAATCTCTTCTTCCCCTCCTTCTGCTTCTCCAAGAGTTTCTTCTTCCTCGTGACATCCCCTCCATAACACTTCGCCAAGACATCCTTCCTCAGCGGTTTTATGCTCTGAGAGGCTATAACTCTTGAACCTATCGCCGCCTGTATCCTTACCTCAAAAAGCTGGCGCGGTATCGTCTCCCTCAACTTATCAACTAAAAGCCTTGCCTTCCTATAAGCCTTCTCCCTATGGGCGATAAACGACAAGGCGTCAACGGGAACGCCGTTAAGGAGAATATCCACCTTCACCAAATCCTCTTCTTTGTATCCCTTGAGTTCGTAATCCAGCGAGGCGAACCCCCTTGAGCGGGATTTCAGCTGGTCAAAGAAATCAAATATCACTTCGCTTAGAGGCATATGGTAGCGAAGGACGACTCTATTGGGTAGGGGATAATCCATCTCCAAGAGCTCGCCTCTCCTATCCTGACAGAGCTCCATAACACCGCCGATGTAATCGGCGGGAACGATTATCGTCGTCTCAACGAAGGGCTCCTCTATAGCTTCTATCACTTGGGGTGGAGGGAATTTGGCGGGATTATCTATCTCCAAAATCTCGCCCTTAGTGGTTCTCACCCTGTATTTCACGGAGGGAGCGGTGGCGACTATATCCAAATTGAACTCCCGCTCGAGCCGCTCCTGTATTATCTGCATATGGAAGAGACCCAAAAATCCGCAGTGGAAACCCATTCCCAAGGCGGGGGAGCTTTCTTCCTCAAAGGTGAGGGCAGCGTCGTTGAGCCTCAGCTTTTCCAGAGCGTCTCGCAAATCGTCGTAATCCGTTCCCTCGCCGGGATAGATTCCGCAGAAGACCATTGGCTTGGCGGGACGGAAGCCGGGAACGGGCTCCTTAGCGGGACGCTCAGCCTCCGTGACCGTATCGCCTGTTTGGGCGCAGCGGACATTCCTTATACCCGCGGCGAAATAGCCCACCTCTCCAGCTGAGAGCTCTTCAACTTCCTTCATTCGGGGCGTGAAGACGCCAACCTGCATCACCTCAAAGACCTCGTCTTCCTCTCTTCCCATCATCTTTATCTTCATTCCCTTTCTCAATTTCCCATCAAATAGGCGGACATAGACGATGACTCCCAAGTAGGGGTCGAAGTGGGAATCAAATATGAGGGCGCGGAGGGGAGCGGATGGGTCGCCTTTGGGAGGAGGGATCCTCTCTATTATGGCGTTCAGGACTTCCTCAACACCCCATCCCTCCTTAGCGGAGCAGAGGATGGCGTCGGAGGTATCAATGGCGAGCATTTCCTCTATTTCTCCCTTAACTCTTTCGGGGTCGGCTTGAGCCAAATCCATCTTATTGAGGACAGGGATAATCACGAGGTTGTGGTTGAGGGCGACATTTGTGTGGGCTACGGTCTGCGCCTCCACTCCCTGAGTGGCGTCAACAACGAGGAGGGCGCCCTCGCAGGCGGCGAGGCTCCTTGAAACTTCGTAGGAGAAATCAACATGTCCGGGGGTGTCAATTAGGTTGAGGATGTAGCCTTTATAGTGGATGCGGACGGGAGTGAGTTTGATAGTGACGCCGTGTTCTTTTTCCAGTTCCATATCATCAAGGAACTGCTCCACCCTTGTGCCGGGCGGTATGACGCCTGTGAGCTCAAGGATTCTATCGGCGAGGGTGGATTTGCCGTGGTCAATATGGGCAATAATAGAGAAATTTCTGATTCTCTCAAGCATCAAGCATATATTTTAACAAAATTCACCCTTTTTGCAAAGAAGAGGATAATTCCTAAAATATTGACTTCTCTATTTTATTCTCTTAGAAACGAGATTGCCACGGCTCCCCTACGGGAAGCCCTCACAATGAGAAAGTAATTTTCTCCAAAAGGCAAATTTAAGTTTCTCCCCTTCAACCATTATAATTTCCTTTAGGATGAGCGAAGGAGCTATTGCGGTTTATATTCATATTCCTTTTTGCATCAGAAAATGTTTTTATTGTGATTTCTATTCTCTCAAGTATGAAGAGGGGAGGGTGAGGGCATTCGCCCTCGCCCTCCTCAAAGAAATCCAATCCTACAAAAATATAAAAGCGAAAACCCTCTACTTAGGAGGAGGAACGCCTACCACTCTCCCAATCCACCTACTCAAAGAGATAATCTCATCTGCAAAAGAGAATTTCTCCCTCTCGCCGGACGCCGAAATCAGTGTTGAAGCTAACCCTGAAACTATTGATGAGGAAAAGCTCAAAGCCTTAAGGGAATTGGGGGTTAATAGGATAAGCATCGGAGTCCAGTCCTTTGATGATGACCTCCTCCGCTTCCTCGGACGAGTTCACAACGCTGATAAAGCGAGAAAGGCGCTTGAAAAGGCGCGTGAAGCGGGATTTGAAAACATAAACATAGACCTCCTTTTCGCCATCCCCGGACAAACCCTCCAGAACTGGAAAGAGACCCTTGAAGAGGCTCTTTTTTTCAAGCCAACCCATATTTCCTGCTATTCCCTCACCATTGAGGAGGGGACGAAGCTATTCAAAGATTTAAAGAGAGGGAAAATCTCGTCCGTGGAGGACGAGATTTCCGCTAAGATGTTTGAGCTTGGGGACGAAATTCTCACCTCCAATGGATATATTCATTACGAGATTTCAAATTATTCCCTTCCCGGCTTTGAGTGTCAGCACAATCTCTCCTATTGGCGGGATGAACCATATTTGGGGCTCGGTCCCTCAGCTGTTTCCTTTCTCCCTCCCTATAGGCTGAGAAATCACTCCTTGAGTGGATATCTAAGAGGGAAAAAGCGGATTTTGGAGGAGATAGTGGAGGAAGAGGAGCGGGAGAAGGAGAGGATAATTTTGGGTCTTCGCTTGAAGGAGGGGGTTGAGAAGGAGAGATTGAAGAGAGGGGATAAGGTTGAGGAGATGATTAGGGAGGGATTTATGGAGGAGGAAAATGGGAGAATTCGGTTAACGCTCAAGGGAATGTTGGTTTATAATAGCATAGTGGCTGATTTGCTTTGAAAGGAGAAGAAATCGGTAATGAAGATAAGCCGATTAGAATTGTTTATGGCGCTCTTCGCGATAATGTCATCAGTGGTTGAAGCAGGGGCTATGGATAAGCCGTTGTTAACCATTGCCCACTGCAGCGACCCTCACATCGCTCCAGATAAAGAAGAATACCATAGACATTTCTCTGCGGTTATTGATTATATCAATAAATCAAAGGTGGACCTCGTAGTCATCACGGGCGATTTAGTTGAGAGCCCCAAGGAAGAGAGCTTCCTTCTCTTCAAAGAATATATCAAAAGATTTAAGCCGTTGGTTTTATATTTGCCGGGTAATCACGATATAGGGAACAAGCCGAGCTTGGAAGGGAAAGTTACAAGGGAATCGCTTTTCTTTTATAAAAAGGTTATGGGGGAGGACCATTGGCATTACAACAAGAACGGGGTTCATCTCATAGGGATAGATAGCGTGATATTAAATAGCGATTACCCGGAGGAGGAGACGCAGAGGACTTGGCTTGTGAAGACTCTGAGGGAGATACCTCCTGGCGAGAAGATACTTATCTTCGCACATTATCCCTTGTTTCGCGATGAGCCGGAGGAGGTTCCAGCAAAGGGAAATTATTGGACAATTGACCCACCGGCAAGGGATGTGATTCTCTATTTGTTGTTAAGATACAGGGTTGCGGGTTATTTTTGTGGTCATTTGCATATCCCTATGAGCAAGGAAGCGAAGGGAATTAAATTCACTATTGCGCCGGCGATTTCTTTCAGCATTTCCGAAAATAAGGAGGACATCGGATTCAATATAATTAAAGTATTTCCCGACGAAATCCTTGTTGAGACTATTAGAATCAAGGATATGATGGAAAAATGATTTTAGGAGGTGCCAGAATGACGATGTTTTATGAAAGCAAAGGTAAATCCTTTGCGAGGTCCAAGTTCATTCTCTTGTGCTTATTGCTTTTCGCTTTGACCGGTTTCTCCCTTGATTTGAAGGGTCCGATTGTGCAGAATGTCACGCCTTATTCAGCCACAATCTCTTGGTGGACAGATGAAGAAGATAGTGGGAGGATTATCTATTCGGATGGGAAGCAAACATTAGAGGCTCAATCTCGGCGTGGAACATTTCAGAAGGTCAGATTGACAAATCTAAAACCATCCACTCTCTATACATATCGTTTGGAGGGGAACGGCTATAGCGCAGGACCATTTTCCTTCCGCACCGCTCCTTTGGGATTCAAACGCTTCCGATTTGTTGTTTACGGCGATACGAGAACGCAGGACGATGTTCATAGGGTGGTTTTGAGAGCGATAGTGAAGCACAAACCCGAGCTAGCCCTAAACACCGGCGACCTCGTTGCGGATGGGAGGGTATTGGAGCTGTGGAAGAATTTCTACTCCATCTCCACAATCTTGGCTTCCTCGGTCCCGCTCTACACCGTTTTGGGAAATCACGAGAAGAATTCTCGCTTTTACTTCCGCTTCCTTTCCCTTCCGGGAAACGAGAGATACTATTCATTTAACTGGGGAGATTGCCATTTCGTAGCCCTTGATAGCAATGAGCCCTATCTAAGCGACAAAGCCCAGTTGAAATGGCTTGAAGAGGATTTGGAAAGAAATAAAAATGCCCGATTTATAATCGTATTCTTCCATCACCCCGCCCATACTCTTGTTAAAGATAGAACAAGTTTTGCGGAA
The DNA here is from genome assembly GCA_014360495.1 of bacterium. Taxonomy (NCBI): domain Bacteria; species bacterium. The sequence goes on from JACIXR010000001.1 coordinate 65,575, forward strand.
AAAGTTAGACAGACTCTCTGCCCGATTCTGGAGAGATATAGGGTGAGCGTGGTATTCAATGGACATGACCACAACTATCAGCATTTCCTCATAAACGGAATTCATCATATAGTAACGGGAGGCGGAGGAGCGCCGCTTTACGATATATCCTCCCCCGATAAATACACGATAAAAGCGGAGAAAACCCATAACTATCTAATCTGCGATGTTGAGGAGGATAGAATAGTATTGCGGGCTTATAGACTTGATGGCTCCTTGCTGGATGAGACGGTTATCAAGCCGAGAATCAAGGTCGGTCCGCCTTTCATTGAGAAGTTTCCCCAAATACAATTTTGGAAAAGACCGAAGGTCGTCAGTAAGCCTAAATAGGTGAAGGGATTCACTTTTAAAAAAGCTTGTGAGTATTTGGACAATCTGTCCCGTCTGGGAATCAGGATGGGGTTGGAGAATATCGGGAGGTTGATGGAGCTCTTGGGTCATCCGGAGAGGGCTTTCAAGGCTATTCATATAGGTGGGACCGTAGGGAAAGGCTCAACTGCCCATCTCGTTGCCTCAATTTTGAAGGAGGCGGGTTTTAAAACGGGACTTTTCACCTCTCCTCATATCTACGATGTTCGGGAGAGATTCAGGATAAATGGCGAGATGATTGGGATGAGGGAGTTCACCTCCCTTATTTGGGAGATAAAAAATAATATTGAGGTTATTGGGGATTTCCATCCTACTCAATTTGAGGTGCATACCGCTTTGGCTTTCCTCTGGTTCGCCCAAAGGGGATGCGATTTCGGGGTGATTGAAGTGGGGTTAGGCGGGAGGCTGGATGCGACAAATGTGCTCTCGCCCGCTCTTACAATCATAACAGATATCGGGATTGACCACACAGACCTTCTTGGCTCAACGATTGAGGAGATAGCGAGGGAGAAGGGAGGGATAATAAAGGAGGGGGTTCCGCTTCTCACATCGGCTGAGGGGAAGGCGTTGGAGGTTTTGAGGGGGATTTGCGAGGAGAGGGGAGCGAGAATTTTCCCCTTGGGAGGGGAGATATTTTGGGAGGAGAAGGACGGGCTCACGGTTCGTTCTCCTTGGGGAGAAATAAGGCGGATAAGGAGCGGGTTGAAGGGTAGGCATCAGAAAAAAAACATAGCGCTTGCCGTTTCCGCTGGGCTTTATCTGGGTTGTCCCGAATGGGCGATTAGGGAAGGGGTGAGAAAGACGAGGATTAAAGGGAGATTTGAGATAGTGGGAAGGAATCCTAAGATAGTATTGGATGGTGCCCACAATCCTCCCTCTATGAAGGCGTTAAGGGAGGCGATAGATAAATATTTTCCCAAAAGGGAAATCGTATTGGTTATGGGGATGTTGAGAGATAAGCCGATTGAGGATACGATGAGGGAAATAGTTCCCTATGCTCGGATGGTTTTTATTACCCCTCCACCCTCTGAGCGTTCAGCTGATCTAAAGGATTTGGTGATGATAGCGAGGCAATTCAACGAGAATGTGGTAGGTGTTGAGGATAATGTTGAGGCTTTGAAAATGGCTATTGATAGGGCAAAGGAGGGGGATGTTGTGGTTGTCACGGGCTCATTTTACCTCCTTGGGGCGTTGGGGAATATAAGGAGATTATTGAAGAACTGAACGATTAGAGAGAATTTTTTAAAATGCGCGCCCGCCGAAGGTGGGCGCGGCAATTTCTCATTTGTGGGGTCAAAAAAGAGACGGCTTCGTCGCTTCGCTCCTCGCAATGACAGACAGGTTCAGGCTCCCAATAAGATGTGTCATTGCGATGGCTCCCGTAGGGAGCCCGTGGCAATCTCTATAGGTTTGCTTCCCTTTGTATTTTGAATAATCCAAAAGTTGATTAAAATATGGTATTTGGTTATTCTTAAATAAAAGGAGGTAATGCGAAATGCCATTCGTTGAGAAGGAGATAGAGATTCATGCTCCCTTTGAGAAGGTCTTCCAAATAGCGAAGAATGTGGAGGAGTATTCTCAATTTATGCCCAGCATAAAGTCCGTTCGTGTCTTGGAGGAGGAAGGAAACAGGAGGATAACGGAGTGGATAGGGAGGGTTGAAGAGCTTGGCAGAACTATCACTTGGAAAGAGGAGGATGTTTGGGATCAGGAGCGTGGTGAATGCCGATTCAGGAGCTTGGAGGGAGATTTCAACAAGTATGAGGGGATATGGCTTTTCCAAAAGAAGGGAGATACGACTCTTGTTTCCCTTAGAATAGAATACGAGATGCATATACCTTTAATCGGTGCTCTCTTACAGGGCTTGATAAGGCGGAAGGTTGAGGAGAGCGCTAGCGATATGCTGGAAGGTTTGAAGGAGAGGTGCGAGCTTGAGGAAGTATGATGTGATAATCGTTGGGGCGGGACCAGCGGGGATATTCTCCGCATTTGAGATAAGCAGGGGGAACAGCTTCAAGGTTCTTGTAATTGAGAAGGGGGAAGACATAAGCAAGCGTGTTTGCCCTGCCATAGAGAGAGGGGATTGCTTACGATGTAAGCCCTGCAATCTATTGAGCGGATGGGGAGGGGCGGGTGCTTTTTCTGATGGTAAGCTGACGCTATCGCCTGATGTCGGCGGTTGGCTGAGCGAGGTTATCGGTGAAAGGGAGCTCAGCGAGGTCATAAATTATGTTGATGATATATTCCTTCAATTTGGTGCTCCCAGTCAGGTTTATGGAGCGGATGAGGCGGTTTTGAGGGAGTGGCAGAGGAAAGCTAACCTTGCGGAGATGAAGCTTCTCCCCAACAAGATAAGGCATATAGGGACGGAAAAGGCGAGGGAAATCCTAAGGGATATGAGAGGGGCACTGAAATCAGTTGAGGTTGCGACGGGGGAAACAGTGAGGAGGTTAATTGTGGAGAATGGGGAAGTGAAGGGAGTGGAGACGGAGAAGGGAGAGGTTTTCTATGCTCCCTATGTGATAGTTGCGCCAGGGAGGGTTGGCGCTGAATGGCTTGTGGAGGAATGCAAGAGATTGGGTATTCCCTTGAAATCCAATCCGGTTGATGTTGGGGTGAGGGTTGAGGTGCCAGCGGTGGTGATGGAGCCTTTGACTTCAACTCTATATGAGCCGAAGCTAATCTTTTATTCAAAGAGGTTTGATGATAAGGTAAGGACATTCTGCGTCTGCCCCAATGGCGAGGTGGTGAGGGAGTATAATAATGGGGTTTCAATAGTCAATGGGCATTCCTACGCGGATAGACCCACGGAGAACACTAACTTTGCCATTTTGGTTTCCACTTCCTTCACCGAGCCCTTCAAGGACCCTATTGCCTATGGCAAGTATATAGCCTCTTTGGCGAATCTCCTTTCTGGAGGGATAATGGTGCAGAGGTTGGGCGATTTGGAGGCGGGGAGGCGTTCAACATTTAGGAGGCTTGAAAAGGGATTGGTGAGCCCAACTTTGAAGGATGCGGTTCCGGGAGACCTTTCATTCGTTCTGCCATATAGGTATATATCGGATATTATGGAGATGCTTTTCGCTTTGGATAGGTTGATTCCCGGGGTGGCGTCGCGCCATACGCTATTATATGGAGTGGAAGTGAAGTTTTACTCCTCAAGGATAGCGGTATCGTCTGTGATGGAGACGCCGATAAGGAATTTATTTGCTGTTGGTGATGGGGCGGGGATAACGAGGAGTTTGGTGCAAGCATCAGCTTCTGGTGTGATAGCGGGTAGGGAGGTATTGAGGAGGTTGAGGGCTGGGTCAGTTGTTGCAAGAGAAGGAGAGCCTTAAAGAGGATTAAGATTTTAAGGGGTTGCGAGGGCTCTACTTAGAGGGGCGCGTGGCAATCTCTATGAGAGATTGCTTCGTCGCTACGCTCCTCTATGACAAAATGGAGAAATTCTTGGAAATAAAAAATTTTTCTTGACGAACTTGAATTTTGGGTTATTATAATAATAATAGAAGGGACAAGGGCGTCCCGCGTCGCGGGACGCCCTTTTTCTTTTGATTTTCAAAAATTCCATCAAAGGAGGGATTTGCTTATGCCTTGGTATAACGAGAATTTCCACTCAACCACGGGCACTGCCCTGCGGGCAAGAGACCAAGCTCCCCTAAGCGGGATGTGCCCCATCTGCATCAAGGAGTGCCCTGTCCTCTGTGAGATCAGCAAGTCCGCCTTCCGAGGTAGGGAGGTCCTCTATCCCAGCCCTGAATACTTTGGGGATAGCACCGCCGCATCTAACAAGGATTATTACCTTGACTGGTCTCATCTCCAAATTATGGTAGATGTGAGAGGTGCGAAAGGGATAGAGCCTGACCCCGACAAAGCCATCTTCCCCAATGTGGATGTCTCAACGGTTGTCGGTGGCGTGCCTCATAAAGTGCCCGTCCTTATTGCAGCTCTTGGCTCAACTGCTGTCGCTAAGAGGAATTGGGACAGCCTCGCTATCGGAGCCGCTATCTCTGGCGTAATCCAGACCGTAGGAGAGAATGTTTGCGGTATGGACCCCGAGTCAAAGTATGAGAACGGCAAGGTTGTAGATTCCCCTGATATGAGGTACAGGGTGGAGACATATAGGAAGTTCTGGGATGGCAAGCACGGCGATATAGTAGTGCAGACGAATGTTGAGGATATTAGAGCGGGAGTTGACCTATATGTCATAAAGGAGCTCGGGGTGAACATAATTGAGAGGAAATGGGGGCAGGGTGCGAAGGCGATTGGAGGAGAGGTTAGGCTTTACAGCTTAGAGGATGCGCTTAGGTTGAAGAGGAGAGGCTATGTCGTCATTCCAGACCCCGAAGACAAGGGCGTGCAGGAAGCGTTTAAAATGGGCGTCTTCAAGACATTTGAACGCCACAGCAGAGTGGGAATGCCCGAAGAGCGCTCATTCGTTGAGGATATTGAATGGTTGCGCCAACAGGGAGCGAAGAAGGTATTTCTGAAGACGGGTGCCTACAATCCTGCCGTCGTTGCCTTCACTCTCAAGTGCGCCTCAATGGCTAAGATTGACCTCGTGACCTTTGATGGCGGTGGAGGCGGGACGGGAATGAGCCCAGTTCCAATGATGCAGGAATGCTCCACACCCACTCTCTATCTCATTGCTCAAGTGCTTGAGGGATTGCAAATCCTGAAGAAGAAGGGCAAATATGTTCCCGACATAGCCTTCGCTGGTGGATTCGTGAACGAGACGCAGATATTCAAGGCTATCGCTTTGAGCAATTTCGGAGATGGTCCCTTCATAAAGGCTATATCTATGGCTCGCGCACCCATTACCGCCGCTATGAAGGCGACCTACTTCGCTGAAGCATTGAAGGATGGCAAGGTGCCTACGAGCTTCATTCAGCAGTACGGTTCCTCGCCTGAGACTTGGTTCATCACCTATGAAGAGCTGAAGGAGAAGTATGGCGATGCTGTTGGGAAGGAGATACCTTGGGGAGCTGTAGGTGTATACACCTATTTCTCCGAGAGGTTGAAGGTAGGGCTTCAGCAGTTGCTTGCGGGATGCAGGAAGTTCAGGTTGGATTTGATAGACCGCAGTGACCTTGCATCCTTGACCGAGCGGGCGAGGGATGTGTTGGGCATACCGATGTGCCACGAATACGATAGGGAGGCATTTGAGGCTATATTAGATTTTTAGGGGAGGGGAAAATTTCGGTGGCTCTCCGACGGAGAGCCACCGCTTCTCAAATGCAAAAAATATTGCGAGCCCCCCTTACGGGGGGCTCGCATCTATGGGTCTAGGTTTTAAGTGCCAATTCCTTCCAAGGACATAAATTTTTATATGAGCCATTTTGCCCTTTTCGTTATTTTAAATCCACCCTTATACTATCATTTTATCTTCATTTTTTCAAAAACTTTACCCATGCCAGCAATCCCCATTTTTAAGAGTGAATTGTTTTCCAATTCTTTTTCTTAGAAACAGGATTCCACAGGCTCTCTGCCGAAGGCTTATTTCTGCTTTACCCTAGCCCGATAATTTATCTTAACCTCTCCATTTGCCGGAACCTTCACTTTGAACTCTATCGTCTGGAAATCCTTTTTCTCATAGGGATGACTTGACTTCAATATCTGCCAATCTCCCGTCAATTTCTCCACATCTATTATCTCCACATCCTCCTCTTTATGGTTTCTCAGGGAGATTTCCATCTCGTATTCAAAAACACCATCGGCGATTTGAATGTAATCCACTCGCTTTCTCTCCCCTTTCAAATCAAAGGCATCGCCAAGGTAGAGCCTAAATTTCTCATCCTTGGGGGTGTGGTCAATTTGGTCTTCGCCTACAAATTGCAATGAGCCGTCTTGGTCAGCTTTGTAAACCCTAACGATTCCCTTGGGAAGGGGAATCCCCAGATTGTTATCCTTTGTGTTCTCTATTTCAATCTTCACTTGAATCTTCTCCCGGCTGGCATATTCTGGTGATGGGGATATCCACCAAAATGCCTGATAGGATGGCATCTCAAACAGAAAAATCTTTTTCACTTTTATCTGCGGCGCCTCAATGAAGCTTATCTGTTTAGTCTCGTTTTCCTTCAATGTGGTGGGATAGCGCAGAGTATAGAGATGATATTCAAACAATGGTTTCTCCGTGAAGCCTATTCCTCTTGCTGATAACCCCGCCATTTTGGGAGCCTCTTCTCTATAAAGAGGGGAAGGAGTTATCCTTCTCACATCACCAGCTATGAGCTTGAGCTTTGCGTTTTCGTATGTAGTCCCGCTTGTGTTAGTCACGGTCACCCAGCCATTGAAATCCGCTCTATCGTCAGTTTGATTGATTACCGCGACATAGTCCGCCCTCCAACTCAAGCCCTCTGTGATATAGGAAAGCTCAACTGTATGTTTTCCCTCTTTCTCGCAGATTATGTCCCAGACGAGCTCGGGCTTGGAGATGAGCCCTTCGGGAAGGGAGGGGAGCTCAACTTGTCCGGAGGGATTGAGGACGATTCCATCCTTCGTTTGGATGACCGTTCCTCCAGTAGTTGATAGCAGTGTCCCCTCAATGAGCTTTTCCTTTCCATCATGGAATTGACGCACTCTTATTTGCTTCCCGATATACTTGGATAGGAGCTTTTGGGGATTTATGAGGTCGTATTCATAGTTCTGCTCTTTGATGACTACAGCTTCTGGAGCGGTGAGGGATTTGAAATGGACTGTTGCTGGGTCTATGAGTGCGGGTATATCGCTAACCTTGACGATGCTTTCCCCCTTCTTCAACTCCATAACCCTCACATCCTTCACCAAGCCGAAGTTTTGATTGTAAACCGTCAACTCCAACTCCCTTGTAAAAGCGAGGATAGTGAGAAGGGGCAAAAGGAAAACAAAAAATCTTCTCATAAAACATCTCCTCCTTTTTATCTTAGATTTTTTGGTGAGGGGAAAAGTTTCTCTCCGTAGATATGAGGATTTTTATTTTCTTCTAAAAAGAACCTCCAGCTCTCCATTGAGATGGAGGGCAAGGGGGTTGGGATGATGATTGCAGATTATAACGGTTTGTTTCGGGTCATTTCCTCTTGGTTTGGTATATTGGTAGCTTATCTTATCAGGAGGGGAGGGGTCGTTCGGGCAATGGAGAAGGGTAGGGGTTTTCAGATAGAGCGGAAGGAGCTGGGATAGATTATCGGGGTAATCACCGGTGCCCTCTTTGTATCTTTCCAACGCTTTTCCCAATTCCTTGAGGTTTGCTTTGCATTTCTGGAGTTTAACTGCCTGCTCCAACTTCCTTTGGAAACGCTTGTCACCTGCCATCTTCAGGACGAACATAGTGTAAAGGAGGGCTATGAAGAGGATGAGGATAGCTGCTACCGAGCAGGAGAAGTTAATCAACCGCCAGGTAGGGCGCCTATCCCTTTTGAAGGACATTGAAAAAGACCTTAATTAGTGAAGCTTGTAACGGGAGCTTGAATTCTCCCCTTTCTCCTGACGAAAGCATCCGAGCGGAAAGAGCTGACGGGAATAATGGGTGCTTTTCCGAGGAGCCCACCGAAATCCACCCATTCCCCAGCCTTCTTTCCTATTACGGGGATTATCCTCACTCCCACGGTTTTGTTATTCATCATTCCGATAGCCATTTCATCGGCGATTATGCCGGCGATTGTCTCAACCGGTGTATCGCCGGGAATGGCTACCATATCCAAGCCAACGGAGCAAACGGCTGTCATAGCTTGCAATTTCTCTAAACTCAAGCTTCCCCTCTCTGCTGCCCTCGCCATTCCCGCGTCCTCAGACAATGGAATGAAGGTGCCCGACATCCCTCCAACGGAGGAGGAGGCGAAGAGCCCTCCCTTCTTCACTGCATCGGTGAGGAGGGCGATGGCGGCAAGGGAGCCAGGGGCTCCGCATTCCTCCAAGCCCATTGCTTGGAGGATATCCGCTATGCTATCCCCTTCCTCGGGTGTAGGGGCGAGGGAGAGGTCAACTATCCCGAAGGGAACGCCCAATTTGGCGGATATCTCCCTTCCCACCAGCTCTCCCACTCTCGTTATCTTGAAAGCGGTTCTCTTGATTTCCTCCGTGAGCTCGTTGAAGCTGGCGTCCTTCAATCTGGAGAGGGCGGACCTAACCGTTCCCGGTCCAGATATAGCGACATTTATCGCCGATTCTCCCTCCCCAACTCCGTGGAATCCACCAGCCATAAAGGGATTGTCCTCGGGGGCATTGCAGTAGATTACGAGCTTGGCACAGGCGACAGAATCTCGCTCGGCGGATAGCTCGGCGGTTTCCTTAAGCTTCTCCGCCATCAGAAGGATAGCCTCCATATTCAAACCGCTTTTCGTGGAGGCTACATTCACGGAGGAGCAGACCCTTTCCAATTTGGCGAGAGCCTTTGGGATGCTGTTCATCAAAGCGATGTCGCAGGGCGTGCATCCCTTATGCACGAGGGCGCCGAAGCCGCCTATGTAATCAATCCCCAAATCCTTGCCTGCTCTATCAAGAGCTTCAGCTATGGGGAAAAGGTCATCTTCCTCATTAGCTCGAGCTATGAGGGCGATTGGCGTGACAGTTATCCGTGTATTGGCGATGGGGATATCGTATTTGCTTGACACTTCCTCTACAGTGGCTTTCAAATTTTTCGCTTTTCCCGTTATTTTCTTGTAGATATTCTCCGCGAGCGCCTCAATGGAATCCCCCTTTACATCCAAAAGACTTATCCCCATCGTTACTGTGCGGATATCCAGATGTTCCATCCGAATCATTCGGATGGTTTCCAATATTTCCTGTGGTGAAATGGGCATCCTTTGTCTCTCCTATCTAAATTCTATGCATATAATTGAAGATGTTCTCGTGTTGAACGATGGCTTGAAGCCCCATCTCCTTCGCTTTAGCTTCAATCTCCCCCCTCAGGGTTGAGAGGTCTACATCGGCTTGGGAGATATCCACCAGCATTATCATCGCAAATAGGTCCTGCATAATCGTTTGGCTGATATCAAGGATGTTGACATTATGCTTAGCGAGGATTGAGGAGATATTTGCGACGATTCCGACCCTGTCCTTACCTATTACCGTTACGACCGCTCTTTCCATTGTTATAGGTCCTTTAAATGGAGGGGATTGCCGAATTTATCAAGGGAGAAGACCTCGTGGAAGGGCTTCCTCGGTCTTTGAGCTGGCTTCTCCGCTGGTACCCCAAGGGGTGTTAGGGCGATGACCTTCAGATTAGCGGGAATTTCCAGAACCTCTTTTACCGCGTCTTCATCAAATGCGCCTATCCAACAAGTCCCATAACCAAGAGCTGTTGCGGCGAGGACGAGATTCTGCATAGCAATGGCTACATCAACCATATACCACTTTTCGCTCACCTCGGGGAGACCGATTCCGCAGATGATACAATCCGCATCAGCCATCCAGGTCTGCCCGTGGCAGGCACGGCTCAAAGCAAGCTTCCTATCAGGCTCCCTTACAACTACGAAGTGCCAAGGCTGCCGATTCGCTGCCGAGGGAGCCGACCTTGCCGCTTCCAATATCTTTGCCAAGTCCTCCCAAGGTATCTCTTTTTTCTCGTACTTCCTTATGCTCCTTCTCTGGAAGAAGATGTCAAGACTGTTGCTCACTTTGCTCTCCTCCTTCTTTTAGAGTTTGTTGAACGAAATTCATTTGGAGATTCGCCAGCAGTTCCTTGAAGCTCTTTATCTCCTCCCAACCCAACTTTCCCTCCAGCTTCTGCACTAAAATATCAATGCAGTCTATCGCTACCCTCGCTTGTTCCATATCCTTTTCGGGCTTGTTTGTTATAGGGTTAACTACTAAACCCATCCAGCGCCAAGCGTTTTCGGAGAGCGTTATAATAAAAGCTTTCAAAATCTCCCAAATGTTGGGAAGCTGGACTTCTTTTTCCTCTGCCATATCATCTGCACCTCTTGAATAGATTTTCTGCATTGTAAAGTGAGCATTCCTTTATATATTCTAATGGAAGATTGAGAAGAGAGGCAAGTTTCTCAGCGATATGTATAAGAAAAGCAGGCTCGTTCGTTTTCCCTCTATGAGGTTGAGGGGCGAGGTAGGGGGAATCGGTCTCCAAAAGTAACCTATCCACGGGGAGATATTTCAGCGTATCCAGCATTGAGGAGCGAGGATAGGTGATATTTCCCGCTACCCCGATATAATAACCCCTATCAATAGCTTCTATAAGCTCTCCTTTCGTTCCCTCAAAGCAGTGAAGGACGACTTTCAAATCGGGAAATTCCTTCAAGATGGAGAGCACTTCCTTAACTGCTCCACGGGAGTGGACAATGACTGGTAGGGATTTGCGTTTTGCGAGGTCAAGGTGAAAGATAAAGGATTCCACCTGTTTATTGCGAGGGGAGAGGAAGCGATAGAAATCCAAGCCGGTTTCCCCGATGGCGCGGACCTCTTCAGATTCGCTAAGGGATTCAATTCTTTTAAAATCTATTTCCCTGAGGTGAGCGGTATCGTGGGGATGGATTCCCACTGCTACGGGGAAGCGGTAGTGATTCATTTGGAGGGCTTTTTGGCTTGAGGGGATATCATAGCCGACGATGACGAGCCAGCGCACGCCGGCATCAAATGCTCTTTTAATGACCTCCTGTTCTATTCCTTTAAAGTCGGGATGTGAGAGGTGGCAGTGCGTATCAACCATCAGGATTAAGTATGAAGTAAGGAAATTTAAATGTCAATTAGAATTATGTGATGCAATGAAAAGATTAGGCAAAGAGATGTCGCGGTTTGGAGAGAAGGCTTTCGTCATAAGCGACCCATGTGGAAAGAGGAGAAAAGGACAATAAAAGAACCCAAAATCCATTAAGGTCCCTTAATTTGATTTGAAGTATCCGCAGACTACCCCTATCTTCATAATCTTACTTGCTCTTTCTCTTTCGGCGCCGATATTGGGTTTTGACTCCCTCATTGGGTTATCAAGGAAGGAAAATGTGGGAAGAAGGCATAGGATTGGAATGACGGTATTTTTACCGAAATATGTTATTGACAAATAGCGGTATTGCATATAATATATAATTTTGAAGAGGGCGAATAGCTCAGAGGGAGAGCGCTTGCTTCACAAGCAAGAGGTCGTAGGTTCAAGTCCTACTTCGCCCACCATTAAGCGGGCGTAGCTCAGTGGTAGAGCGTCAGCTCCCCGGGCTGAAGGTCGCGGGTCCGAATCCCGTCGCCCGCTCCAAGATGGCGGCGTAGCCAAGAGGTAAGGCAGCGGTCTGCAAAACCGCTAAGCCCCGGTTCGATTCCGGGCGCCGCCTCCAAAAGGGCGGGTGGTGGAACAGGTAGACACCGCGGACTTAAAATCCGCTGCCTCCCCGAGGCGTGTGGGTTCGAGTCCCACCCCGCCCACCAATCAAGAAATTCCCCCCTGTTTTAAAAAGTGAACTTGATGCTCAAGGATAATTAACCTCCCTATCTCTTTCTCTTCAGCCAATCCTTGACGGTTTTATAGTAGTAATAGTTAAGAAGAAAAGACACGGGTAAGCGACGGGAAAAGGAAATGGTGCGTCTGAGGAGGGGCAAGAAATTGCACATCTCCTTATAAGCCCACTCCAAACCTGCCTCCAATTCCTCCGGCGTCATATTCTTTGGGTAAAACACGCAGTGGTTTCCCGTGTATTTTGACCAATCCTTAGAAAATATCCTTCCCTCTTTTTCCATCCTCTCGTATAGAGCTGTTCCTGGCAATGGGGTTAGGATGGAAAATTGGGGAAGGTCTATTTTTTCGCGGTAGACGAAATCCACAGTCCGCTTGAATACATCTTTATCGTCGCTATCAAAACCGAAGATGAAGGCGCCAATTATCGCTATTCCCGCATCGTGTAATCTCCTTATAGCGCTTCTATATTCCTCAACGATATTGTGCTTCTTCCCCGCTTCCCTTAAAGCATCTTCAGAGATGCTCTCAAATCCGATGAACAATCCCCTGCATCCAGAACGAACAGCTAAACGCAGAAGCTCCTCATCCTTGGTCATATTTATTGAGCCTTGGGAGAGCCAGATTTTCCTTAAGGGAATGAGAGCTTTGAAGAGCTCCTTTGCATAATTTGGGTTTCCGAGGATATTATCATCAACGAATATAATGATTTTCCCTTCTAATTGTTCCACTTCCTTTACCACTTCTTCAACTGGACGTGTGCGATAAGTTCTTCCGAAAAAGCGAGTAACGGAGCAAAATTCGCAGTTATAGGGGCAACCTCGTGTGGTTTGGACAGTATAAAACACCGCGTATTTTTTGGGGTCTAAGAGGTCTCTTCGTGGAAAAGGGATACCCTGAAGGGAAGGGAATCCCTCACAACGATAGAACTTTTGGAGGTTTCCTTTTTTGGCATCTTCCAATAGCCTCGTCCAATAGCATTCCGCCTCGCCTATGCAAACAGCATCTGCATATTGGGCGCATTCCTCCGGCATCATTGAAGGATGTGCTCCTCCCATCACAACTTTAACACCCCTCTTTTTGAATTCCTTCGCTATTTCAAAGGCTCTTATAGCGGAGGCTGTATTGAAGCTTATCCCCACTAAGTCGGCGGGATATTCAAAATCTATATCCTCAATGGCTTCGTCAGTAAGCTTTATATCAATATCAGGCGGGGTCAATCCTGCTACCTGCAAAAGACCCAGGGGAGGAAAGAGGGATTTCCTTTCCTTTAATTCTTTCCTCTCATAATAATTTGGGTCAGGATGAACGAGGTAAAGCCTCATATTAAAAATTATACCACTTTAGGCAATGGTTTTTCTATTTTTGTATAATTCCATGGATTATTGGGTCTTGTTGAGAATTGGGCTTCCTGAAATGCCAAAAGCTTTGTTTGCCGCTTCTACTCCGAGAAGAGTTTGCCACGGCTTCCCTTCGGGAAGCCTCGCAATGACGAAGACAACGCTTAATCATTCATAAAAGTCAACTATCCGTAGCTTCTCACCGCAGAAGGCGCATCTGTTTCCCTTAAGATGTTTTTCCCTTACCCCCATCCCAAATCTAATTATCACCGCTTTTTTACAATTCGGGCAGAAAGTCGTTTCTCCCTCCTCATATAGGACATTCCCAGTGTAAACATAATCAAGCTTCTCCATAGCCAACTCCCTTGCGTGGATGAGGGTTGAAATTGGGGTAGGAGGGAGGGTCATACGAAAAGCAGGGAAATAGCGAGTAAAGTGGAGAGGAATTGACTTATCAATGCTGTAGAGCCAATCAATGAGGGCATTGAAATCCTCATCCTTATCGTTCAGGGTAGGAATGATGAGATTGGTAACTTCCACATGAACGCCGTTTTTCACAGCCATTTCTACTGTGCGGAGGACGGGAGCAAGCTTCCCCTTGGGTATTTTCCTATAAAATTCCTCGTTCATCGCCTTCACATCCACATTCATTGCATCTATATAGGGAAGAAGCTCAAGAAGAGGTTCCTCATTTATATAGCCGTTTGTAACGAGGACATTTTTTAAGCCTTCTTCTTTCGCTAAAATTGCGCAATCTCTAACGAATTCATACCAAATTAGAGGTTCATTGTAAGTATAGGCGATGCCGATATTCCTCTGTTCACTTTTAGCTATGGAGACGATTTCCTCTGGTGAGAAATACCGGGTGGGCGCTCTTTGTTGGGAAATCTGCCAGTTTTGGCAATTATCGCAGGAGAAATTACAGCCGAAGGTTCCAAGCGAGAGAATGTATGTGCCGGGGTAGAAATGGTAAAGGGGCTTTTTCTCTATTGGGTCAAGGGCGATGGAGGTCACTTCCCCATATACGAGGGAATAAAGTTTGCCGTCAATGTTTTGACGAGCTTTGCAGATTCCTATCTTGCCCTTATCCAAAAGGCAATTATGAGGGCAGAGGTGGCATTGGATTTTGCCCTCTCCCTTTTCTTCCCAAAATAGCGCTTCTTTCATTGGGGTTTCACCCGCTTTCCAATTTTGTGTTCCTCTCCTTGCAAGAGCCTTTCAACATTTGGTTTATGCCTGACGATTACAAGGATGGAGATGGCTATTGAAAGGAGGAAGAAGGGGAGAGGGGATTTATATATAGCCATTATTATGGGGAATAGGAAGGCAGCTGTGAGGGAGGCAAGGGAGACATAGCGGGTTAGGAGAACGACTATGAGCCAGGTTAAGAAAAGAATAAAAGCGACGGTTGGGGCGATACCGATGACTACTCCAAGTCCTGTTGCTACACCTCTTCCTCCGCGCAAGCCAACGAAGGGGGAGAAGATGTGTCCGAGGATTGATAGTATGCCAGCGAGAACTATAAAGATAGGAGGGAAATGGAGATTCCTCGCGATGAGGACGGGAATCAATCCCTTGGAGGCATCAAGGAAAAGAACCAAGATTCCCCAAGATGGTCCAGCCACTCTGATAACATTCGTTGTTCCTATGTTTCCGCTTCCCAACTTCCTGATATCTATGCCCAAGCGATATTTGCAGATGAGAAACCCAAAGGGAATGGAACCGAAAAGAAAGGAGAATAGGCAAAGGAAAAATTCTTTCATCTCATTTTCTCCTTTAATTTCATGGGAACCTTCTTCTTTTTTCGCAAGAGCAACTTTATAGGCGAACCCACAAGCGGGAATCTTACTCGCAAGCAATTTTCCAGATAGCGGAGATAGGATGCATCAGCTATGTCGGGAACGTTAACATAAAGACTCAAAGTTGGCGGTTTAACGCCGGCGTTCTCCACTTGATAAAGCTTGAGATACTTTCTACCTTCCGTAGCAGGGTGTTTCTCTACGGCTTCCTTCAGGATAGAAGCGACTTCCTCAATGGGAAGCTGGGTTGTGAAGTTTTGGTAAACCTCAAGGGACTTATTGAGCAAATCGTAGATACCTTCTTCTTTCAAGGCGGAGGTGAATACGACGGGGGCGTAATCCAAAAAAGGCATTTCCGTTCGCACCAATTTTATGAACTCCCTCTGTACCTTTTTATTGTGTCCTTCTCTTATTAAATCCCATTTATTGGCAACGATTATGCAGGCTTTATAAGCGTCCTGAATGTAGCCCGCAACCCTTTTATCCGCCCTCCTTACCCCGTAGGAGGCGTCCAAAACGAGGAAGGCGAGGTCCGTCCTTTGAATTGCCTTAAGGGAGCGAACGAGGGCGAAGTACTCCACCAAACTTTGGAGTTTGCTTTTCCTCTTTATTCCCGCTGTGTCTATGAGAAGGAAATCCCTTTCCATCCATTGGAAAGGGGTATCAATGGTATCCCTGGTAGTTCCCGGTGTCTTGTCAACTATCACTCTTTCCTCTTGTAAGATGGCATTTAAAAGGCTGGATTTTCCCACATTTGGGGCTCCCACTATCGCTATTTTTATCTGGTCTTCTCTGGGTAAGGGAGGGGTTTCCTCGGGAAGATAGGAGATTATCTTATCCAGGAGCTCACCTATTCCTTCCCCCTTCAAGGCGGAGATGTAGACTATATCCTGTCCCCCTAAGCTGTTCAAGTCCGCTTCCGTTATTTTCCAGCGCTTTCTTTTGACATCGCATTTATTCGCGACGATTATAACTGGTTTATTTTGCTTCCTCAATTTCTCAGCTATTTCCTCTTCGGAGACCGTGAGACCATCAACGACATCAACGACGAAGAGGATTACATCCGCTTCCTTTATCGCTTGTTCAACCTGTTTCATCACCTGCTCGGTCACGGAGTCAAGGAAAGGAGGAAACATACCGCCGGTATCTATGAGGGAGAAGAGGTTTCCCTGCCATTCACAAAGGGCATAAACTCTATCGCGTGTGACTCCTGGCTCACCCTCCACTATCGCCATTCTCCTGCCCACCAATCTATTGAAGAGGGTGGACTTTCCGACATTTACTCTTCCAACGATAGCAACAACACCATATTTCATCATTATAAAGGATAACGACGACGAGTAAAGAAGTCAATCTTGAGGGTTATCGGTGGGGGACTCTTCTCTGGCGGAGTAGCCTTCTCTTTTCAATATCCAATCCACTGCGTCTAAAAGGTCAAGGGCGAGTTTGTCATATTGGTAGGGGGAATTGAGGAAAAGGTGTAATTGTTCCTTGCCTCTACCCGTCAATACGAAGATGGAAAAGCAACCGGCTCTCTTCCCCGCCTCTATGTCGGATAGGGCATCGCCTATCATATATGATTTCCTCAAATCTATATCCCATTCCTCGGATGCCTTGAGGAGTAGACCCGGATTAGGTTTTCTGCAGGGGCAACCATCATTCGGCTTATGAGGGCAATAATAGATAGCATCTATTCTCCCGCCTTCCTTCTCTATTTCCTCCTTCATTCTTTGATTAATGTCGTCCACCGTTTCCTTCTTTACTATTCCCCTCCCCACCGAGGATTGGTTGGAGACAATGATTATGAGAAAATTGCTTTTTGCGAGCTTTGATAGAGCGAGCTTTGCAAAAGGATAAAAGATGAATTCATCCCAACTTTTCACATAATCGGGGCGATTGAGATTTATCACTCCATCCCTGTCAAGGAAGACCGCCCTCTTAGGCATTTCTTAGTTTTTTGTAAAATTCTATCGTTTCCTTTAAACCAGAATCGAAATCGTATTGAGGGCGCCAGCCGAGTTCCTTTTCCGCAAGGGAGCAATCCAAGGCTATATGCTTCACTTCTCCTTTTCTCTCCTCCGCGTAAATGGGTTCAATCTCTTCATCCAGAGCATCCTTTATCTTCCTGAAGACTTCGTTAACTGAAGTCCTCTGACCCGTTCCGATATTGAAGACCCCAACTGTCTCCGTCTTAAGGGCTATTATGTTCGCTGAGACAACATCCTTTATATAGACGAAATCCCTTGTCTGCTTGCCATCGCCGAAGATGATTGGTCTTTCCCCCTTCACCATCTTATCTGTGAAGATGGCGACGACTCCCGCCTCTCCCAGTGGATTTTGTCTTGGACCGTAAACATTGGCATAGCGGAGGGAAATATAGGGGAGGGAGAAATTTTGATGGAATACATAGAGATAATGTTCAATTGAGAGCTTGGCGGCGCCATAGGGGGATAGGGGAAGGGCGGGATGCTTTTCATCGGCGGGTATATAAAGGGGTTCGCCGTAGATGGCTCCACCCGTTGAGGCGAAGATGAACTTCTTGACTCCGTAATCAAGGGAGAGCTTTAGAAGGTTCAAGCTGCCCATGATATTGACATCTGCATCAAAGATGAAATCCTTGAGGGATTTGCGGACATCTATTTGGGCGGCGTGGTGATTGACGATTTCGGGCTTTTCTTTCTCAAAGATTTCCCTCAAGCCCTCCAAATCTCTTATATCCAGCTTGTAGAATTTAGCTTTTGGGTTGATGTTCTCCTCAAATCCTGTGGAGAGGTCATCCACGATTATTACGGAATGACCGAGTTCAATATAAGCATCGGCTATATGAGAAGCAATAAAACCTGCTCCGCCTGTTATAAGGATTTTCATAGAAAGAAATAATAAAGTGAAAGGGGGTTAAAGGCAAGAATTTTTTGCGGGGAGCGGCTTAAAGCCGCTCCCCGCAAACCGTCATAAGTTGTTTTCGTAAGCGGTTAGGACGAGGTCTCCACCTGCGGTTTTGGCGCGAATCTTTCTAATCGGCAGCCATTTCGCGTGTCCATCGGCGAAGAGGATGTTCGCTCCGCCAGTGTGGCGTGCCATGGCATCCTCGTCCTTCCCAAGGGCTCTAAGCGCGTCGTCTAAGGAAGCAAAGTTGTGTCCGCAGGGACCGTAGGGGCAGAGGTTGCCAGGATTTTGAGCGAAGACGATGGGAGCAACTGTGCCATCGCCAAGCGTTGCCGCGTGCCCGGGGGGTCCGCCACCGAAAATGCCTCTTGTGGAATCAGCTACCAATACGGTGTTGGGGACATCGCGCATAGCGGTCAGCTTTCCCGCCAAGCCATTGCAGGCGTACATAGTGCCTCCTCCAGCACATCTTATGCTTCCAAGAATGCCAATTGCAGCGCCATAGCTGATGAAGTTGCCCTGAGCAGGCATTCCGGGAAGGAGCTCTGTGCAGGAAGGACCGCCTCCACACTGCCCTCCTGGGTTAGTGAACCATGTCCAGGGGTTTGCAGCGGAGGGGCAGTGGAGGATAGAAGCGTTCTTGGTGTAGGGATAAATCGCAGCCCACCATTGTTTAGCGCCTGGGAGTATACAGCCTGGCATCGCAAGGGGGAGCGTCTCATCCCAGTCTTGGGCGTACATCAACATAGCTGTGCCCATCTGCTTCAAGTTAGAGAGACAGTTGGACTTACGAGCTTGTTCTCTAGCGCGACTGAAGACGGGGAATAGAATTGCCGCCAGGATCGCTATGATAGCGATCACGACGAGCAATTCTATCAAGGTGAAACCACGGCGCTTTACCATCTTTTTCACCTCCTTTCCTATTAAATTAGTTTAATCAATAATAACTATAACTTGCAAGCCGATTTTTTGTCAATAGTTTTTTAAAAACTTTTAATAAATTATTTTAAGAATTGCATTTTTTGACGCACGAAGGCTGGGAAGTTAAAATTTTTATTGCTATGAACGCCTTCTCGCTTATAGCGAAATCCCTTATCCTCATGGGAGGTTTCCTCCTCCTATCGGGCGTTATCATCCTCCTTCTCTCCACAACTGGCTGGAAATGGAAGCTCCTCCCGGGCGACATCTTTATTCAAAAGGATAACTTTACCTTTTTCTTCCCTATCACCACTTGCATTCTCCTCAGCGTTTTCCTAACTGCTCTCTTTTTCCTACTATCATTTCTCTTCAGGAGATGAATGAAAGTATCGGAGTTTATCTATGAATTGCCGCCCCATCTCATTGCCCAAGAAGGCATTGAACCGAGGGATTCCTCCCGCCTCCTTGTTTTAAATAGAAAAACAGGAGAGATAATCCATTTACCCGCTTTCAGGGAAATCGTCAATCTATTAAATCCCGGGGATTTGCTCGTCTTAAACGATACAGAGGTCATTCCAGCTAAGTTAAAGGGACGGAAAGACACGGGTGGAAAAGTAGAGGTCTTGATTTTAGAGGAAGACGAAAATAACATGTTTTCCGTTCTCCTTCGTCCAAGCAGGAGAATAGGTGTTGGCAGGAGAATAATTTTCTCTACTCCAAAAGGAGAGGAAATCTTCTGCGAGGTTGTTGGAAGGGAAAGGGGAATTTGGAAGCTTAAATTTCCCGAGGGCGTTTCTCCCTTCTCTCTTGGCGAGCTTCCCTTGCCACCCTATATTAAGAAACCATTGGAAGACCCTTCACGCTATCAAACCGTTTACGCAAAAAGAAAAGGTTCCCTTGCTGCTCCCACAGCTGGTCTCCATTTCACGCCTTCTCTCTTGGATGCTTTGAAGGAAAAGGGGGTGGAGATAGTTTACATAACTCTCAAGGTAGGTTTGGGGACCTTCAAACCCATTCGCACGGAGAATGTGGAGGAACATAAGATGGAGGAGGAGGAATTTGAGATAAGCGTAGAGTCAGCGGAGAAAATTAATAAAGCGAAAGAGGAAGGGCGGAGGGTAATAGCTGTAGGAACCACCGTTGTGCGGACTTTGGAAAGCGCCGAGGAAAATGGAAAGGTGATAGCGGGAAGACAGACCACTTCCCTTTTCATTTATCCAGGATATAAGTTCAAGATAATAGATGCTTTAATAACGAATTTTCATCTTCCTGCTTCAACGCCTCTTCTTCTGACCTGTGCCTTCGCTGGCAAGGAGCTAATTTTCAAGGCGTATGAGGAGGCTAAGAGGCTGGGATATAGATTTTTGAGTTTGGGCGATGCGATGTTCATAATTTAGGGCTTATTATGTTGACGAGAAGGTAAAATGAGTATAATTTTTAATTAAAAACTTATAAAAAGGTGATACCAAATGCGTAGTTTGAAGGATTGGTTTGATTATGTGGAGAAGCAAGCGAAGGAATTGGAGAAAAAGATAAAGAAGGAGGCGGAAGGCAAGGATACTTCTCAGCCTTCCCATCCGGAGAAGAAGGAAGGAAAGGGGATTGTATTTGACGAGATTTATATAGGTGGAAAAGAGGGTCCAAAGGGTGGAGGGGTGAGTTTCACATTGCCTGAGAAAGTGGAGCTAAAGGGGGTAGGGGAGGAAAAGGTGATTAAAGGTTATAAAAGGGCGAGGAAGGAAAGCAGAGAAGAGTTTCTTCAAAGGCTGCTTGACCCCGTTTTAACCTTGCGGGATGTTGCGCGCCTGCTCAATGTCTGTCCTATGACGGTTCGGAGGTACACGAATAAGGGACTATTGCCTTCTTTTAGAACTGCGGGAAATCAGAGAAGATTTCGTCTGTCGGATGTTCTGCGATTTATGGAAGAGAGAGGACTGCTGAAAGGAGGGGAGGAAAAATAAGGGGAATCTTCGCGAGAATTAGAGAAATCTTAAGAGGTGGAAGACCGAATGCTAAGCTTTTGAGCGAGGTTGAAGAGCTTTTATTGACCGCTGATGTAGGTGTTAAGATGACGGAGCAACTGCTTCCCTTGGTGCAGAATGGGGATTTTAGCGCTTTGAAGAGCAAAATAATAGAGATTCTCTCCCCTGCTTCTCCCTTGAGGGTTTTCCCCGAACCACCTACTGTTTATCTCTTCCTCGGAGTCAATGGGACGGGGAAAACGACCACGATTGCCAAGCTTGCCTATAGGTTAAAGAAGGAAGGGAAGGAATCTTTATTAGTAGCGGGGGATACTTTTAGAGCGGCGGCAGCAGAGCAGTTGGAGGAATGGGGAAGAAGGATTGGGGTGGATGTGATAAAGCAAAAGGAGGGCGCGGACCCCGCTGCGGTAGTTTTTGATGCGATTTCCGCTGGAAAGGCAAGGGGGATTCCCTTCATCTTAATAGATACAGCGGGACGCCTTCACACGAAGAACCATCTACTTGAGGAAATGAAGAAAATAAACAGGGTGATAGAGAGACAACTGGGGAGAAAGCCCGATGAGAGTTTATTAGTTCTTGATGCCACAATTGGACAGAACGCGATTCAGCAGGCAAGGGCTTTCTTGGAAGCCTGTGATGTGACGGGAATAGTTCTCTGTAAATATGATGGAACGGCGAAGGGGGGAGCGATTATACCCATTAAGCAAGAATTGGGAATTCCGATAAAACTTCTCGGAGTGGGAGAGAAGTTGGAGGATTTGGTGGATTTCGACCCCGTCGCCTTCACAGAAGCCTTATTCAGTTAGGGAAAAAGGGATAGTTTCCCTAACAGCTTTCAAAACATCCTCAACTTCTATTTTCTTCATACAGGTCAATTCGGGACAGGAGGTTCTTCTCCTATCCCATAAGCAGGGGCGGCAATCCAAATTGGCAAAAACGGGACGAAATCTCTCATCTTTGGGAAGCACTTCCTCCTCGTCGGAGGGACCAAACAAGGCGACGAGGGGTTTTCCACGAGCAACCGCTAAATGCATCGCGGATGAATCAAGGCAAATGAGGAGTGAACTCCTTTCTATCAATGCGGCGAGCTTGAAGATGTCGGGGGGAAAGGCAAAATGGATTCCGGGCATCTTCATCTCTTCCTCCATCTCTCTATCGTCAGGTCCAAGGGAAACAAGGATTTCGTAGCCTTCTTCCTTCAAAATTCTCATTAATTCCTTCCATTTGTTATTTTCCCACCTTCTATCAATTCCCCTTTTGATGCTCATCTTCCCGATTCCTGGGTGAATCAGAATAAACCCATTTTTAAAGCCTGCTTCAGAGAGAAACTTGTCCGCCCATTCCTTCGCTTCCTCCGGGATTTCAAGGCTGGGCAAGGAGGGCGACTCCTCTATCCCCAAAGCCTTCGCCAATCTGAAATGAACGAAAGCCATGTAATCGTTCCTCGTTCCATCGGCATTTTTCGTGTTGAGGAAGGACAACTTGCTTTGTTTATAGCCAATCCTCTCGCTTGCCCCGCTTAAAAAGAGCATGAGGGGAATAAAAGGTGATGTCCCTGATGCCAGAGCGATATCGGGCTTCAAATATCTTATATAGGATAAGAAACGAAGAAGCTCGCTCCAACTTAATCTCCCCTTAACATCCAAGGGGATTATTTCGTCCGCTTCTCCTTTTAAAACGGAGATGCTTCGTGGTTCTCCCACAACTGCTAAATAGGCATAGGGAAATCTCTTCCTCAAAGCCCTCAAGGTGGGAAGGAAGAGGATTTCATCGCCTATCCCTCCAAAATTCATAGCTAAAACACTTCTCACTTCTCTTGGCTTCCCAACGATTAAGGAAGCGGCGAGCCAGAATAGCATTTGTGGTTGAGGGCGATACCAAATCGTGTCAACTAAGCCGTGAAATAATGGGGCTATGCAAGCGGAGATGGCGCCTATGAGCAAAATCGCTGTGCTTGTATCTTCTCCTGAGATGCGTTTAATCCCCCGGGAGAAAAGGACATAAAGCATAGCGAGAAAGACAATTAATCCCAGGATTCCATTCTCTATCGCAACTTGCAGGAAGATGTTATAGGAGGCAAGGGAATTGAAGCGGGGACGCATATAGAAGGCATAGACTCTCCGGAATGTATCGTTTCCCGGACCAATGCCTATCAGCCAATTATCCTTGAACATCTGCAGGGATGACTGCCAAATCGTGAACCTCGTAACATTTGAGGTATGCCCCCAGATTGAGAAAATCGTTTTTATCCTTCCCTTGAGGGTTGGGGAAGCTATGACGATGAGGGAGGAAAACATGACAAATAAGACGAGAAGGAGAGCGATGGCGAGGCGCGCTTTTGTCTTTCCCTTTTGCCAAGCGAGACGAAGAAAGAGAAGGAAGAATACGAGGATGGAAGCGAAAAAGCCGATGTAGGCGCCCCTTGAATATGTCCAGAGCAACGCTAGAAGAGAGGAGACAAAGGATAGGGCGAGAAGTGGTCTTCTCCAGTCGCGCCTAATTATGAGAAGGCTTAGACAAAGAGGAATCACGCCTATCAAGTATCCGCCCAAAAGATTGGGATTCCTCAATGTGGAATAAACCCTCACGACATTACCCCCCATTGCCTCTACATCTTCCCAAAGGGCGAGGGGAGCAACCCCGATAATCTCTTGCCATACTCCGTAGAGGGAGACGATTAAGGCTGAGAGGGAGACGATGAAAACAGCCCTTTCCTTTCTCCCTCTTGTGTCGAAATTTGAAAGAAAGAGGAAATAGGCGGTGAGATAGACGAGGAGCTTAGCGAATCCCTTTAGGGAGGGTGTGAAGAATGGAGATAGACCTGTGGAAAGGAGGGAGATGCCAAGCCAGAGGAGAAAGAGGAAGGAGAAGAGGTCCATTTTGGGGGTCCATTCCTCTCTTTTGGTGAGTCCTTTAGCTATCCATAGGATGAGGGAGAGGAAGGTAAGGAGGGCGATTTTGCCCGAGGAGATGAAGGGCATGAGGAAGAGGAGGAGAAGGAGGGAAAGCTGGAGGAGAGGGTCAATCCATCCCGCTACAAAAGATGTTCTGGCGTAGGGCTGAAGATATTTCCTCAGTAAGCCGCCAGATTTTTTTAGGGCATTGTAGATGAAACTCTTCTCCCAAAGGGAGAGGCTTTCCATTTAAAGCACCCTAATTCCCGCTACTTGCCCTTTAACATCTATCATTCTTCCTTCTAAATCTATGGGGGTTCCCACTTTCAATTTTGTTCCCACTATAATGCCATCGCTCCTCACATATCCCTGTGCTTGGAGGACGAAGAGGATATCCACGGTATAAGGCTCGGATGGGCTGGGAATGAGCTTGTATCCACCGTTTCCCGTTGGGACGACGGCTTGGCGGGGAGTGAATTTCACATCCTTCACAACGACCCAATCAAAAGGTTGATTTTTAACTTTTATAAAGAGCTTTTCCCCTGGCTTCACGCAGTTCAAATCCGTCAAGGGGAAAGCTTTCACTATTGCATCTATCTCTATCTTCCTCAATTGCCCCTCGGCAGATACAAGGGGATGCTTTCCCGCTTTCTGCAAAAAGACGAAAACGAGGAAAGCGACGATTAAAATCAACGCCAAAAGGTCTATTGGATTGATGAATTTTCTTCTCATCTTTTGACCTCCTTTTGAAAATCAATTATAAGATTTTTTGGAAAATAGTCCAAATCGGTGGTTCAATTTTAGAACATTTGAGACTCCTAAGGAGAATTTTCCATATTGCTTTACTATAAACTCCAAAGGGGAATCGTTCTTTGCCGCTTCCACTCCTATTAATTCCGATATCTTTTTAAATTCATCTTCACATAATCATTTAGAAGAGTTAAAATAGAGAAAAATCTTCAAGGGGGTATATGAATGAGAAGATTGTTTCCGCTTTTGTTCTTTCTTGCTGTGGCTTTCTCACAGCCGAAATATTCCGCCTGGCTGATGGAAAAGCCAGCCACGATAGATGGGGATTTGTCGGAATATCTGGATAAGCCCTTTATCTTCCTTGTCCAAGGTTCAATCCCCAATTACCTGTGGAGGGGTCCTCAAGATGCGGGAGCCAAGATTTGGCTTTCTTGGGACAAGGATTTCCTTTATGTTTCCGGGGAGGTCTTGGATGATATACTTGCTCAAAACGCCGAACCTTGGCAGGAAAGCCTGCAAATTTATCTCGCTCCCTCTCTTGAGCTCACCTATTCCGCTATTGAGAAGAAGCTTTACACATTTAAAGACCGAACTTTTCTCCCCGAGAGCCCACCCTTCGCTGTCAAATCCCTCAACGGTTCCTATCAGTTTGAAATCTCCATTCCCTGGAGCCTATTGGAGCTGACGCCAGCTGAGGGGCTTTCCTTCAAGTTCAATGCAGTGCTCAATGATACTGACATCTCTGGATATAGAGGGTATATCGCCTGGTCTGAGGGGTGGAAGGAGGGAATGGGAATAGCAAGGGAAGGGGCTCAGTTTGGTGATGTAATCCTGGCAGCTCAGCCTGCTCCGCCCTACCAAACCGCTATCATTTTCGCGCCCACACCCATCTTCATAGGCGATGAAGAGATGGACATCCCCCTTTGGTTGCTTAGCAGTTCGGATGTTAGAGGGAGGTTAGAATTCGTCTTTAAGAAGGATAGCGAGATACTGCTTGAAAAAGACCAGGATATAGAAGTTAAGGCGGGTTTCAATCCTCTGTTCGTCCATTGGGATGGGAGAGGGAAGCCGGAGGGGACATACATAGCAACCGCTAAGCTGGAGACTGCAGAAGGGGTGATGGAGGTTAGCACACAGGTAAATAAGTATGATTTAGAGAAGGAAATCTCTACTTTGGAAAAGGAAGTTGATAGGATGGGGAAGGCTTTGGAGGAGGCGAGGAAGGTAAGAAGTTGGCAGGACGCTGTTATGGTTTTGCAGGGTTCAGCATGGCAATCTCATGCTTTGGATTTTATTTCTGTTTTGAAGAGGAAAGTGGAGGAAACGAAGAATCCCGACCCGGATGCGGTTATATTAGCGAGAATTTTCCTTTGGGAAAGCAGGGATTACATCCCTACATTTGAGGCAAGTTCTGCTTTAATAAGGCGGGATTATGCATCCCCAGCCATGCTTAAGTTTCCAACCCTTCGCCTTCCTTCTTCCCAGGAACTCTCTTATCTATGGGAATTTGAGAAATGGCAGACAGGTGGCTCTTTTGAAAGATTGACTTTAGTTTACGCTAATTTGCCGATAGCTTCCATATCCCTTTGGACTCATCCAGATTCCTCTCTGCTGGGAGGGCGAAGGGACGAGATTTTAGCGAGATGGAGGGAGAATTTACAGATACCGGAGGAAATTTCAGGGAATGGCTGGCAGGGCTGGGCGACTGCTTCGGGAGAGGTTTTGGCTCAGGCAGGAAACAACCTATGGCTAGCACAAGCGCTGAGCAAGGATGTCGCCATTTACCTCATAAATTCCGCAATTGCTTCCCAGCAAATCGGGAGAATAGAGGACCTTATGCCTCCTCTGCAACCCAATATACTCGTTGAGGACATATCCAAAGCCATAGGCTTCAATTTTCCAGAAGCAGGCTTCTATGCAAGCAAGGACGATAAGGAATCCCTTGCCCTTGCTCAATCCCTCGTTCAGAAGTTGGGAGGGAAATTGATAAGATTAGAGGAGGTTAATCGTTATAAGGATGTAGTGATCGTCGGGCTGCCCGCTCTACGGCAATTGATAGGGAACTTCAAGATGCCGGCTCCGGATAAGGAAGCTTATATCCTCTCACGCTACATCTGGGGCAAGAATGTGCTCATATTGGTGGGGAAGGAGAAGGGAAGCACGACGCCCGCGGTTGAAGTTTTGCAGGATATGGTTGATTATCTAAGGGACAAGAAGATGTTGGTTGGGGATGTCCAAGCTTTCACGAATCTCTCTACAGGAAAGCTTTCTCCCCAGCAAATCGTCCTTACCGCTATGGGTTCCCTTAGCGATTTCATCGCCATCTCCGATAAAGGGACAAGGGTGGGAGCGAAGCAAGCAATTTGGGATGTTAGCGAGAGGGGATGGAAGATAACGGTAATCCCTGGGGAGACATTTTCTATTTCCTCTGGAGAAATTGTGAGTTTAGGAGCGATTGAGAGCATAAAGGCAAGCGAGGATGTGAGGGAGCTCGTTTTGGCTATACATGAGGCGGGTGGAATGGCAATTGGTGGTAATGTTGAGGGAGTGGAATTTGATGCTTATTTAATGGGCAAGGCAAAGATGGGGAAGCCTATTGTTGCGGGAACCTATGGGGAGTATTCCTCTCCTCTGAGGACGATTGTGTTCAGCGATTGCGAGGGGATTTACGATATTTTAACGTCAATAAAGAGGGGAGATTGTATTGCTTTTTCTCCAACGGAGAAATTCGGAGAGGAGAGATTGAAGAGATTAATAGATATTCTGTTAGATGAGAGGAGATTTTTAGTGGGTAGGTTTAGCGAAAGGGCAAGGAGCAAAGCCCTTGCCCTTTCGCCCTGAAATTGAGGCTATAAAACAGACTTTATAGCCTCTATTGCCTGCTCCGTCGTCATATTGCGGATGTCAACACCAACATGCTTGTTCTTGTCGAAGTTAGTTGCTTCAAAGGCCTCCCTGAACAACTTCCTCTGCATATCGGGGTCGCAACCCGCGACGACGAGCTTCTCAACATCGTCCATACCCTTCAGGAAAACTTCCCAGAAGACATCGCCGTCGGAGGCGCAAAGCTGAGGATGAAGAGCAACGAAATCCACCAGCTTCTGACGCCTTAATGTATTGAGAACCTCAAAGATGTTCATTTGCTGGAACGAAGGGCAGGTGCCTTGACAAACGCAGAGGATAACGCCTTTCTTTGCCATTTAAATCACCTCCTTTCTATTTTTCCGTATCGCCGTAGTAGGAGATAGCCTCTTGCGGGCATATCTTCTGGCATCCTCGGCAGAACTCCACGCAGGCGAGGGGATTCACAACTTCTGGCTTATCCCCATCGGTGCTGAAAACTCCGTGAGGGCAGAAGTTGGCACAGGCGAAACAACCTATGCACTTCTCGTAGTCAATCACGGGAAACCAAGTTTGCGCCATTTAGCTATTCACCTCCTATCAGTGAAGATATTTCCTTCAATCGTTGAGAGACGATTTCCTCGGCTAAATTCAAAAGGTGTGGAATCTTTTCGCTGCTGAGAGAATAGGAGATTCTATTTCCGACTCGTTTTGATTTTACAAGACCTTGAGCTCTGAGGACGGAGAGATGTTGAGAGATAAGAGCTTGGGGAAGATTGAGGGCTCTTACGATTTCACAAACGCAGAGTTCGCTTTTTAAGAGAAGATAAAGGAGCTTTAGTCTAATTGGGTGGGAGAAAGCTGATAGCATATCCGCCATTGAGGGCAAGAGCTTTTCCGCCGGTATTCCTTTACTCGTGGCTCTCAGCAAAGCCCATCACCTCCTCTCTTGGGAAATATTTGTCCTTTAATTTAAGGGCGATGTTCACGAGATTTATTAAAACGGGAACCTCTATAAGTGGTCCGATAACGGTGGCGAAGGCGGTTGGAGATTGTATGCCGAATAGTGCTACCGCTACGGCGATTGCCAATTCAAAGTCGTTGCTGGCAGCACTGAAAGATACAGCGGTTGTTAGGTCATAGGGATTGCCTAATTTCCTAGCAATGAAGAAAGTTACAAAAAACATAAGAACAAAGTAAAGGGAAAAGGGAATGGCAACTCTCAAAACATCAAGTGGGAGTTCCACGATTTTTTCTCCCTTTAGGGAAAACATAACAAATATAGTGAACAGCAAAGCTATGGGTGTAATTGGGGAGATTTTAGGAATGAAAAACGTGTGATACCATTCTTTTGATTTAATCTTCATCAATATCAAGCGGGTAAGGAAACCCGCGACCAGGGGGATACCCAGATATATGAGGACGGTCTTGGCAACTTCAACAAGGGAGATGTTGACGAGGGTACCTTTAAAGCCGAAGAGAGGTGGAAACTTTGTGAGGAATAAATATGCATATACTGAATAGAAGAGGCTTTGGAATAGGGCGTTGAAAGCGACTAAGCCTGCGGCTAATTCTGGATTCCCTCCTGCTAAATCATTCCAAACAAGCACCATCGCGATGCAACGAGCAAGTCCTACCAAAATCACTCCTAACATCATTTCGGGCTTATCAGGGAGCAAGAGAATCGCCAAGAAGAACATCAAAAAAGGTCCAACAACCCAGTTTTGGATGAGGGAAAGGGCAAGGAGTTTATAGTTTTTGAAAATCTTTGGCAATTCCTCATATTTCACTTTTGCTAAGGGTGGATACATCATCAATATTAAGCCGATAGCTATTGGGATGTTTGTGGTTCCAATTTGGAATCTGCCCCAGAAATCGGCAATGCTGGGGAGAAAATAGCCAATTGCAACGCCTACGAACATAAGAGCGAATATCCAAAAAGTTAAATACCTATCCAAGAGTCCTAATTTTCTTACATCTGCCTTCATAATTCTTATTATCCTCCCTTCAGAATATTCAATTATTCTAATAATAACATATATTTTCCTATTCGGCAACTTTTTAAAAAGAGGAATTGCCATTAACAAGCAATTAGTGGTATAATGGATTTAGAATTCCCATCTTCTCATAAAGGGGTGATTTATTTATGCCTACTAAATTCGTCTTCGTTACAGGAGGGGTCGTCTCCTCCATCGGAAAAGGAATCACCTGCGCCTCCTTGGGCAGGCTCCTGAAAGCGAGGGGCTTCAAGGTAGCCCTCCTCAAGATAGACCCCTACATAAATGTAGATGCAGGAACGATGAATCCTTTCCAGCATGGAGAGGTCTTCGTGACGAAGGACGGCGCGGAAACCGATTTGGACCTCGGGCATTACGAACGTTTCACGGGAATTGATATGACACGCTCCTCAAATCTCACCACGGGTGGAATCTATGAGGCGGTTATAAGAAAGGAGAGAAGGGGAGATTATTTGGGGGCTTGCGTGCAGGTTATACCTCATATAACGGATGAGATAAAATCAAGAATTTGGGGAGTTGCCAGGGAAACGGGAGCGGATATCGTTATCGTGGAGATAGGTGGGACGGTGGGAGATATAGAGGGTCAGCATTTCCTTGAAGCGATAAGACAGATGCGTCATGATGCGGGACCGGAGAATGTCGTCTACATCCATGTTACGCTGATAGCTTATGTGGGACCTTGGGGTGAGGTTAAAACAAAACCGACCCAACACAGCGTTATTAGATTGAGAGAGATGGGAATCCAACCGGATATACTGGTTTGTCGTTCAAAGTTACCCCTTACACCAGAGATGAAAAAGAAGCTTTCCCTTTACTGTAGCGTGGATGAGGAGGCGGTGATTACGGGGTTGGATACAACTACCATTTATGAAATCCCTCTGAGATTGGAGAAAGAGGGATTGGCGAGGGAGGTGTTGAAGAGGCTTCATCTACCAGAGGTTGAGCCAGATTTAAAGGAATGGGAGGAGGTAGTGGAGAAGCTCTTATCCCCTGAAAGGGAAGTTAAGATAGCTCTTGTAGGCAAATACACGCATCTCAAAGATGCATATATCAGTATAGTTGAGGCTTTGGTGCACGGGGGAGCGGCGAACAAGGCAAGGGTGAAAATAGAGTGGGTTGAATCATCGGTTTTGGAGGAGGAAGACCCCCAGCATTATCTATTTGATGTTGGAGGGATATTAGTTGCGGGAGGATTCGGAGTGCGTGGAGTAGAGGGGAAGATAAGGGCTATTCAATATGCAAGGGAGAGGAAGGTTCCATTTCTTGGACTTTGCCTCGGGATGCAATGCGCTGTGATAGAGTTTGCGAGGAATGTCTGTGGTTTGAAGGAGGCGAATTCGTCAGAGTTCAATCCCGATACACCCTATCCCGTGATTGACCTCCTTCCCGAGCAAAGAGGGGTATCGGAGAAAGGTGGAACGATGCGTCTGGGTGCCTATCCCTGCAAGCTTGTTAAAGGAACCCTCGCCCAAAGGTGTTATGGGCAGGACCTAATCTGGGAGAGACATCGTCATAGATACGAGCTGAACAACGAGTATAGGGAAATCCTTCAGGAAAAAGGGATGGTCATCTCCGGACTCTCCCCTGATGACAATCTTGTGGAGATAATAGAGCTTCCCCAGGAAGTTCATCCCTTCTTTATCGCCACCCAATTCCATCCCGAATTTCAATCTCGTCCTACCGCTCCCCATCCTTTATTTGTTGCCTTCGTGAGAGAGGCAATTGCAAAGAACAGCACGCCACTTATCGGGATGAAGGAGAAAGTGGGAGAGGGTTAATGAGTTGTTGCTACGAGATAATCCTCTCCATCTTCCTGATGGCGGGAGTGGGGTATCTTTTGAAAGCTATCCGCTTTTGGGGACCAGCGGAGGGCATGGTTTTCAGCAAGACCGTTCTTTATGTTACCCTTCCCTGTTTCATCCTCCTTGCCTTAGCAGGGGCGAAGTTGACAAAGGAGGCTTTTATCGTCCCTATTATCTTCATTTTCTCCTCCCTGCTCCTTGGAGCAGTAGGGTACATTATCGCTCGCCTGCTCTCACTTCCTTCTTCTTCAACAGGCACATTTATCCTTGCTGTATCCTTCGCTAACACCGGTTTTCTCGGCTATCCCGTTATTCAGGGAGTTTTTGGTAACAAAGGTTTAGCTTGGGCGGCGATTATAGACCAGTTTGGGATGGCGCTTCCCCTAAATACATTGGGGATAGCCATTGCTACCTATTATGGGAAAACGGAGAGCGAGCAAAACAGATTCCTCACCCTATTGAAGAGCCCACCTTTCATAGCTTCTATTGTTGCTCTTCCCCTGATAGGAAAATCCATTCCTTCTTATCTCAATCCTCTTTGGCGTTCAATGGAGTTTCTTCGTAATGCCACGGTTCCCCTCATAATGCTTTTTATAGGCATCTCCCTTCGCCCCTCCAATTTCAAAAACAATTGGCTACCTATAACAATTGCCACACTCCTAAAGCTTTTCCTTCATCCCCTTCTCGTATATTCTCTTTCTTTACCGGTAGGTCTATCCTCACTTCCTCTTCAGGTCTTAATTATGCAAGCCTGTATGCCAACCGCTCTTATGACTGTTGTTTTCTCGGAGCAGTTCAAGCTCGACCACGAATTTGCCTCGGGAATAGTTTTCTTGACGACTCTATCATCAATCTTTACAATTCCATTTATGAGCCAGGTGTTATCTTCACGATGACGGAAGCGGAAGAAATTCTGAAGGATTTGAATCCAGAGCAAAGAGAAGCGGTCCTCTTCAATGAAGCTCCCTTGGTGATATTTGCGGGGGCTGGTTCAGGGAAGACGAAGGTGCTTACATATAAGGTAGCATATCTCATCGCTCAGGGAGTATCGCCACGCAACATACTTGCTGTTACTTTCACCAATAAAGCGGCGGAGGAGATGCGTTCTCGCATAATCAGCTTGGTGGGGGAGGTAGGGGAGGAGATATGGATGGGGACCTTTCACTCAATATGTGCTCGCATCCTGAGAATAGATGGCGAGGCAATTGGGCTTCCCTCAAATTTCGTCATATTGGACGAAGATGACCAGCTAACTCTAATAAAGGAGATTATATCCCAGCTCACCCTTGACAGCGAGTATTATCAGCCGAAGATGGTGTTGAATTTGATATCAAGGGCTAAGGAGAATCTTATGGGGGTTTGGGAGTTCATACAGAATGCAATTGGCTTTTTGGAGAAGAAAGTTGCAACTATTTACAAGCTTTACGAGGACAAGAAGAAGCTGAGCAAGGCTTTGGATTTTGACGATTTAATACTATATTGTGTCAAGCTTTTGAGGGAGAGGGAGGATATAAGGGAGAAATGGCAGGACAAGTTTCATTATATATTGGTTGATGAGTTTCAGGATGTTAATTATGCCCAGTATGAGCTGATAAAGATTTTGGGAGATAAACATAGGAAAATCTCTATTGTAGGGGATGACGACCAATCAATTTATGGGTGGAGAGGTGCGGATTTTCGCCTTCTCCTCCAATTTGAGGATGATTTTCCCGAGGCGAAGGTGATAAAGCTGGAGAGAAACTATCGTTCTCCCCAAACCATCCTTGACGCTGCTTGGTCAGTTATAAAGAACAACAAGATGAGGAAGGCGAAGAGGCTTTGGACGGATAGGGAGGGAGGGGATAAGATACGCTTTTACGAAGCGGAGAGCCCGCAGGCGGAGGCGAAATTCGTTGCTCAAACGATACGGGAGATGGTGGAGAAGGAGAAGAGAAAATATGGAGATTTCGCCGTCCTCTATCGGGTCAACGCTCAATCAAGGTCTTTTGAGGAGATGTTTAT
The DNA here is from genome assembly GCA_014360495.1 of bacterium. Taxonomy (NCBI): domain Bacteria; species bacterium. Next base: position 98,585 of record JACIXR010000001.1, read on the forward strand.
GTCCTTTGGGATACCCTACAAGATAGTTGGAGGCTTGCGGTTCTTCGAAAGGAAGGAAATCAAGGAAGTTGTAGCATATCTGAAGGTAATCACGAATCCCGATGATAGCTTCTCCCTCAAGAGAATCATAGATGTTCCTCCCCGTAAAATAGGTCCTGTTACCCTGGGCAAAGCTGAAGCTTTTGCCCTTGAAGAGGAAGTATCCTTATATAAGGCTATCCAGATGTTAGTCGAAAGTCAGACTCTTCCCACCGTTACTTTAAGAAGTCTAAGGAACTTCATTGATATCATTGAAGGGTTGAGGGAATTATCCTTTTCCCTTCCTCCTTCTCATCTAATCCGTGAGGTGCTTGAGAGGACGGGTTATTTGAAATATATTGACAACGGAACCCTTGAAGGAACAACGAGAAAGGAAAATCTACAGGAGTTCATATCATTTGCCAGGGAATTTGAGGATAAGAATCCCTCTGCTGACATCCTTGCCCTTCTGGAGAGAGTAGCCCTTTTGACAGATGTTGATACCTATGAGCAGACGCCTGATGCGGTTACTTTAATGACGCTTCATTCCGCAAAGGGTTTGGAGTTTCCGATAGTTTTCATCGTTGGGCTTGAGGAGGGCTTGCTTCCCCATTCCCGCTCTCTAATGAGCGAGATGGAGATAGAGGAGGAGAGGAGGCTTCTATATGTGGGGATGACGCGCACTAAAGAGAAGCTCTTCCTCTCTCGTTCCTGGAATAGGTCTGCTTACGGAGGCGGTAAGCCATCGCGTTTTTTGCAGGAGATACCGAAGGAGTTGCTTGAGGAGGTTGCTCCCACTTCCTCCCATTATCCTTCTATCCATCCCCAGGCTGAGAGCATAATAGAGAAAGCCTCACCGAGGGAGAGCGTCAAATTGAAATTGAAAGTTGGGGATAAGGTGAAGCATATGGAGTTTGGTGAGGGAGTAGTACTTCAAATCGAACCAGCGGAAGATGATGCTATAGTGACGGTTTTCTTCTCCGGCTTAGGTAGTAAAAGGCTTCTTTTGAGCTTTGCCAACTTGCAAAAAATTTGAGGGAAAATATAAAAAATATTAATAAGGAGGCGATGGCTTATGACAGAGGAGGAAGCCAAAAAGAGGATTGAAGAATTGAGAAGACTCATAGAGTATCATAACTATCGCTACTATGTGCTGGACTCACCCGAGATATCCGATGCGGAATATGATGCCCTTATGCGGGAACTAATGGAACTTGAGGAGAAATTCCCCCAATTTGTCACTCCCGATTCCCCCACTCAAAGAGTTGGAGCACCTCCTTTGGAGGTCTTCCCCACATATAGACACCGGGTTCCCATGCTATCCCTACAGAATGCCTTCAACGAGGAGGATTTGATAGCCTTTGATAGGAGGATAAAGCGCTTTCTGGGTATGAACGAGGATGAGAAGATAGAATATTGCGCCGAGCTGAAGATGGACGGGTTGGCTGTTTCCCTCACCTATGAGAACGGGATTCTCACTCACGGAGCGACGAGAGGAGATGGTTTTGAAGGGGAAGATGTGACTCCAAATTTAAAGACAATCCGTGCTATTCCCTTAAGGATAAACATCCCCAATCCGCCTCCCATAATTGAGGTGAGAGGCGAGGTTATAATGCACAAGAAGGATTTTGAGGAGCTGAACAGGCAGAGGGCGGAGTCAGGGGAGCCGCTTTTCGCCAATCCCCGCAACGCAGCTGCAGGTTCTGTAAGGCAGCTGGACTCGTCCATTACCGCCAAAAGGAAGCTTGATATATTCATCTACGGCATCGGATACTGCGAGGGATACGAATTCAAGACCCAATATGAGATACTGACGACCCTTAGGGATTGGGGCTTTAAGGTCAATCCCCACTTCCGTCTTTGCAATGGTATAGAGGAAGCGATTGAGTATTGCAGGGAGTGGACGGAGAAGCACCATAGCCTACCATATGAGACAGATGGAACAGTTATAAAGGTCAATTCCCTCTTGCTTCAAACTGAACTTGGGACGCTTGCCCGCAGCCCTCGCTGGGCGATAGCCTTCAAGTTCCCCGCGGAGCAAGGAGTGACGCAGGTAGAGGATATAATAGTTCAAGTGGGAAGAACCGGCACCCTAACGCCAGTGGCTGTGCTGAAGCCAGTGGAGGTGGGAGGAGTGACAATCTCTCGCGCTACACTTCATAATGAGGATGAAATAAAGCGCTTAGGCGTTAAGATAAAGGATTGGGTGGTTGTGCAGAGGGCAGGGGAAGTTATCCCGGAAATTGTCGCTGTGGTTACTTCAAGGCGAACTGGTGAGGAGATAGAGTTTCAGATGCCTAAGACCTGTCCAGTTTGTGGCTCCGAGGTCGTCAGGTTCCCCGATGAGGTTGCTTACAGGTGCATTAACTATGCCTGCCCTGCTCAGGTAAAGGAGAGGATATATCATTTCGCCTCTAGAGACGCTATGAACATAGAAGGGCTTGGAAAGGAGTGGGTGGATAAGTTGGTAGATGAGGGTTTGATTAAGGACGCCGCTGACCTTTACTACCTCAAGCTATGGGACCTTCTGAAGCTTGAGAGGATGGGAGAAAAGCTGGCGCGGAAGCTGCTTAGCAACATTGAGAAATCAAAGAAGACGGAGCTTCATCGCCTGATTTATGCCTTAGGGATAAGGCATGTGGGAGAAAGCACCGCCCGCCTCTTAGCTCAACACTTCGGTTCCCTTGAGCGTCTAATGAACGCTACCCTTGAGGAAATATCAAGCATTCCGGGCATAGGTCCAGTGGTAGCGGAGAGCATATATAGGTTCTTCCGTGAGCCTCACAATAGAGAGTTGATAGAGAAATTGAAGAAGGCAGGAGTTAGGGTGGAAGAGGAGGAAGCGCCAGAGGAGAAGCCCCTTGCGGGTCAGAGGATAGTGTTCACGGGAGCTCTCCGCTCAATGGAGAGAAGCAGGGCTGAGGAGATAGTAGCTAAATTGGGTGGTATTCCTTCTTCTTCCGTCAGTAGAAACACCACCCTTGTAGTTGTGGGAGAAAACCCGGGTTCTAAATACCAAAGGGCGCTGGAGCTAGGGATAAAGACGATAAACGAGGAAGAGTTCTTGGAGATGATAAGACCATATGTGGAGGTGTGATGGGAATTGCCTATTTATGAATATCTCTGTTTGAATTGCCGAAGAAAGTTTGCTTATTTAGTTGGCGTCGTCGCCGACCCGGGTCCGCTTAAATGTCCGACTTGCGGGGAGGAGAAGAGGCTCAAGAAGGTCATATCCAGGGTTTCCCGCCTGAGAGATGAGGACGAGATAATTGAATCCATCGCGGATGAGAGTATTCTCTCGGGTGTTGATGAAAATGACCCTAAGAGCGTCGCTTCCTTTATGAGGAGGATAAGCAAGGAGATGGGCGAGGGAGGGGAGGAGGTGGAGGAATTGATTGAAGCGGTTGAGAGGGGAGAGGATTTAGAGGGAGGAGATTTGGAGGAAGGAGAGGAGCTACCAACCGAAGCTTAATCTCTCTGCGAGGATAAGAGGCAGACCAGCGGAGATAATCCTCCTCTGTGCCTCTTCTATTGGATATTCATATCTTTTTATCTCCACCTCTAATTTTGATGTATCAAAGATGCCCACACTTGCCAGAGGGATGTTATCCCTCGGCTGACCGACGGAGCCGGGATTTATTAAGTAGCGGAAACCTTCTTTTATCTCTATCTTCGCTCCATTGGAAAGGATGATTGCCGAGACCGAGAGTTGTCCTTCCCTTTGAAGGAAAAGAGTTGGGATGTGAGTATGCCCGAAGAAGAGGATTGGGGTCGTTAAGAGAGAGAAAGTGTCCCTTGCCTGGGGAGTGGAGAGGAGGTATTCCTCAATTGGCTCTCTTAGGGAGCCGTGAACGATGGTGAAGAGGGACTCTATGTGGGTTTTAGGAAGGGAGTAAAGAAAATCTCTATTCTCGCTTTTAAGGTTATTCTTCGTCCAAAGAATGGCTTCTTCAGCGTAAGGATTGAAGTGATGTAAAGGGATTTTCTCCACTGCTCCCCAGTCGTGATTTCCCGCCACGGCGATTGGCTTGAGTTCTTTTATTACCTCACAGCACTCGTTCGGCTGAGCACCATAGCCAACTATATCGCCCAGGCATAGGAAAGCATCCACTTCCTTCTTGAGATTTGAGAGGACAACCTCTAAGGCAGGCAAATTGCTGTGGATATCGGAGATTATGCCGTATCGCATAAGATAATTTTGAATGCTGATTTAGCTTGTGGCAACAAAACGATGTATTGACAACCCTGATTTAAGTGGCAAAATAAAAGCAATTAGCCTTGTTTGGTGTTTTGAAAGGATTTCTTCTTCCAAGTCTAATAATTCTTATATCCTTGCCAGAGGAGGCGAATGCCGTTTTGGGCTATTCTTATACTCTTAAATTAAATGGAATTTGGAAGTTATTTCCCGACCCCCAAAATAAAGGAAGGGAGGAAGGTTGGTATAAATCCATAAAAACTGAGGCGAAAGATGCTCCTGTGCCAGGAATAATTCAGCAGGTTTTCCCCGATTATCATGGTGTTGTTTGGTATTGGCGAAGCTTCAAGCCCCAGTTCAGAATGGGGAAGGGTATAAGATGTTTCCTACGGTTCTGGGCGGTGGATTATCTCGCCGATGTATGGTTTAATGGGGTTTATGTCGGCGGACATGAAGGAGGGGAAACGCCATTCCTTGTTGATGTTACCTCCTTCGTTCGCCCTAATGAGGATAATTTATTGGCTGTCCGTGTTCTAAATCCGACATCCGAGCCGATTGATGAAATCGTTCTCTCCCAAGTTCCTCATCGCAATAAGCTTCCTTCAGGGCTCATCCCCGGCTCATCTTACAATTATGGAGGAATAGTTCAAAAAGTTGAATTCCTCGCCCTTCCCGCTATCAGGATAATAGATGTATTCCCTCAACCAAACATTTATAGCGGAGAGATGAAGCTAAGCATCACGGTCCGCAATGATTTGGAATCAAAGGCGAAAGGAGAGCTTTTAGTGGATATTGCCCCTGATAAAAGCGGGGAAATTGAAGCCCTGAAATCGCTTCAGGCGGATTTCCCACCCGGTGAAAGCCATTTTGAGGTTTCCCTCCTCGTTCGGAACCCTCATCTATGGTCTTTGGAAGACCCATTTCTATATAGGATAAATGTAAAGTTGAAAGCGACTTGCGAAGGCATGGATTTTGAGCATAGAAGCTCTGTGAGAAGCGGGTTTAGAGAGTTTAGGGTGGAAAGGGGATATTTCCGTCTAAATGGCAAGCGAATATTCATCCGTTCCACTCATACGGGAAACCAATTCCCCATAGGTCATCCCGTTCCTCCCACTCCCGATTTAATGAAGATAGACCTCGTCTATGCCAAGGCGCTCGGCTTCAATATGGTGCGTTTCATCTCCGGCTTGGCGCTTCCGGAGCAGCTAGACTTCTGCGATGAGATAGGGCTTTTGGTCTATGAGGAGAGTATGGCGAGTTGGTGCCTGGAGGATTCTCCCAAAATGAAGGAGAGATATGATAGCTCAATAAAGGAGATGATTTTAAGGGATAGACATCATACAAGCGTTGTTATTTGGGGGTTGTTGAACGAGACGCCTGATGGAGCGGTTTTCCGCAACGCAGTGGAGGCGCTTTCCCTTGTTCGCTCTCTGGATAAAACTCGCTTAGTTCTTCTTAACAGTGGACGCTGGGACAGGCAATTGAGTATAGGCTCTCTCAGCAATCCGGGAAGTGAAGAATGGGAGCATCAATGGGGAGAGGAATCGCCTGAGGCTAAGGAAGCTCCACCCCTTTCATATCCCTTGGGAGGTTATATTCAGGGGGCGGGAGATGCCCATATTTATCCACCAGTTCCTCAAACGAAGGAAATCAACGATTTCTTCCGAAAATTGGGCTCGGATACAAAGCCTGTATTCCTATCGGAATATGGGATTGGTAGCTTGTTCAACGCCATTAGGGAGTTCCGTTTATTTGAGCAGGCAGGGGCGAGATTGGACATCCCAGATGCGAGTTTGATTCGCTCTATGGCGGAGAGATATGAGGAGGATTGGAGGAGATGGGGGTTTGATGGAGTCTATCCCTTTCCCGAGGATATGTTGAGGGAGAGCCAGCGTATTCACTGCAAGCATAGGAGATTGGGCTTCAATTTGATACGCTCTAACCCAAAGATTTGCGGATACAATATGACGGGTATGCTAGACCATGGGATTATAGGGGAAGGGCTTTGGACTTTATGGAGGGAGCTCAAGCCGGGCATCGCCGATACATTGCTTGATGGCTTCGCACCTCTGCGCTGGAGTCTATTCGTTGAGCCTACACATCAGTATGCGGGGCGTCCCATTAAATTGGAATGCGTTCTCGCGAATGAGGATGTCCTTCCTCCCGGCGATTATCCCGTGACGATGAGAATCTTCAGTCCTCAAGGGATTGTATGGGAGAAGGAAGAGACATTGCATATTCCCCGAGCCGAACCAAATTCAGACCCTCCCTTAGCTCTTCCTGTTTTCTCAGGAGAAGTAACAATAGATGGACCATCAGGGGAATATATCTTCGCTGTTAATTTGGATAAAGGCGGTGCTCCCGCTGGTGGGAGGCTTGAATTCTATCTCACGGATGAAAGGTCTTTACCTAGAATGGATCGTTCGGTTGAAGTGCTCGGCATAGATGAAAGGGTCGTCAATTGGCTCAACTCAAAAGGGGTGAAGATTGCTCGTTTTGATGAAGCGAAATCGGAGAGAGGGGAGGTTCTAATAGTGGGAGATACAGTGGGGGATGAAAATCTTTGGAAGGAGATTTATAGCAGAATGGAAAGGGGCGCAACCGTTATTTTCCTCTCCCATTCCGTTTTCCGCAAGGGTGACGACCCGCTCTTTTGGCTTCCCCTTAATAAAAAGGGGAGAGTATACGCTTTCCACGATTGGCTTTATCATAAGGAAGTAGTTGCCAAACCTCATCCTGTATTTGATGGACTTCCCACGGGTATAATGGACTGGTACTTCTACGGACCCTTAATCTCTCCTATCCTCTTTGAAGGACAGGATGAACCAGACGAGGTGATAGCGGCTGCTTTTGCCGTTTCCTATCCCGTTCCTGGGGGCTATGCTTCCGGGCTTATGCTCGCTTTTTACAAGTTCGGTAAAGGAGGATTTTACATAAATTCCTTCCCTATTTTAGAGAACATAGGTCGGCATCCAACCGCCGACCGTTTGCTTTTGAATTTAATAAATAGGAGGGGATGAAGATGTTCTTTCTTCCCTTTTTAGCCTTCCATCTGCCAAGCGGAGGAGTGGAAGCTTGGCTGGATGCGAACTTTTCAAGAAATGTTCTTCCTCCTTTCTCCTTTGTCTACGGTGGTAGACATTCAAGCGAATTTTTGAGGAATTGGAAATTCTCAAAGGAAAAGGTCAAAGAATACGGAGCAAGAAAGGAGTGGGTTTTCTCTTACTCCTCACCAGAGAAGGGATTGGTCGTTCGCTGCGAGGTTGTTGCCTTCAAAGATTTTCCAGCGATTGAATGGGTGCTCAAGTTCAGGAACAATGGGGAAGCCGATACGCCGATAATTGAGAACATAAAGGCTCTTGATTATTTATTTAGAGGAAAGGGGGAATTCCTTCTTCATAGGGCTTTGGGAAGCAATGCCCAAAGGGACGATTTCGCTCCTATTGAGGAACCATTAAAGCAGGGAAGCGAGTTAAGAATCACTCCCATAGGTGGTCGTTCTTCCAACACGACCTCTCTTCCCTTCTTCAATATCGAGAATAAGGGGAAGGGCGGGGTTATTATGGGCATAGGCTGGTCGGGGCAATGGCTGGCGGAGTTTGAGAGAAAAGAGGAGGGAGTGAGGGTATCGGCGGGAATGGAGCTCGTTCATCTCAAGCTTCATCCTGGCGAGGAGATAAGAACTCCTCGCATATTGCTTCTTTTCTGGGAAGGGGATGATTATTTAAGTTCCCAGAATCTCTTTCGCAAATTTCTCATAGCGCATCACATCCCCAAAATAAAAGGGAAACCGGTTACATTACCTTTCTCCTGTAGTTCCTCTGGACCGCCTGATGAAGCCAATAGGGCAAGCGTAGAGAATCAGCTTGAATTCGTTTCTCCCTTTGTCAAGGATTACGGAGTTGAATATCTTTGGATAGATGCGGGTTGGTTTGTGGGGGGATGGCCGAATGGGGTTGGCAATTGGTTCCCTCGTCCAGATGGATTTCCCAAGGGATTTCGTCCTCTCGTGCAAGAGATAAAAAGAATGGGGATGAAGGGATTGATTTTGTGGTTTGAACCGGAAAGGGTTTTTCAGGGGACCTGGATAGATAGAGAACATCACGATTGGGTTATCTGGTTGCCGGGAAATCCAAACGGACTATTGAATTTAGGGAACGAGGAAGCACTTAAATGGCTAACCGAGCATCTTTCAAAGATGATAGAGGAGGAGGGGATAAGCGTTTATAGGCAGGATTTCAATATGGACCCGCTTCCCTATTGGCGTTCCGCTGACCCACCGGACAGGCAGGGGATAACGGAGATAAGGCACATAGAGGGATTGTATAAGCTTTGGGATGAGCTTTTGAGTAGGCATCCCAGCTTGATTATAGACAACTGCGCCTCTGGAGGGAGAAGGATAGACCTGGAGACAGTTTCCCGTAGCGTTATGCTTTGGAGAACTGATTATCATTACTTTGAACCGAATGGTCAGCAGTGCCACACTTATGGTGTAAGCTTCTATCTCCCCACGACAGCCACAAGCTGTGGATATCCTAATGCCTATCTTTTCAGAAGCGCTATGGGGAATGGGATGGGAATCTGGGTTCCCTGGAATCCTAAAGCTCCTTATGAGATATATCGCCAATTCCTTCCACCAATAGTGGATTGGGAGCCTACGAAGCCGTTTCCCTTGGAGTTGGCTAAGGGTCTTGTTGAGGAATTCAAGGAGGCAAGGGAATTCTTCTATGGAGATTATTATCCTTTATCTCCCTACAGCACAAGCGATGACACTTGGATTGCCTATCAATTTCACAGGGAAGATTTGAGGGGAGGAGTAGCTTTGATTTTCAGGAGGCAGAATTGTCCCCAAAGCGATTTCGTTATAAGTTTCAAAGGTTTAAATCCCTCAGCCCGATACGAGCTTATCATCAGCGATGATAGATTAGAGAAGAGGAGGAGAGTTTTAAGTGGAAAGTTATTGATGGAAGGGATAACCCTCACGATAGAGCAGGCTCCCGGTTCTCTTTTAATCTTTTATAAGGAGAGATAAGAGAATTTCAAGGGGAATAATAGTTCCAAACAGCCTTGCTTCTTCTATACCATTGCTTATTCCAGAGGCGCTCATTATTGGGGTTTGGATTAGGAGCAGTATTCTGGTATATGTGAAGCTCGTTGCCGGAGACAACGATTAATTCCTCCCTCCAATCTCCTGCAACATCGGCGACATATAAACGGTCGGCTTTATCTTTAAAGCGGGCTATGAACTTGCCGGTTAAGGGGTCAATTACCGCCACATCTCCTGATTTATGTCTTTCTTTTGCCGCTATTAGCTGGCGATTGCTTCCATCCCACCATATGGAGTAAATCACCTCCACCCCCTTATTAGTCCAATCAGACGGTGCAACTTTGCTCAATTCATAAGAGGCGATTATATTTCCCTGTGCATCGTATACCCAGGGCTTTTGCTCCACATCGTATCTGCTCCTACACCAGATTTCCAAACCTGGACGTTGGAGGTCAAACTCGCCGACAGCCGCGTTTTGTGGTTCCTGCCTTTTATAATCTTTCACCCAGATTAACCCCTTAGTATTAAAAAGAAAGGTGCGATTTGCTCCCTCTTCAAGCGCTACTACCTCCAAACCAGGAATATCGGGGCGGACATCGGCGATGAAAACACTGTCCAAATGCCCCTTAACATCCACCCTGAAAAGCTCCTTCCCTTCGGGTGAGAGGATTGACCCGCTAATTATTTCATCCCTTCCATCACCGTTCAAATCGGCTACTCTCAAACCATTGTGGGCGCAGGCAAGGAAGTTGTCAGTCTTCCAAAGGGGTGTTGTTTTACCATTTCGCAAATCGTCTAAGGAAAAACCCGCTACATATCTTCCCATTCTATATCCCTTTTCATTAGTTGCCTGCAAGACGACGTCTCTATCGCCTTTTCCTCTCAAGTTGGCAATAGCTAAATGCTCCCATCTTTGTGCACCCTTGGGAACAGGTGGTTTGACCGACCATTTCTCCTTGCCTGATACTCCATCAACTATATGGAGAACGCTGTCATTTGTAAGGAAGAGAACCTCTGTTTTTCCATCTCCATCTACATCGCCAGCCTGCACGCCCGCTCCGTGGTGCCCTGGCAAGCCTTCTCTTTCTGCTGACCCGCCAACCCTCAAATCCACCTGCAAAACCCATAGCTTCTTCCCGTCCCAACGATATGCTGAAACATATCCCCTGCGAGTGACAAGATAATCCATTTTTCCATCCTTATCCAAGTCAGCAACGATGATGCTCCCAGCACTATCTTCGCTTTCAATTGGTGGGATATCAAGTTTTATTACGAAAGGATTTTGGGGATAAGGAGGAATGGTGGGTGCTTTCACCTTTCCCGCTGATAAGGAGATGAAAGGTGGCAAAAAGAAAAGCAAAATCACAAATCTCAAGAGAAACACCTCCTTTGTCTATTAATTTAGATAGGAAATGAAAGGAAAAGTTACACGAATTTTGAATACCACAGTCGAGACAATATCTATTGTTTGCAAAATTGGGCATTTAGGATAAAATATTTAAAATGCGAGAGAGAACGGAAGAGCCTCTATCCTATAAAATAACCAAGGATTACGGAGGCTACATTGTTTTGGAAGCAAAGCACTCCTTACCAGTGCGCCTCCTTTCCGGGTTTCCCTTTATCATCTCCGGCATCCCTCTTTTGGTCTTCGCTCTTTACTTCATTTTTTATAAGGGGAAATTCTCCCAATCCCTTCTTATCCCTCTTATTGCTGGTGCATTTCTTTTGCTTTTGGGCTTAGCTATTATGGGCTCTTGGAAATCCATAATCATTGACAGGGTTATGGGAACTTTCACATTCTGCAATTATTTTCTCTGGCGTCCCTCCTGCAAGGTTCTTCCCTTCTCGGAAATAGAAGGAGTGGAGATAGCTAAAAGCAAGCGAGTCATTCCCGACTTCTTCTCCTATTCCCAAAGAGGGGAGGAAACCTCCTACTCTTGGTATGAAATCAATCTCCTCCATCAAGGCAGGAAAATCTACATTGACGGTGGTAGCAACGAGAGAGAGGTAGAGAGCTTGGCGGAGAGGATAGCAGAGGTATTGGGAAGGGAGGTGAAGAGGAGTTGAGGGTTGGCGCTTGCCTCCCCTGGAATCTTTCCCATCTGTTGGAGGAAGCGGGAGGGGATTTCATAGAGCTTCCCCTCCGCGAGGTTGCAAGGCTTGATGAGGAGGAATTCAACGACCTGTTCTCTTCTCTATCTCTTCCAGCGGAGGCATTCAACATCTTTTTGCCTTCCTATATAAAAATAGTGGGCGAGAATGTGGATTGGGAGGCTATTGAGGGTTATTTGGATTTGTCTTTAAGAAGGGCGAAGTTATTGGGTGGTGAGGTGATTGTCTTCGGCTCCGGCGGGCAAAGGAGAAGGGAACAGGATTTTCCACAAGAGAAGGCTATGGAGCAAATATCTTATTTCCTCCTTAAAGCCTGCGAGGTCGCAGAGAGATTTGGGCTGAAAATAGCGATAGAGCATTTAAATCGGGAAGAGACGAACACAATAAATAGGGTAAGCGATGCTTTGCAATTGGTTGAGAAGGTAGGTAAGCAAAATCTGGGGGTAATAGTTGATATTTATCATCTTATGAAGGAAAGGGAAGGATGGGATGTAATGGAAAGGGCGGGTAGGAAGCTTTTTCACATCCATATCTCGGACCCTCAGAGAAACCCACCCCTTTGTAAGGAAGGCATATTGGCGGATTTTTTGACCTTCTTGAAAAAGATTGGCTATGAAAATAGAATATCTATTGAAAGCAGATGGCAAAATATAGAAGAGGAGCTCCCAAAAGCGATAGAGAATTTAAAATCCCTTATAGAGGAGTGATGAGCGATGAACCTCACGCCTGAAGAGGTATGGAATGCCGTTGTCAAGGAGGTTAAGGAGAGGAAGTTCTTTCCTCCTCTCTGGCAGGCTTTGGATTCCGCTGTTCCCCTCGCCTTAGAGGAGGACTGCATAGTTTTAGGATTTAAGGTTGGAACATTCCATTTAAGAACCCATATTGAAACGGGCAGTAATCGTGTTTTAATAGAAGAGGTTCTGGGAAAGATAATGAATAAACCGTATACGATTAAGGTTGTGGAGGCGTCAACGCCTGAGGAATGGCAAGCCATCAGGGAAAGGGAGGAAATGGTTGAGGAAGTGGAGGTAGAGGAGTTCGCTCGCAGGCGTGGGACGACGAGCCTCTTGCGGGAATGGATGGAGTTTTCCCTGGAATTACACAGGCTTTTTTCCTCCCTCCAGCAGAGGAGCTTGCCGCAAGTGAAGGCAAGTTTTCTTTACCAAGTTTTGCCTCTCATAGTGAAAAAGAAGAGGGAGCTTCACAGGGAAGATGAGGCTTCAAAAGAGACCAACGAAAAGGCTCTCGCCCGTCTTTTGGACAGGTTGTCCTCCTGGACGGGTATTCCTAACACCATCATAGCTTACGAGTTGATAAAGTGGGAGAAAGAGGGTAGAGCTTAGATTTATCGTTCCTTCTTTTGCAGGAGGTAGGCGAAGAAGGGGGCTCCTAATAGGGCGGTGATTGCCCCCACGGGGAGCTCTGCGGGAGCGATCAATGTTTTTGCTAAGGTGTCGGAGAGCAGGAGAATGCTTGCCCCCACGAAATAGGATGCGGGAAGGAGGATTTTGTGGTTATAACCGACCAATCTTCTTGCTATGTGGGGAGAGATTAGACCGATGAAGCCTATTATCCCACAAGTTGAAACAGCTCCCGCAACGGCGAGAGACGAGAAAATCACGATTAAAATTTTCGCCCTATTAGTTTCCACACCTAAATATCCCGCTACCTCCTCCCCCAAGCTGAAAACATCCAATTCCCGCCAAAGAAAGAGGAGGGCGATGCATCCTATAATGATAGGGAAGATGGCTAATTTCACGCTCGCCCATTCGGCATTGGAGAGGCTCCCCATAAGCCAGAGCAAAATCCTATAGGCGTCTTCCCCTGAGAAGGAGAGAAGAAGAGTTACCAAAGACCATAGAAAGGCACCCACTATAACGCCTGCAAGGATGACTCTTTCCACTGGCATTTCTCCCTTTTTCCTGGCAATGGACAAGACCAAAAGAAGGGAGAAGAAAGCACCCGCACAGGCAAGTATTGGCACTCCCATTCCTTTTGAGAATTTCTCCAAATTTAAGATGAACGCCAAGACGGCTCCGAGCGCTGCGCCTCCTGACATACCCAAGATATATGGGTCGGCGAGGGGATTCATAAGAAGCCCCTGCAGTGAGGCACCAGCTATTCCCAATGAGGAACCGCAAAGATAGGCTAAAACGGAGCGAGGCAATCTAATCTGCCAGATAATGAGGGATTCCTTTGATGAGGGAAGACCAGTGGGACCAATTAAAAGGGAAAGGAGGAAGAAGAGGCAAGAGATGAGGAATAAGGAAAGCAGGAACAAGCGTTTCATCTATTTTTAAATTTGAGGGAATTATTTCCCTTTCTTTCCTCCCAAAGCTTCAAGAGAATTAGGAGGAAAAGAGCCATAAGGGCTGTTTTAAGGCTAAAGGAAGAGAGTATTTTTGAGAATGTGGGTGATACATCTTCCCCTGCCAATATGTCCGTATGACCCCATATTTTCCCGTTCACCTTCACTACGAGAGTTCCCACCTTTTCACCAGCTTTAAGAGGTGGATGTTTTTTAAATATTTCCTGCTCAACTTCAATATGTGGTTTTTTATTTTTCGGATAGAAGACGACGATATCCGATAGGGGCATAAGAGGAATTTCCTGGGGATTGCCGTTCGTTTTCAGACGACCAATTGGGACGCCGATTCTCGCTACGAAGTAGGGCTGGAAATTGTTGAAAGCGTATTCAAAAAGGTTCTGGGCATCTTTCCAAACATCTTGGCTGTTGAGAAGCACGGCAATAAGCTGCCAGCCGCTTTTCTTAGCCGAGGCGGCTAAACATCTCCCCGCTTCTTTCGTATAGCCGGTTTTTATTCCGTTTGCGTATGGGTAGATGGAAAGGAACTTATTCGTGCTCTCCATAATTAACTTTCTCTCTTCTTTATTCCAAATCCTTATCTCCGCTTTTTTCAGAGCCACAATTGAGGCAAATATCGGGTTGCTCAAGGCATATCTTGACAATATGGCGATGTCATAGGCAGTTGAGTAATGGTTAGGTGCGGGAAGTCCATGGCAGTTGATGAAATGAGTATTTATAGCGCCCAGCTCCTTCGCTTTTTCGTTCATTTGGGAAACGAAATCCTTTTCAGAACCCGAGATATACTCTGCCGCCGCTATTGCGGCGTCATTTGCTGAGCGAACGAGGATTGCTGTAAGCAAATCCCTAAGGGTTATCTTGTCTCCTTCCTTTAATCCCAATGCGGTAGGTTCTACCTTGGAGGGATTGCTTCCTGCTGTTACGACATCGTCAAGATTTCCTTTCTCCAAAATCAAAATGGCGGTGAGTATTTTGGTCAGACTTGCGGGAGGGAGCTTCTCCAGCTCATTTTTCGCCCATATCACTCTACCGGAGGTATAATCCATCAATATGGCGCTTCTCGCCGTTACATTGGGGAGAGGAAGTGGTAGGGAAAGGAAGAGAAGGAGCCAGCTTACCAAGCTCCAATCGCCTCTCTCACTTCCTCCATCGTTGCGCTTGCGACCTCCCTCGCTTTCCTCGCTCCTTCTTGTAGGATATCAATGAGCAAGGAGGGTGAAGCCTCCAGCCTGCTTCTTCTCTCCCTTATAGGCTCAAGGCTTTTCACGAGCGCCTCAGCACATAATCTTTTGCAATCAACACAGCCTATTTGGGCTGTGTTGCAATCAACTTTTATCTGGGGTGCGTTCTCCGAATTGTAAATGAGGTGGAAGTGAAAGACGGGGCATTCGTCTGGATGCCCTGGGTCTGAGCGATAAATCCTTCTCGGGTCAGTGAACATATTGGCTACTTTTCTTCTTATCTCGTCTGGGGAGTCGGATAGGAAAATGCAGTTATCGTAGGATTTGGACATCTTCCTTCCATCAATTCCTAAAATTAAGGGATATTCTCCTATTAGAGGTTGGGGTTCAGGGAAAATGGGTTTATAGAGATAGTTGAATCTTCGGGCTATCTCCCTTGTTATCTCAAGGTGGGAGAGTTGGTCTTTCCCCACGGGGACGAAACTGGCTTTATAAATCAAGATATCCGCGGCTTGAAGGACGGGATAGCCGAGCAAGCCATAGTTTATCTTTACCATCTCCTCATCCTCACCGTTTATCAATCCCATATCCCTTGCTTGCTCCTTGACGGTGGGATTGCGGATGAGCCAAGGGGTGGGGGTAATCATTGAAAAGAGGAGGTGGAGCTCGGCATGTTCTTTGACATCGGATTGGCGGAAGATTGCGCTTTTCTCGGGGTCAAGCCCTGCGCTGAGGAAGTCCATTGCTACTTCAAGGACATTTTCCTTAATCTCGCTCGCTTTCTCGTAACCGGTTGTGAGGGCGTGCCAATCCGCTATCATCCAGAAGCATCTATATTTATCCTGAAGGGATACCCATTGTTTAAGGGCACCCTCAAGGTTGCCGAGATGCAGCTTTCCCGTGGGACGCATTCCGCTGAGAATTGTTTCCTTCAATTTCTACCTCCTTGGAAAAAGGGTTTGCTCTTTATATGTGAATTTTTACATACATCCCTTTTATAGTCAACTCAAGTTAACTCATTCTCCATAAATCCATTTTATGAGGGAAGCAAATAGAGGGGCAAAGAGGGCGCTGGAGAGGCTTTTGATGAATAGGGAGCGCCACCAGAGGTGGGTGAGAGGGTGGGGGAAGGAAAGCAGGAAGAGGAAATCATTTAAAATGCTGGCGAAAAAAGCAGAGACGAATAAAGCCCAGGGATTTTCCTTTACTATAAATCCCCTGAGCATACCGCTTCCCCAACCCGTTAATGTGCGCGTTATGAGATATGTTGCAAGCAGGTAGCCTGAGAAAGTGCCTTCAATTAATCCAGCGAGAAAACCATATGCCAATCCACCAGTGGGTCCCAGCCATAATCCAATGACTAAAATCATAGGGACGGATAGGTCTAAATATCCATAAAAGAGGCGGAGAGAGGGGGCTTGTTGAAGCAAAAGAATGAAAAGGAAAAGAAAAAATAAATATAATTTCCTCGCTTTATAAGTCGTAGGGTAAACCATTAGAGAGATTCTCTTCCTTTCCTCATCACTTCATCACCAAGACTTCTTCTATCCTGTTGAAATTAACCGATGGTTCAACCTCAGCCCATAAAGAGGAGGTAGATTCCTCTTTCAGAACCCTAATCACTGTTCCTATCGGTATTCCTTTAGGGTAAATACCTCCCATTCCCGATGTCAATATTTGGTCTCCCAGCTTAAGATTGGCGTTTGAGGGAAGGAAGGATAGAATAAGGATGTTATCACCTCTTCCCTGAATTATCCCAGCTTCTCTACTCGCTTGGACTATCGCTCCAACACCGCTTTTCGGATGAGTTATCGTCATAACTATCGCAACATTCCCCTCGCTTTTTATCACTTGACCCACCAATCCACTCGGTGTAATCACTGCCTTGCCCACTTTTACTCCCTGCTTTTGTCCCTTATTTATAACGAAAGTATGAGAGCCTGGCACCCTAGCTATGACCCTTGCCGGTATCGTGGGTAAAGGCAACTGCTCTTTAAGGGAAAGCAAAGCTCGTAGGCGTTGGACTTCCGAGGCATTCTCCTCCAGCTCTGAGAGTCTCATTTTGTATTCTTCAAGGACTTGTTTCAAAAGCTCGTTCTCAGCTCTTAGGGAAGAGTTTAGTCTAAGATAGGAGATGCTTTTTGAGGGAAGGGAAGCTATGAAATCGGTGGCTTTTTGTAAGGGAGATAAAGTATAAAGGACTATTTTGCTTATTGGGTTTATATTAGGGTTGGGCAAACGTCCTTCTATAATTCCTATCCCTAATCCGAAAAGGAAAACGATGATGATTGGTAAATATTTTTTCATTAAAAACTATACCTATTAGGAGAAGGAGGAGCGACCAATGAGAACATTTCGCAAGGCGGAGGAGAGCCCAAATTCCTCAAGGAACTTTCCTGCTCCCATTACCACGGATACGAGTGGGTCATCATCTACATATGTGGGGATTCCGGTTTCGTGAGCTATCAGCTCATCTATTTTCCTCAAAAGCGCTCCTCCACCCGTCAAGACAATTCCTCTCTCCATTATATCAGCGGAGAGCTCGGGCGGCGTAGCTTCAAGGGTGAGCTTTATCGCTTCAACTATGGCGTTGAGCGGTTCAGCTATCGCTTCTCGTATCTCCTCCGAACGCACTATCACGGAGCGAGGCAAGCCGGTGAGAAGGTCTCTTCCCTTGACCTCCATTTGGAGTTCCTCTTCCAATGGGAACGCCGAGCCGATGTTTATCTTTATCATCTCCGCTGTGCTTTCTCCAATGAGGAGATTGTGAACTCTTCTTATATAGGAGGCTATCGCCTCATCAATTTCATCTCCCGCTATGCGAATAGAGCGGCAGGTGACGATTCCACCCAAAGATATAACCGCTACCTCCGTTGTCCCTCCTCCTATATCAACAATCATTGAGCCCCTTGGCTCCGTGACAGGCAATCCACAACCTATCGCTGAAGCCATGGGTTCTTCTATTAATTGAGGGTCTCTTGCTCCCGCCCTTAAAGCAGCGTCCAGAACAGCCCTCTTCTCCACTTCCGTTACTCCGTAAGGGATGCCGATGATAACTTGGGGATGGACGAGGGTGCGCCTCTTATGGATTTTCGTTATGAAATATGAGAGCATCTTCTCTGTGATGTCGAAGTCAGCGATTACCCCATCCTTAAGTGGTCTTACCGCAATGATATTAGCTGGTGTCCTTCCAATCATCCTCTTTGCTTCTTCTCCCACTGCGAGAACCTTTCCCGTCAATTTATCTATAGCCACCACAGAGGGTTCACGCAAAAGGATGCCCTTTCCCTTCACATAAACGAGGGAATTTGCTGTGCCTAAATCTATTCCCATATCCTGTGAGAATTTACTCGCTATTTTAGACCAAAACATAAAATATTTTCCTCCTTGAGCGATTTTCTTTTTTATTAATGAATTTTATCAACCATAAACAGGATTGTCTATTAACTATTTTCCTATCGCCTTCAGTGAAAAGGGGTTGATACCGCTGGCAAGGAATTCAGCAGCTATGGGTATAGATTTTTCTATAAGCCATTTGACCTTTTCGTTATTTTAAATCCACCCTATTTTTCAAAAGCCTTTGCCCATACCAGCGATGACAGACCATCCCATTGGAATTGCGAGAAGCAAAGCGAGGAAGCAATCTCATTTTGTAACTTTATTAGAGCTTGCGAGCCCCTCCTGATAAAAAGAAAAATTGTCAAATTCGCAGCTTGAGTGTAATAAAAAGAGGGGATGCAACTCAATGCTAAAATTTTTGGCTCATTTGACGATTAGTATATTTGTTGTTATCTTAATAGTATTGGAAAAAACAAAAAAGAAAGGAGGTTTGGCAAGATGGCGTTAAAACCTTTAGGTTCAAAGGTTTTGGTCAAGCCTGACCCTGAAGAGGAAAAGACCAAAGGAGGAATCATCCTTCCAGATACCGCCAAGAAAAAATCTCAGGAAGGTGTCGTTGTGGCTGTGGGTGAGGGAAAGCTTTTAGAGAATGGGCAGAGGGTTCCCCTCTCCGTAAAGGTTGGGGATAGGGTTGTTTTCTCCAAATATGGAGGAACAGAGGTGGAGATAGACGGGGAGGAATACATCATTTTGGATGAAGATTCAATCTATGCTATTAAAGAATAAGGAGGTGAAGTGAAATGGCAGCGAAGCAACTTCTTTACAGTGAATCAGCGCGAAGAGCTCTCCAAAGAGGCGTTGATGCTGTTGCAGATGCAGTAAAGGTAACTTTGGGTCCAAGAGGAAGGACCGTCGTTTTGGAGAAGAAGTGGGGTTCCCCCACGATAACTCGCGATGGCGTAACCGTTGCTAAGGAGATAGAGTTGAAGGACCCATTTGAGAACATGGGTGCCCAGCTTTGCAAGGAGGTTGCCTCTAAGACGAACGATATAGCGGGCGATGGAACGACCACTGCCACTCTGCTCGCCCAAATAATGGTCACGGAAGGGTTGAAGAATGTCGCCGCAGGAGCCAATCCCGTGGCTTTGAAGAGGGGTATAGACAAGGCTGTGGAGAAGGTTGTTGAGGAGCTGAAGAAGAGAGCGATAAAGATAGACAAGAAGGAGGACATCGCTAATGTAGCCAGCATAGCAGGCAACGATAGGGAGATAGGAGAAACCATCGCCGATGCAATGGAGAAGGTGGGGAAGGATGGGGTCATAACGATTGAGGAGTCCAAGGGCTTGGAAACCACCGTTGAGGTCGTTGAGGGAATGCAATTCGATAAGGGATACATCTCCCCTTATATGGTCACCGACCCGGAGAGGATGGAGGCTGTCCTTGAGGACCCCTTCATCCTTATTCACGAGAAGAAGATATCCTCCGCTACAGACCTCATACCTCTTCTTGAGAAGGTAGCAACTGCGAGGAGACCGCTACTTATAATCGCTGAGGATGTTGAGGGAGATGCCCTTGCAACTCTCGTGGTTAACAAGCTGCGCGGCGTATTGACCTCTGTAGCTGTTAAGGCTCCGGGGTTCGGTGAGAGAAGGAAGGCTATGATGCAGGACATAGCCATACTCACTGGTGGAACATTCCTATCTGAGGAGCTCGGCGTTAAGCTGGAGAATGTGACCTTAGAAATGCTTGGCACGGCGAAGAAGGTCGTGGTCGGCAAGGAGGAGACGACGATTATAGAGGGTGGAGGCTCAAAGGAAGCTGTTATGGGACGCATTGAGCAGATAAAGGCTGAGCTGGAGAAGACGGAGTCTTCTTATGATAGGGAGAAATTGCAGGAGAGGTTAGCGAAGCTCGCTGGTGGCGTTGCCCAGATAAAGGTTGGAGCTGCAACCGAGACGGAGTTGAAGGAGAAGAAGCATCGCTATGAGGACGCGTTGAACGCTACAAGGGCTGCCGTTGAGGAGGGAATCGTAGCTGGTGGCGGCACTACATTCCTTGCTATTGCTCCTCTGCTGGATGAAATAGAGGTGGAAGGCGATGAGAAAATCGGTGTGGGCATCGTCAAGCGCGCGCTTGAGGAGCCGATTAGGCAGATAGCCTCCAACGCCGGCTACGAAGGTTCGGTCGTTGTTGAGAAGGTGAAAGCACTTCATAAGGAAGGCAAGACCACCTGGGGCTTTGATGCGGTGACCGAGACCTATAGGGACATGATTGAGGCTGGTATCATAGACCCAGTTAAGGTAGCTCGTAGCGCCCTTGAAAACGCCGCCAGCATAGCTGGTCTACTCCTTACAACCGAGACGCTGGTCACGGAGATACCTGAGAAGGAGAAAGAGAAGGTCCCGGGAGGAGGCTATTCTGACTACGAGATGTAAAAAATAACTATTGAAAAAAGAGAGGGGAGCCCGAAAGGGCTCCCCTCTCTTTTTATATGGTCAAAGGCTCTTTTCTTTCCTTTGAAATATATCCCTTAAGGGCAACCTCCAATGCCTTTAATCCCTCAAGCGGAGAAATGGGCGCTCCTTCTCCTCTCTCTATATGTCCGATGTACTCCTTCAACATAAGTTTGTTTAAAGGGGAACCCCAGTATTCCCAGTTATATCGCTTTCCCTTTTCGTCTATATACGAGAGCACTTGGGCAAAGGCATTGACGAGCAAGGCGCCCTCCTTGCCGATGAGCTCTATCGTGGCATCTCCCCCGAAAGGATAGGATGGAGGCAAGCACCAGGAGGGGTCAAGGGTTGCAAAGGCGCCTTTGCTGAATCGCAAAGATAAAGTGGCTATATCTTCTACTTCAATCTCCGAGTAGGCGCTTTTGTTGAACTCCGCATATACCTCTACGATTTCATCTTCCGTAAACCACCTCATAACATCTATCATAGCGGGAGCATTTTGGAGGATGGCTCCTCCGCCCGCTAAAGCCTTCTTAACCTGCCAGCCACTGGGCACCTTGCTTCTGTGGGTCGCCTTCACGGCAAGCACTTCCCCTATCTTTCCCTCCTTTAATATCTCCTTCGCCCTTACAAGGGGAGGTGAATAGCGATAGGGTAAGGCGAGGAAAAGGGAGGCTTTTCTTTCCTCACAGGCACTAAGAATGTTTTTAGCATCGTCAAGAGTTGTAGCAAGAGGCATCTCGCAGATGATATTTTTGCAAGCTTCAGCTGAGAGGACGATATCTTCTTTATGCTTTGCGTTTTCCGAGCAGATTAAAACGGCATCAAGTTTCTGGGAAAGGAGGTCTTCCTTTTTGGGGTAAAAGCCGATTTCAAATTTTTCCGCTGCCTCTTTACCCCTCTTTTCCTCATCGTCGGCTATCCCTATCAAGTTAAGACCCAATTCCTTTATGCATTCAGCATATTCATATGCCCTTTTATTAGCGAAAGATATTATCCCTATTCGCATAATCTTTTCTCACCTCCTTAGAGATATATCGGCTTATTCTTTTTCACCGATTCAATAGCCGATAGAGCGATGCGCACAGCTTCAAATCCATCCTCAGCCTTAACCTCGGGCTCCTTATCCTCCTCAATGCAGGAGAGGAAATGCTCTATTTCCAAAAAGTAAGGGTTCTCGGCGAGAGGGCTCTCCGGGACGGCGACTCCTGCTTTCCCTTCCTCTGGTTTAGCGAGCAGTTTCACGGGCATAGTTGATTGGTTGTCAAAAGTGAGCATTCCTTTATCCCCCGCTATTTCATATGAGGTGCGGAAGGGGGAGCCGGGAGGATAAGCGAAGATGCCCTCTATATGCCCTAAGACGCCGGAGCGGAAACGGAGCATAACGAGTGTGTAATCAAGATGCTCTAGCTTCCTGAAGGTCAGGGATTGAGCGAAGACGCTCTCAACCTCACCGAAGCACCAGCGAAGGAAATCAAAGTCGTGAATTATCAAGTCCAAAATAACCCCTCCGCTCTTTTCAAAGTCGGCATACCAATCAGCTGTTCCGATGGGGAAGGCACCACCTCTGGTTGTGCGAGCGCTCAAGGGCTTCCCAATTGCTCCCTCGGCAATC
This sequence comes from bacterium, assembly GCA_014360495.1. NCBI lineage: Bacteria > bacterium. The sequence goes on from JACIXR010000001.1 coordinate 120,871, forward strand.
AACATCTTTGCTTTTCTGTATTCGGGAAACCATCTCAAAACTTGCCCAACCATAAACTTGACGCCGGCTTTTTCCACTTCCTTTATCATCTCTTCCCCTTGTTCAAGCGTTCTTGCCAAGGGCTTCTCGCAGAAGATGTGTTTACCTGCTCTCGCCGCCTCAATCACATATTGATGATGGGTATGGGTGGGTGTGCAGACATCAATTATATCCGCTTCCTTTAAGAGGGTTTGAAGGTCAACAGCCTTCGTGGAGTATTGGGAAGCCAATGCCTCAGCATAAGAGAGATTCACATCGTAAATGCCAGCGAACTCAACTCTTCCGGTGCTTGCCCAGGCACTTGAGTGCATCCTTCCCATAGTGCCTGCGCCGATTATTCCTACTTTTAACAAGTTGTGTCACCTCCTTTTAAATTTTCCTGATATATAACCGATTACATTGCCTAAATCATAGGAGAGAAGGACGGGAATAAACCATAGGGAGGCTTTCCAGGAGAGGTTTCTCCTTTTCCTTGCCCGCAGATAGGCTCGCAAGAGATAGAGGAAAAAGCAGAGGAGGAAAAAATAAAGGATGAAGGGAGAAAAGATGGAGAGGGCGAGGAGAGTTAGCCCGAAAAGGTATATCCAGACCTTGTGATAATGAGGGAAGAAAACCCCCGCTTGAGCATCCCAAAAAGAATATTCAAAAAACTGCTTGAATATCTCCCTTAGAGAATTTCGTATCCGCCATTTTACGATTGCTTCTGGTTGGAAATGGAACTTCGCTCCTATTTTTTTGAGGGATAGGTCGAAGAATGTGTCTTCAGCGCTTTTCATCCATTCGGGGTATCCACCTACTTTCTCCCAAATTTCTTTCTTGAAAGCTACGCTGCGGGAGGATGGGAGGAAATCTTCCGGGGATATTTCTCGCAAGGAGGGAATTATAATGGATGCAAGGGCTTCTTGGAGTGGAGATTGAATGATCGGTTCATAAAAACCGGCAACTATGTCAATATCTTCCATTTCTTTGAAGGGAGCAATCAGATTCTCCAACCAATTGGGTAGGGGAATGCATCCACCATCTATTGAAGCGATGATTTCTCCTTTGGCTTCCCTAATCGCTATATTCCTTCCCACAGCTCGACTTACTCCCGGGCAAACAAAGAGTCTTATGGGAAGAAAGGAGGAATATTGCTGGAGAATGGAAACGGTTTTATCTTTGGAACCAGCATCTACAATCACGATTTCCTCGGGAGGCGATGTTTGTTTCGCTAGGGCGTCCATAAGGCTTCCAATGGTTTCTGCCTCGTTGAGAACAGTTGATATTATGGATACCTTGGATTCCATTTTTAAAAAATTTTACTATCCCGAGAAAACAAAGCAAGGATAAATAAAAATGTTTACGGAATTTTATATTCTCTTTCATTTGAGGAGGAGGAAGGCTATAATTTAAATAAGAACTGGATAAATGGAATGGGCTAAAATAGAGGTAAAATTACCTGGAGAGAACAAAGAGCCTCTCATTGGTTTTTTACTCAGCAAGGGAATTCACCAATGGGAGGAGAGCGATGCGACGGCAATAATATATCTACCCAATGATGTTTCCTTAAAGAACTTTCTTTTAGCGCTCGTGGAATTTTTGTTTGAAAACATTATGGGGAGATGGGAGCTCGCTGTAAGTCAGATAGAAGAGAGAGATTGGGCGCGAGAATGGAAAGAGTCGTTTCTCCCTCGTAAAGTTGGGGAAAAATTGGTGATAAAACCTCCTTGGGCTGAATATGAGGAAAAGGAGGGGGAAATAGTTCTTGAGATAGAGCCTCGTTCCGCCTTCGGAACAGGGGAACATCCATCCACTCGTCTTGCGCTGATTCTCTTGGAGAGATACATCAAAAAGGGGGATTTAGTCATAGATGTGGGTTGTGGTTCGGGGATTTTGTCGCTCGCTTCCGTTCTTCTTGGAGCGAGGAAAGCGATTGGGGTGGATATTGATGAAAGGGCTATTGATGAAAGCAGGGAGAATGCGGAGAGGCTTTCCGTGAGCGATAGAACGGAATTTATAAGGGGAAATTTGCTCAAGGATATTCCCGTTGTGGAGGCGGATATCATACTTTGCAACATAGACCTGCCATCTTTGAGGAATCTTTTCTCCTACCTGCCATATTATTTGAAGAGGGGAGGGTACTTGATAGCTTCAGGGTTCACGGAGGAAGGCTATAAACATTTGGAAGTACCTGAGTTTTTAGAGGAAGTGGAAAGGGAGAGGGAGGGAGATTGGCTGGGGATTGTGTGGATGATGAAGTAAGGATAATTAGGGGGGCGTCCGGCGGAGCCGACGCCCCCCTCTTATTAAATCGTCCCTAAATTCTTCAATACCTTCCTTATCTCTTCCTTCACTTGCTCACTCGCCGGACAAAGCGGCGGTCTCGGTGGACCCACCTTAATTCCTACCATCTCCATAGCTGCTTTAACCGGAATGGGATTGGTTGTTATAAAGAGGACGCGGAAAAGGGGCATCAGCTCGAGATGGAGTTTCTTCGCCTTTACAACATCACCGGAGAAGAAGGAGTCTATCATCTCGCCAAGCCTCTTTCCCGCTATATGTGAGGCTACGCTTATAACACCCTTGCCGCCAACCGCCAGCATAGGTAGAGTCAGGGCATCCTCTCCGCTCAAAATCTCAAAATCATCTCCGGTAAGCGAGGCTATCTCTGAGACTTGAACGAGGTTTCCGCTCGCTTCCTTCACCCCTTTGATGTTGGGAACATCTTTAGCGAGGCGAGCGAGCGTCTTGGGCTCCAAGTTGCAGGCTGTTCTGCCGGGGATGTTGTAGAGGATTACGGGAAGTGATGTGTGCGAGGCAATAGTTTTGAAATGATTATAAAGCCCTTCCTGAGGTGGCTTATTGTAATAGGGAACAACCAGCATAGCAGCGTCAACGCCGACCTCCTCAGCGGCTTTGGTGAGGTGAATGCTTTCTTCTGTGCAGTAGGAGCCGGTGCCAGCTATTATTGTTGCCCTCTTGCCTGCAACTTCCTTTACCTCTTTAAAGAGGCGCACTTTCTCATCAAAGGTGAGGGTAGGGGATTCCCCCGTGGTTCCCGCGACTACCAATCCATCTGAACCCGTCTCTATGAGATAATCGGTGAGCTCCCTAACGACTCCCCAATTGATGCTGAGGTCATCTTCCTTGAAAGGAGTGACCATAGCGGTTACGACTTTACCAAAAATGTATTCCATAAACAAAACCTCCCCTTTGTAAAATTTTGTTTGTATTTATTTCATTCTATCAATATTTTTTGAGTAAATCAATTCCAACATAGTGTGGTAGAGCGATAGGGGGGCATTTTCTTCTTTACTTAGTAAAGAAAGATGGTTCCATTTAATGACAAAAGGCTTGATATTCTCAATTTTTAACAAAAATTATAGTTCAATTGCTCTTTAATTTCGTCTCCTGGTCTTCCTTTTCTTCCTTTTTACCCCAGAAGCCTTTAATATAGGAGGGATGATAAAGGGGGGTGCAATAATGTCTCGCTTTAAAATATATCTTTAAGATAAATTCTATTCGCCTTGGGGATTTTTTGCATTAAACTTTAATAAGTATGAGCTCAGAGATAGAAGGATTGGAAGCGAGAGAAAGAGAGACGAGGGTAGCACAAGCTGCCCTTATAACCACTACCGTCATCCTTCTCGCGCGCGTCCTCGGCTTTCTTAGAGAGGTGGTGATAGCGAGGCTTTTCGGGGCGACAAGGCTCGTTGATATCTATGTTGCTGCTTTCACCATTCCCGATATCCTCTTTTTCCTTCTCTCGGGAGGAGCTCTCTCTTCCGCCTTTGTTCCAGTCTATACTCAATATTTGGCGACGAAAAATAGAGAAGAAGCAAGGAGGATGCTCTCAAGCCTCCTTACTCTCCTTGCCCTTCTTCTTTTCTTCGTAGTTGCCATTGCGGAGATATTTGCCTATCCCTTGGTGAAAATCGTCGTCCCCCATTTCTCTCCTGATGACCTTGCTTATTGCGTTTTCCTCACCCGTTTGATGCTTCCCTCCGTCATCTTTTTCGTTTTGGGTGGGATATTCACGGGGGTTTCTTACTGCCATCAGAAATTCCTCGTCCCCACCATCAGCGGGGTTATCTATAACCTTCTTATAATCCTTGGTGGAGTTTTCCTCGGTCCATCAATTAAAGTAACTGGGTTATCTATTGGGGTTGTTGTGGGCTCATTCCTCGGGAATTTCCTGCTCCAGATTTGGTATATCTTAAAGCTTGGGGAGAAACCTTTTTTCTGCTTAGACCTTCGTCATGCGGGCGTGAGAAAGGTATTCCTGATAATGCTCCCAATTATTTTCACTCTTTCCGTCTCTCAGGTCACAGTTGTCATAAATCGTGTATTAGCCTCGGGATTAGGGGAAGGAGCAATAGCAGGGCTGAACTATGCCAATAGGCTAACGCAGTTTCCCCTCGGGATTTTCGGGCAAGCTCTGGGAATAGCTGTATTTCCCACTCTTTCCGCCCTCGCCGCTGTGGGGAAGTTAGAGGATTTAAAGAGAACAAATTCATTGGCTATAAGGACCCTTTTCTTTCTCAATATCCCTTCTGCCATATTTTTCATTCTTTTCGGCATACCGATAGTGCAATTCGTTTACGAGAGGGGAGCTTTCACTCACAGCGATACGATTATGACAGCGCAGATACTTGCATTCTATTCTTTAAGTCTTCCAGCCCTATCCGCAAATCAAATCATCAATAGGACATTCTATTCTTTGCAGGATTCCCTGACCCCGCTTTTTTCCGGAGTTGCCTCCGTAATCCTTTGCGCTATTTTAAATGTCGTTTTCGTTGGACCTTTCGGAGTGAGGGGATTGGCTCTTGCTTCTTCTATCTCCGCTTATTTCAATATGTTCCTTCTTCTTCGGTTCCTTCGCAATAGGATTGGAGGTATAGAGGGAAGGAAAATGCTTTTCTCTTTCCTCAAAATAGCCGTTATATGTCTTCTTGTATCCCTTCCTTTTTTCTTCCTCTTTTCCCATAATCCATTTGGCAAAGGAATGAAAGGGGCGGTTATGGAGATAGGGATAATCATTTTTGTCATCACTCCTCTTTTCCTATTACTCTCTTCCATTTTCCACCTTGAGGAGTGGGAGTTCATTAGGCGTTCCTTGTTTAGAACAAGATTTAAAGGAAAATAACTTGCAAGGTTTCAAATAGTCAGGATTTGAAAAAAACATTTAGGCCAATTTTTGCCTCCGTTTTTACAAAAGGTTCGGGGAAAATAGCGGCGAGTATGGAGAAGTTTGGAAATATTGCGGGTGCCTAAACCGCATGGATGCATGCTTTCCATCATTTGGCATTATCGCTCGCAACAAAGCTATTACTTGTAAATTAGACCCTTTTTAATTATAGAAAAAGTCCCATATCTAGAGGGGGGAATTTGTTGATTGCTTATGTTGGCTTTGTTCAGGGGAGCGGTGAAATTAACAGGGAGAAGATTATTTGCAAACAATGTATTCGCTAACCGAAAGATGAACTTGGCTTTAGAAGTCTTATCAGCGGGACCATCGTAGGCTGTAGCACTCCCAATCTTATGGCTTAATCAGACTGTGTGGACGCCCTTTTCTTCCTACGCTGCTCTTCATGATTGGGATGCTATATATGCGTTTACCTATGGGAAGAGGAGATTAACCGGGGAGGGTAGGGTAGGGTTAACTTGCTTATTAAGGCAACGGGTTATAGCGCAAATACGGATTAGGAAAGAATTGGGAGGTTACTGTCCCTTATTAAGAAGCGGGTAGGAAAGGGACAAGGGACAATTCTTCTTCTTTAATTACGAGCTTGAATAAGAGGAACGGGAATGCCCTAACAAATTCCTCTGCTTTGCTTGAGAATCTCTCATCTATATGATGGGCAAATGAGAATTTAGTTGCTTTTGGGTGCTTTATGACCATTATGAACATGGGAATGAAGCCCAATCTCTCGCCCTCAAACAAAGCTAAAAGCTGGCGGTAGCCCCTATCAGTGGGTGCATCGGGGAAATAAGCGGTTTCTCCGATTAATAAGGTGCTGCTTTTCTGCTCAATGATATAAAATCCGTTCTCTCCCTCAACGAGGAAATCAAGCCTCATCCCTTGGATGATGGGCGCTCTTTTCCATCGCTTAATCCTTCCTATTATCGGGAAAACACCTCGTTTTTCCCACTCCTCCGTTAATAACTTCTCTCCGATGAAGGAATCCACTACCACGACATCTCCACCATCCTCAACGGAGAAAAGCCTATATCTCAGCTTGCCCTGAATCGGTTGAAGGTTCACGATGTTTCCTTTTATTAAAAGCCTATCCAATCTTCCCGTGTTCGGGATATGAACGAGTTCTTTTCTCCCTTCAACCTCAACTTCCCCAACGAACCTGTTCAATCGGTGGAGGAAAATCGCCTTTTTGAGGGGAGGAATACGCAACTCAATCCTCTTTTAGGCGTTCATATGCCATCTGGAGCCCCGCAGATAATGTGGATATACCTTCTTCTCTATGTATCCTCAATAGCTCTCTAACCCTTTCCTCTATCCCCTTTACTTTCTCTTCCGCCCTTTCCTTGACGAAATTCCCTTCTATCTCCACCGAGAGGCTTATAATTCCTCCCGCATTGGCGATGAAATCAGGGATGTAGAGAATTCCTCTTTTCTCAAGCTGAATGCCATCTTCGTCTTTCCCCAGTTGATTGTTTGCCCCTCCGCAGATTATTTTACAGTTCAACTTGGGGATTGTTTTCTCATTGATGATACCGCCTCGGGCGCAAGGGGAGAGGACATCGCAGGGAATGAAGAGGATTTCCTCAGGAGGGATGATTTCCAATCCCAAGCCCTTTGCAATTTCGTTTTTCTCAGCTGATATATCGCTTCCAAAGACTTTCGCTCCTTCTTTCAATAAGAGCTTTGCGAGATTTAGCCCGACTTTTCCCAAGCCCTGAATGGCAACAGTTTTACCTTCAAGCGTTGAGGAACCATAAAGGAACTCCAAGGCGGTTTTTAGGGAGAGGAATACGCCGAGGGCGGTATAAGGGGAGCAATCGCCCATTCCTCCTAGATATTCGGGAAGACCGACGACATACTTAGTTCTGCGGGCAAGGACGGCTAAGTCCTCAGAGGTGATGCCTATGTCCTCGGCAGTGATATAAGTTCCGCCAAGGGATTGGACGAAGTCGCCGAGGGCTAAGAGGAGCTCTTCCGTTTTATCCTTAGTGGGGTCGCCGATAACGACGCATTTTCCTCCTCCGAGGTTCAAGCCAGCTGCCGCGTTTTTTAGAGTCATAGCTAAGGAGAGGCGGAGGGCATCCTCAAGGGCTTCATCTTCAGAGGGATAATTCCACATCCTTATTCCGCCGCAGGCAGGACCGAGCTTCGTGCTATGGATGGCGATAATCGCTTTAACTTTGTCCTTCCAGCCAAAGGCTACGAATTCGTGTTTGTTTAGGGATAATTTCTCAAATATGCCCATTATTTCGCCTCCTAATTAAAGTTTAAACTCAAGCTCTTATTTTTCAAGGGGAAAGCGAATCATTGAAGAAAGGCGAAAAGGAACGCGAAAGTCAATTATGATAAATGAGAAAACAGGATGGTGAATGGACACATTATTTCCTCAGTGGAAAGGTTAGGGATGCCTTGAGCGGCAATCCAATAGTGGAAACAATTGTAAAAGGTGGAAATGTGCTCTTGATAGGCAATGCTTCCGCCATTTCTTCTAAGTTCTTCGGAGTGGAAAAACTGACAGCGCGAGCTTTCCCAATACAGAAGAAGGCGATGGTGGATATAAGGCTTTCGCCATAGCTCAGAGGGGTTTGGACGATACATATCGTTTATATTAGCGATGGAACTACAAAGCTTCGCAAGATTGGGAGCAATCTCAGCCCGGCTCAAGCAAAAAATAAGAGCCCTTTTCATCAATGGGGTGAAGTGGACAGCAAAATTGCTTGGTCCACAGCCTCAGTGAATTTCACTCAAGCACGAGCTCGCCTAATCTCGTAAGCTGGTGAAAGTCGTTAGTGAAATTTGGGCTCCAAGCAAGGAGTTCCCGTAGTTTTAAATCGTCAAGAGTAAAGGAGGCTCGGTAAAAATTAGCGTAGAGCCTTTGGCTTTTCTCCACGCCCTTCAAGTTCTTTAATGGAAGGGCGATTGAGACTATCCAGCGGTCGGGTAGGATATCCGACTTTACCCTCGCCTCGCTTTTCCATTCCCTCATTCCCTGTCTAATGTCCTCATAATAAAAAGAAGCAGAACGCCCATCGGGAGCGATGCCTATCTGATAGTAGGGAGCGTCCCTCTGCTCAGCGAGGAATATCTCCCAATCATCGCCCGTCCATATATCCTCGTCGTTTCTTAGCCTCTCCGTTGGAAGCCTTTCCTCAAGCCTTATGTAAAGATATTCCTCGTCCTTGACCAACCTTGCTTCTAGCTTCCTCTCCGTCGGGTAGCCCTCAACTGTATACCATTTATCCAAAACAACAGCGTTATCCCAATTTACCTTATCCAAATCCCCACCACAAGATGGAATGGAGGGAATGGAAATTTTGGGAGGTCCTTCTGCCCTCACCTTTTCCCTCTCTGGCTCAAGTGCCCTCTTTTTCTCCTCAATCCCTTTCTTCCTCAAATACATCTCCCTTCCCTCCACCATATATTGCCAAACCCCCTTCTCAAATAGGGATACCCTCTTCTTCTCAACATCCGTTTTCGCCAGCCTTTTTGCCTCCTCCATCAATCTGCCGAGCTCTCTCATCCTTTCCTCTGTTCCCAAATAACCCCAAGCCATCTCTTCCGTTTGATGGAAATGTCGTTTCTCCTTCTGAACATATTCGGGGTAATTCGCAGGGTCGCCGTAAATTTTCTCAATCAATAGATACATCTTCTTCATCGGCTCGCTGGCTGAGCCATAATAGCGGGAGAAGAATTCGTCAAGGAGCTTGTCAACATTTATATTTGGGTCATCAAGGAGTTTGAGGGTTACATAGGTGTCAACTTGCTCGCCCAAGCCGTTCAGGAATACTCCCCTTATTCCATCCTTAGCGAACATCTTGTAATATTTGCTTGCGGTGTGAGCGAAGAAGCCCGGGAAGCAATGGAACCCGCCGTTCATAGCTATCTCCTCGGGGAAGCAATAATAGAGCCACAGGTAAAATCTTCTCCCCTTCTCCTTAGCTATCCATTCCTTATATAGATTCAAATCGTTATCTCTCATAGCCGGGGCCCAGAAGTTCCGAATGTGGAGGCACATTTGAACGGATATATTCGGCAGGAGCTTGACTCTCTGGGGATGATATGCATATTCCCAATAGGCGAGGGTGGCGATGAACTTTTTGGGATGAGATTTCGCTATCTCTCCCGCCACTTTATTTACGAAATTGAACCAGTAATCGCTGGCGTATCCATTTGAGAAGAAGGCGTTTCTCCTCTCGGGGTCAAGTTGACTCTGGCATTCCTCGCATTTACACCATAAATTGTTGTCCATTGGGACGAGGGCGAAATAATCCCCTGCCGCAAAGGCGCCGGGATGAGTGCCCTTCCCATCAAAGAAATCTCTTGCGTCCTGAACCACCTGAGCTATGAAGCCGGGATGGGAGTAGCACATCTGAGGTGGTTGCCCCTCGTAGCCCTTTGCGAAGAACTCCGGATGGGTTTTTAGGAAGCGGTCGTAGAAGCCGTAGAAGGAATGATTGCAGGCATATTTCTCTCCGCCGACCTTGTGTCTTGCCCAGAATAGGTTCATTTCCCTTTGGCTTGGGTTGTCCCAGAGGGTCTGGACGATACCGAAGGCAAAGGGAGGCCATAACCCACGATAGAGAAATGTCGGTCTTCTCTGGATGTTCTGGGGTTTGACCGCAAGAGTCTTCTTTTGAGGATAATAAATCATGTCCTCCTTGGGTCCATACCAGCGGACATCGCAGAAGCGTTCAAAGAAATCGTGGACCGCGTAGGATGTTCCCTGGTCGGTAAACATATCGGGCGGGTTGACAGGACGCTCCAGGCGAATTCCCCTTGCGTCCTTGGGCAATCCTTTCCCTTCGTCTAAATGGAGAAGGAGGAGAGTGTTGACATCGGCTTGATAAGGTTTATCGGGTAGGGAGGGGCTTCTGGCTATATTGGAGATACGAACTTCGTCTATTCTGCCGGAAAAGGCGTTGCCGACTCTATTCTGGCTAACATCAGGCAGTCCGCCTATGAGGAGGGTTGCGCCATTGCAGGTTGTTTTCTTATAATCAGCTGTCCCCTGGCTTTGACCATCAATGAAAAGCTCCATTTTGTTCTGAGAAGCGCTATAGGTGGCTAATATGTGGTGCCAACCGGGAGGCAGTTCAGAGGAAAAGATGCAGTGCCCATTTTCGCCATCATAGGTTATATAGCGGATGCGATTCTGCTCCCATCTGCCTATGATGTGATAAGTCCAAGGATTTGCCCCATCCAGACGGATGATGGTTCCTTCACCCGCTTCCTGTGGTTTCTCCTCCAAGTAGACCCAAACTTCAAACGAACCCTCCTCATCGTTGAAATTGAAATCGTCAATACAGAGCGTTCCCTTGGAAGAGAAGGAGAGAGCCTTCCCGAATTTGCCCTCATCCCAGCTGATATCTCCGAAGATGCGGATGTTATCGGAGAATGGAATTTTTTCGTCCTTACCCAATAAAACGATAGAATCGGGGTAGAAGCGGATTATATATTCCTGCTCCTTGAGGTTCTCAGATTTTATCCCCAGCTTCCTCGTGGCTTTGCTTTCCCCTATGTAAATCTTATTTCCCTTTACATTCTCGTCTTCAAAAGCTATAGGGAGGAGGGCGCCGGTGATTTTCTGGATATGATAGCGGAAGTCCCATACGGCGAAGGCGGTGGAATGATTCATCTCTCTCGGAACGACGATAGTAGCCATTGGCTTTCCCTCTTTTACGATTAGGAAATCAGCGGGATATAGATTTAGGGGAAGAAAAACGAGAATAAAAAAGAATAAAATAACATAATCTTTCGTCACAAAAATCACCCCTTAGCAGAATTTAAATTTTTTAGAAAAAATCAAAATATTCTCTTCTTCCTTCTTCCTCCGCTCCCTTTCAAATAAATATTTCTTCCAATCGTCCTGCCGATGATTTTGTTAATTCCCCTGCGGGCGATTCTTGATGGGTCCCCAGAGCGCAAGGCTTCAAAATCGTTCGCCATTCTGGCGAGCCTGTAAAAGAGGCGAGAGAGTTTCATTATTTGACACCTCCAAGTTTGATTTTAGATAAATTCGGAAATTTATTCAAGATAATTGGAGGTCAGGTTTTGTTGTTGAATTAGAAAAGCCAAATTCAATTTTAGATTTATTCATGCTTCAAGACCGAGGGTCATTCATTTATTTTAACGAGACTATCGCCCAAAGCCCTAATCCATCAATTTTAAAGCTCACTTTGTCTTCCCCTATATTTAAATTGATTTTCTCCGCTGGACGCCCGGGGATATAAACCATCGCTTCCTTCGGCGTTTTCTTGAGGGCTTTTGAGAGCAATTTTAGGCTTATTGATATCTCAACATCTGCTGGACGCACATCGTCTTCCTCCAAATGATAATCCTGATTTAGGATATGGCAAACAACGGGAGCGTTCGCCTCTTTTGGTTTATAGCGGAGGGAAACCCTCACTTTGTCACTTCCCGATACCTTTATTTCCTCTCGGAAGGTTTTTGGCAAGCCCTCTATCCCATTCCATAGAATTGCGTTACCCTTGAAGGAACTTAACTGTTTCTTAACTTTATCTGGCAGGGAATTCTTACCAAATATTAAAAGCTCGTATTGCGCGACCTCTCTCTTGTTGATTTCCATTCCCAGGCTTGGTTCAGCGCATAGGATGCTGAAGGGGATATTTTCTTTCAGAAGTTCCATTCCCACTTTTTGGATATCGTTGAAATTATCTGTCGTGTAAACTAAGGCGATGTCCGAAAGGGATTTATAATCGTCAAACAACTTGGCATTTTGGCGAACGAACTTGTAGAGAAAGGCGAAGTCGGATGGCTTGCCCTCCCACCAATGGGTACCTTTTTCCTGGGTATAGCACCATTGATTATGAGGCACCATAAAGAGGCTGCCGAAAGCATAAGCTTGAGCAATCCAGGTTCTCACAAGACCTGGTTTATTATTTTCCGCTACCCAAGCCCAATCATAGCCACCGGCGGTTGCCGATTGTCTTTTGCCCAACCCCTCTACAAGGCGGAAGACAAAAGCCGGTTCAATTGGAACCTTACAACTGCTTGCGTGATGTTCCATTTCTCCGCAGAAGAAATCAATTAAGGGGGCGACGACAAGTGCTTCCGGTGACGATGCGCTTGAATTAACGCTGCGTAGAAGGGGTTTACCTCTCAACTTTTCCGCGTATTCAAATATAGATTTCACGACTTCCAACATCTTCTCAGTTTGAAATTTCTGATACAACTCGCCCAAAGGCAATTGAGACCTTTGTTTTCGCCAACTCTCAGCGGTTACCCCTTTGCTTTTTAGAAACGATTGGATATCAAAGTTGTCAATATCATCTATTCCCATTGATTTTAATTCCTCTTTTGAGAATCGCTTCTTCAGCCATAGGCGGAAGGATTCTTTACAATGTTTACAGAAGCAGCCGCCAAACCAGGCGGAACAAGCGGCTGTGCCGCGCCAATCGTCAATATGTAAGCCGTCAATGGGGGCTAGGCAAGCCCTTTCCACTTGGTCCTTTAGATATCTCTGATAGTCGGGGCTGTTAGTGCAGAACCAGTAGGCAGGATGTCCCTTATGCTTATGGTCCCAAAGCCAGGGGACAGTTATCGGGTTCCTATCCAAGTCCCTGCAGACCGAATCCATAAAATTATCTGGGTAAAAATCTATGAAGCCGCCGAAAGCGACGACGAAATCAACGCTCCCGCAGTAAAGCAAACCCCTACGATGAGCTTCCTCTACGACCTTCCTAAACCAAGCGACATCTCTTTCGTTTTTAGAGCGCGCTCTGCCCGCCCAGCCCACAACCGTGCCCGAATAGACATCGTATAGGCTTGGGTCCTTTGGGAAATACATAAAGACAACATCGCTCGCCTTGAGTTTTGGTCTTTCTGAAAAGGATAAGGAGGACATCAAGAGGAAAGAGATATAAAACAAATTAATTCCTTTGGATGAGAGAATGAGGCATTTCATTTAAAAATCACCTCTTGTCATTGATAAATAATAGAGAGCGCAATCCAAGGTTAGGTCCAATTCAAGGCCATCTCTCATCAAAGTTCTGCCATTAATGAGCTCAATGGGCTTTCCGGGATTAAGCAAATCCCTTACATAATAATCCTCATTCGGAATAATTCCTCTCAATTTAACCCTTCGCTGTATCGGTTCGTTGGGCATACGGAAGGCGAAGATGACGCATTCCTTTTTATCTTCGGAGACGAAGCTGATGACCTCGCCTTCTTTTGGGTTAGCGGGTTGAGGGGTTAAGGGATGGAAATCCTGAACCAAGAGGTGGCGAATCCTTTTGTATATCTCTATCAACTTCTTGATTTCTGAGCTTTGTTCTTTGCTCCAAGATGCGACATCTCCATCTATTGAAAAGGCACCTACCATTCTGGAGAGGAAATCAATCGCCCTTTTCCCTTCTTTACTGCCGAGAGAATTGGGAACGGCGCTATTCAGAAGGTTTGCAGGCAGAAATCTATTGCCTCCGCTCTGCATAAATCTGCAGATATGTGGGTCCTCAGTATGGTCGGAAATCCAGATTGTATGAGCTCTCTTGAGAGTCCCCAAATCTATCCGTCTTCCTCCCGAGGCACAGCATTCAATGAGGAGGTCAGGATGCCTTTTCATAAGTTCGTCCAAGACCCGATAGAGTCCTTGGACATACTTGAATTGTATCTTTCCCGTCTTATCAATATGTTCCCAGAAGGGTTTAGGTCCGATGTTGTAATCGTAACGAATCCATTTTAAACCAAGTTTCCTCACCCATTGGCTTATTATCTCAATTACCCCATCCTGTGTTTCCTTTTTTGAGAGATTTAAATGAAGATACTCCTCGCCGATATCTATGAACCAATCTGGATGTTCCCTCACCATATCGCTTTCCCTATGAGCTCTTTCTACCTCAAACCACATACCAAATTTCATTCCCTTGGAACGAACATATTCCGCTAAACTCTCTATTCCCGAGGGGAATTTTTTATCATCTATCCTGAGCCAATTTCCTACACCTCTGCTGAATTCGCCTCCCGGACCACATCCCGCATACCAGCCGGCGTCCAATACAAAATATTCTATGCCCAACTCGGCACAGCGGTCAGCTTGCTTTTTCAGAAGCTCCTCATCAAAATCACAATGTATGCCGAACCAGTGGTCATAGCTTACCGGTGGTATGGGTGGATTGCCGTTCAATTTAGGGCAATGGAATTTATAAAGGTATCTGCGGAAGGCGTTGCCTGCTTCATCAAAATCGCCGGAGAAGAAGACGATGTGCAAGGGGGGTAGGGTAAGCGTTTCCCTTCCCTTCAATACGAGCCCAGATACAGGTATGCCCACGATGAGAGAGACAAAGGGGTAAGTCAAGCCCATATACCAGAGACCTGACCATTCCATAGCGGTAATCAAGCCTGCTTCATTCATCGCAAGGGCTAAAAATGGGAGGTATTTGTTTGAAGAGCGACCAGCTGGTCCTGATTCAATCATCATGGGCTCGCTTGCAAAATTGAGAAGTTGAAAAGTGTGTTCCTTGAAAGCGGGTGAGGGGTAGAAGCCGTAGGTCAGACCTCCACCCATGTAGCGAAGATACACGGGATGCTTTGGATTGGACCAATGGAGGAAAAGGGGTTGAATTGCGGAAATTGGTGGGGAGGGGAAATCGGCGTTATTTCGCAGGGCAATGTATATAACCGCAGAATTGTAATCAGCATTCAAGTTGATATCCATTTGGGCAGAGAGATAATCCCAGTTTCCCTTCCCTTTGAAGCTGATATTCCATCTATTTCCATCTCTATTCTCGGTCAGCAATTCCCAATAGATAGGCACTCCATCATAACCTATGATTTGCCATCCAAAACCTTCAGCTAACGCCTCAGTAAGAGGTTGGGGAATGACCGGCTCTAACCAATTTTTAAACATATTCACTCACTTCCTTTCCTGGCGGATATTAAGGAGAGAGCCAAGCTTGTCAATTCTAAAATATCTTCCCTCAATGGATACCTCCCCAGTCCAATCAAATTGGGGGAGGGCGAAAACGATTGAGTGTTCGTTCTTTTTGAAGGGCACGAGGGTTAATTGTGCATCTTTCATAGGGTGGCAAAGGACATTAACCCCGGAATTTTTCAGGATTTTCAACAATTTATCAAGCTTGGGCAGCGGAACGGAGGGAAAGCTCTGTGTGCAGATGAGGCGGGGAGGTGTGTTCCCTTTATCTTTCAATCTGAAAACCTCACCCAAGCTTTCCCTACCGATGGATTCCTCAAAACGATGGCTTAGTTTGGGCAAAGAACTTGGTTCAATTTTTCTTCCAGTCATATCGTAGAGGGCAAATCTTCCGGAGCTAATCAATTTAACCCCCGCCAGTGAGGCTTTTCTTAAAGCCTCAAGGGCTTTATATGTTATATAGGCGCAGTCGGGAATTATGACTGCTTTATATAAGGACAAATCAGCCTTTTCCAAGGCGTGAATTGTATAGATATCTGGGCAGATTCCAGCCCTCACGAGCAGCTTATACCATCCCATAAAATCGGCGTAGTCGTTTGGTGGTTGAGGGAGATAGGGGTAGAGCGGCATTCTCGGCTGAACGAGAGCTACCTCGCATATCGGTTTGAAACCCTTAAGAAGCGAGGCGGTCTTTTTCACTCTGTCAATCATCCTTTTCAACGAATCTATGCCAAGCTCTGAATAATTGTAATCAGGTGTTCCATACCAGCAGTAATATTGGATTCCGCTTTCGGAGCCAGAATGTTGAAGAACGGAGAGGGAGGTTCTTGTCAAACCATCTTCCCCCAAATATGTCCCTTTCGTAAAGTCAAGAAGGTCAATAGCCCAAATTGGCTTTCCGTAGCGGCGGACGGAGTCAATCGCCGCTGTAAGGGAATCAAAATCTCCTTCGGCTGAATTTATCTGCATTCCCAGAATTGTTTGATGTTTCGCGTTCTCAACCCAATAATCAAGCGCTATAGCGACATCTTGGGCGTAATCCCACTCAAAGGGATTTGCGAAAGCGAAGGTAAGATAACTTAGCACAGGGCGATTCGGGTCTGCTATTTGGCATTCCTCCGCCATCCAATCTATGAATTGGGCGAAGTTCTCAAAACGATAGTTGAACCAGTCATCTATCATAGCAAGTGGAAATTCGGGGTTTCCTTCAAGGGAAATCTTTGGTTGGTAGGTGATGCTCATTTCCCCTCGCGATTTCCATTGATGGGAAAGGTTTTCACTCTGCTCAACTGACCAAGCTATGAAGACCCATTTACCCAATGCAGGGTCAAGAAAGGGGTTGGGGGCAACGTCGTTCCCTTCTTCGTCAAATATGCGAATGGATTGAAAAACTACCTTTCCCGTTCCCATTAACTTCATTAGGAGCCAGGCTTTAGCGGAGGAGGAAGGAACGGTCAAACTGAATTTAATAATTCCTCTGCCGTTGGATTGGATGAAAGGAGGGCTCCAATCGGACTTAAAGGGTTTAGGGTTATCCTTTGAAAGCCAAGCCACTTCAAGGAAAACTTCTCCTATCAAGTTTTCCGTACTCAATTCAAGATAGAAAGTTAGCTTTTCGCCTGGTTTGACATTTATATGGCTCTCCTCATTTGTTGCCCAGCAAATGTCGCTGTAGGCGCTGGCGGGCATAAAACACCCCTGTGGCTCTCTTCCAACTCCAAGAGGATAGAGAGTTGGTGGTTGGATTTCCTGCCAGTCTTTAAATCCAGTACCCCAGCTGTCGTTTAGCGCTTTCAGGGAAGGATATTTATTCCTCAACCATTCTCTGAAGCCATTTTTGTCGCACTTGGAATAAGAATAAAGAATGGGATGCCACCATTCGCAGCCGTTGCTGTAGCCGTAAATGTATTCAGCGTATTTGTGATGGGAGAGATAGCCAATCGTGTTGCGTATGAAGCGGGAAAGATATGAGCGGTAAGTTTCCGATTGATATGAAGGGTCATCTATTATATCTCCTTTAGCTGAACACATGGTTTCCCCTTGACTTTTCAGCTTTTCCACAAGCCAGCGGACACCGGCCGCATGGGCTGGCCCAGCTTCCATCAGATAGACGAGTTTTATTCCCGTTTCCTTAGCCCATTCAAGCTGTCTGTCAAGGAGCGAGAAATCCCATTTATCCTCCTCTGGTTCTATCAATGCCCAGGGGGCTCTCACTATGCAGACATTGGCACCAATGCGGGGGATTTGTTCATCCTGATGAACGATAAGCGGGTAGTGGGAGACGAAGCCGATTGGGTAGTCAACATTAAACGGTTGGGCAAGAAGCAAATCACATAAGAAAGGAATAAGCAAGTTTTTCACTTGGCGAGGAAAGGCGAAGTTTTTCATCTTTATTTCGTTACCCCTCCATTTCTATTAAATCATAATCCTCTATTTTGGGAACCGAGAAAACTATCTCGCCATCTTTCATTTTAAAGGGCAAATCATTATGCCCTACAAGGGAGCGAATTCTCTTTATTTCTCTCTCTATTCTGAGCTTGATTTCAATATCATAACAGGGGAGAATTCTTTGGATGGGTCTTTTCATCTCGGAGGTGAAATTTATAAGATGGAGATAGAGGCGATTGTCTTTGCCTCTTAATGAGATTTCCAAAGAGGAGGGGGCGTTCTCCAATACGATAATATTTTTGCTTAGTTTTGAGACGATATTTTTGAGGATTTTGTAATACTCAGGGAAGCGAAATGAAAACAGGGATTCCCCAAATGTCCCAGCGATGTATAACGATGTGCCTTTGCCATATCTGTTTTCAATTAAGAAAGGGTAGGGGGATGGTCTCGGTCTACCGGCATAGCAACCTGGCAAGGGGGAGCAAAAGAAAAGGATTGGTTTGGCTATCGTTTCAACTTTTAAGCCATAAAGGGGAGCGAATATGAAATCCTGCTCAATATCTTTCAAAGAAAAGTGATTTTCATTTGTAGGGACTACATAATCCCACCTGAGCGGACCGAAAACCTCGCCCACATCCTTTACACCGAAGACATCTTTCAAAGCGAAGCTTTTCATCTTCATCCCGTAGTCGTATAGTGATGTCTCAAAGGACGAGATGATATTTCCTCCATTTTCAACAAATTCCTTGATAGAGTTTATTTCCTCTTCATTAAGAGAAGTAACATTGGGAAGTATGATGAGGTCGTATTGGGAGGAGTTCAGATCGCGGATAGCCTCTTCGTCTATGACATCGAAGGGGAAATGGTTTCTGCATAATCCGTCGTAAAAGCCGAAGAACTCTTTCCATAGGTCGCCGGCTTTCATCGGCTTGGCTTCCTTCGTGAAATCGGTAAGTGGGACATATGAGCCTGTGTAATAATCGTTTGACCTTTGGGGCCATACTAAGGCTATGCGGGCTAAGGATTTCGTTGCGTAGAATGGCTCTGGATTATCCTCTATCAATTTGTTGAACTTTTTGATGACCGCTATTTCTTCGGGATGCTTTAGTGGGTCGCTACAAATGGCGAGCCAAACCTGGGCGCCGTGAGATATGGTTTGGCTGTAAAGTAGGCTTATCTCGCCGGGAGGGAGCATTGAGAAAGCCCAAGGACCTTGCTTGGCTGCATCAAAGATGACGGTGGGTTTGCCTTCGGCTTGTGTCTCCAAGAGCTTTGCGGTAGCTCCTGGTTTGTAGATTGGCTCCTCCAATCCACCATAGAGAAAACCGCCTTCCGCTCCAAGGATATCCGTTTCCTTTATAATCTTCCGATTGTCTCTACCTGTTGCCCAAGTGGGGGCGAGGGGATTGCCGTTCATATAGAGGAGGATTTTGGGATTTATCTTCTTCAGGATTTCGTTGCTATCTCGCAAGAATCTCGCGATGCTATCAGTTTGAAACTCAATTAGCTCTTTCCAACTTTGCTCTTCTCGGGACGAGGTTAAATGGGTTTTGGAGGGAATCTCCTTTCCATATTTCTCCTTGAAAAGCCTCCTACAGTTCTCACAATAACAGGTATTGGCGAAGAATATAGGTCCATCAAAAAATACGCCATCAATTTCGTAGGAGGAGAGGATTCTAAGGGCATGAAATACTTCTTCTCTCCAACCGCTATTTACACAGAAAGACGAATCCACGCCGTAGACATCCTCAATAGGATTGCCGTCTTCCTTAATCTGTTGCCATTCCGGGTGCTTTCTCGCATAGGTGAGCTCCACATCGTGAACATTATAATAAATGATAACCCTTATGCCATGGACATGTGCTTCCGAGAGATAATCTTTCAAGGTATCAAGGGTCACTTTTTCTCCCGGGAAAAGTTCACGGTCATCAATAAAGGCTACTCCGGGGAAGATTGTGGGGTCAGCGAAGCGGGTAAGATGTTCAGCATCTGCTCCCAATTCCCTAAGCAATTGCATCTTTTTCCCAAAATGGTAGCCTTCCTCAAGCTCTATAATCTGCAAAGGACCTCCTTCCCACCATCTATGAGGAATTTCCAAGCGATATCTGTCTTTCATAACTATCAACCTCCTTTGCCATATATTAAGATTAATGGATTTAGTTGACAACGATTTTCACGATAAAGGATACACTCGCCTTAAATGAGCAAAAAGCGATATTTGAAAAGGAATTAATAAATTAAAAACATGATAATTCCTAAATTCTCGTTGACTTCTCTTGATAGTGTCGGATAATTTAGAAAAAAGGCGGTGAGAGAGATGAAGATATCCTCTTTTCTCCCATTGACATTTATCCTTGTTCTTTTTATCGCTTCTGAAGGCGATGCGTTGTCTCAGGCAAAGGGCTATTTAGCCCTCTATGTATCGCCATCCGGCAACGATGCCTGGTCGGGCAAGATTTCCGCTCCAAATGCGAGGAAAACCGATGGACCTTTCGCCACGCTTGAGAGGGCAAGGGACGAGATAAGGAAATTGAAGAGGCAGAACCGTCTACCCCAAAAGGGAGTGATAGTTTATCTTCGCAAGGGAACCTACATCCTTTCCCATCCCTTCCAACTAACGGGTGAGGATTCGGGAAGCGCTAAAGCACCCATCATTTATCAAGCTTATAGGGGAGAAAACGTGAGGATAGTGGGAGGAAGGGAGATAAAGAATTGGACATTAGTAAAAGACGAGAAAATACTCTCCCGTCTTCAGGAAAATGTAAGAGGTAAGGTATATCAGGCGGACCTGAAAGAGATAGGGATAGCCGATTTTGCTTCTCCCGCAGGAGGAGGATCGGAGCTCTTCTTCAACGATAAGCCGATGACCCTGGCTCGCTATCCGAACGAGGGCTTCATTTATGTTGGGGATGTCGTTTCCCAGGGGAAGTTCCATTATGAAGATGAGAGGGTGAGCAGATGGACTGATGAGAAGGATGTTTGGTTGGAGGGGTATTGGTATTTTGATTGGTCTGACCAAAGGCACAGGGTGAAGTCAATTGACCCCCAAAATAAGACGATAGAGGTTGAGCCTCCCTATCACCACTACGGGTATCGTAAGGGGCAGTGGTTCTACGGATACAATCTTCTATGCGAAATTGATTCTCCTGGAGAATGGTATCTTGATAGAGAGACGGGCATTCTTTATTTCTATCCGCCCTCGCCCTTGGATAAGGGAAAGGCTTTTGTCTCCTTGATACCTAACCTTGTGGAGATGAAGGATGTTTCAAATGTCACATTCAAGGGGTTGACTTTTGAGGTGGCAAGGGGGGACGCAATAAGGATTGAAGGAGGGGAGAATGTTGAAATCACCGATTGTCTTATTCGCAATGTTTTCGGCTGGGCGGTGGTCATAAATGGAGGGAAGGAGAACAGGGTGATGAATTGCGAGATATATGAGACTGGACGCGGTGGGATATCCTTGAATGGCGGTGATAGGAGGACTCTTACGCCGGCGAGGCATTTAGCGGAGAACAATCACATCCACAATTACGCTCGCTGGCATAGGATGTACAATCCCGCTATATCCCTAAATGGGGTTGGGAATATCGCTCGCCACAACTTAATTCACGATGCGCCCCATCAAGCCTTCGGGTTCAGTGGCAACGACCACATTATTGAATTCAACGAGATTTATCGGGTATGTTTAGAATCAAACGATGCGGGTGCGATATATTCGGGAAGGGATTGGACCTGGCGAGGAACGATAATTAGGTATAATTCTTTTAGAGATATAAATGGGTTTGAGGGGAGGGGATGCGTGGGAGTTTATCTTGATGATGCCCTTTGCGGAACGATTATCTTCGGGAATATTTTCCAAAGGGTGACGAATGCTGCGTTCATAGGTGGAGGGAGGGACAATGTAATTGAGAACAACATATTCATTGACTGCAATCCAGCGGTGCATATAGATGCAAGGGCGATGGGTTGGATGAGATATCATGTTGATGATACATTAAAGCCGAGGCTCTCAAAGGTTCCCTATAGGGAATCGCCTTGGAAGGAGCGATATCCTCAATTGGTGAACATTTTGGAAGATGAGCCGGAGAAACCAAAGGGGAACATCGTGAGGAGGAACATCTGTGTAGGAGGGAGGTGGCTTGATTTGGAGGAGGTTGCTCGCCCTTTCATTACTTTTGAGGACAATTTAGTAGGTGTAGACCCGAAATTTGTTGACATGGAAAATGGAGATTTTCGGCTCCGCCCCGATTCCCCTGCTTTGAAAATCGGCTTCAAGCCGATTCCTTTTGAGAAGATAGGTTTAAAAAAGAGATAAAAAATGTCAGGGATTTTTTTATCAGGGCTCTGTATAATCATATTCGCATTGAGCTATCGTTATTATGGTGGATTGTTAGAGAGGTTATTTGAAGTTGACCCTCGAAAGCCAACGCCAGCTCACTATAAGTATGACGGAATAGATTATGTACCTGCGAAAAATTGGTTTGTCCTCTTTGGGCATCATTTCTCTTCAATTGCAGGGGCTGGACCAATACTTGGCCCAGCAATTGCCTGTGCTATCTGGGGTTGGGGTCCAGCTATACTATGGATTGTGCTCGGCTCAATTTTCATCGGAGGCGTGCACGACTTCTCCAATTTAATGGTTTCCATTCGCAATGATTCTCGCTCTATCGGTGATATTTCCGAGAAGGTGCTGGGCAAAAGTGTGAAGCTGGTTTTCTCTCTTTTTCTTTGGCTTTCCCTTGTTTTGGTGATAGCGGTTTTCGCCGCCACGGCGTCCAAGACTTTAGAGACCACTCCCCAGATAGTCATTCCTACTTTAGGTATCATCCCGGTCGCGATTCTTGTCGGTTTAATGCTTTATAAATGGGAAATAAATACGATAGTTGCTACAATTTTAGGTGTAGCTCTCCTCTTCGCTTTTATAGTCCTTGGTTGGTTTTTCCCTATAAAGTGGAGCTTTCAGGGGTGGTTGTTTACGCTCTTGATTTTGTATGCCTATAGCGCTTCCCTTTTGCCCGTGAATATAATCCTCCAGCCCAGAGACTACCTCTCTGTTTTCGTCCTTTTCTTCGGGCTTTTGGTAGGCTATATGGGAGTTTTGATAACTCATCCTGTTTTGCGCACCCCATCCTTTGTCAGCTTTCACAGCACACAAGGTTCGCTTTGGCCTATGATGTTTGTCACAATTGCTTGTGGCGCCATATCGGGATTTCATGCTCTTGTTGCAAGTGGAACGACAGCAAAGCAACTAAATAGCGAAAGGGATGCAAAAAAGATTGGTTATGGAGCAATGCTAACGGAAGGTGTTCTTTCGCTCCTTGCGGTTATTTGCGTTTGTGGTGGTTTGTATTGGTGGGGAGGTCCTAAGGATATGGTTTATCCCGAACTAATTAAGGAAGGGAAATGGATTGTGGCTTTTGGGAAAGGTTATGGAGAGGTTACCAAGCCACTGTTGGGCGCTTGGGGGATGTTTATAGGTATTACTATGTTGAAGACTTTTATTGTGACAACCCTTGATACATCTACGAGAATAGCTCGATATATAGGGGAAGAATGGCTTTCCCAGTACCGTGCGTTCAGATTTATGAAAAATAGCTACCTAAATACTGCGGTTGTAATAGGTTTTGCTACCTACTTAGCCCTTGGTCCGTGGCAAAAGCTTTGGCAGGTCTTCGGAGCGTCAAACCAACTCGTCGCAGCTATAGCACTGCTTGTCGTTTCCACCTGGCTTCTATTGAGAAGGAAACAGAGCCTTTATACCCTCTTGCCAGCTATATTTATGCTTTTGGTCACCATTTCCGCTCTGATAATCCAATTGATGAGGTTCATCTCCGCAAGGGATATAGTTCTTTCTATAATCACTTTTCTTTTGATAGTTCTTGCGACTTTCATTACAGAAGAGAGCTTAAGGCTTTGGATTACACATAAAGTTTTGAAAAACGAGAAGGAGAGGTGAAAGATTATGTTGGCTTTGGTAGGAATGTTTGTGTTTGCAAACTTACAGCCCTTTGTCATCAGCTCTTTTGAGGAAAAGGGCGAATTGGAAAAGATAGTGTGTAACAGCACCAAGATAGAAAGAACGACGGTCGGCGCTACGCATGGACGCTATGCATTAAAGGTTGAATTCCTTCCTTCGGCTTGGCCGAATATCTACTTTAAAGTTGGTCAGGCTTTCCAAAGCGGCGATTGGAGCGGGTTCGGAGGATTGGTAGTTGATGTGACGAATCCCCAGAAGCAAGCCATTGCCCTTCATATAAGGGTTGACGACGATTTCTCTGCCGATGGGATAAATCATTGCCGAACGGGATATATCTCGTTGAAACCAAACAGCAAGACGACGATAGCTATGCCTCTTAAATCCGCGATTCCGCCTGGGATGAGGGGTGGACCGCCCATTCTCCCAGGCGCTTCAATGATGGGAGTGAGTGGTCCCGAGTTAGATTGGTCCCATATAGTGGCGTTTCAGTTTTTCCTCTCTCAACCGGAAAAACCGGTGGCTTTGATTTTTGATAATATCCGGCTCGTCCCTATTTCGCCCCAAAATTGGAAAGGAATAGTTGACCGCTATGGTCAATATGCGGGAAGCGATTGGAAGGGGAAAGTGCATAGGGACGTCGATTTCAAAAAACAATTGGAGGAAGAGGAGAAATGGCTTAAAGCTCATCCATCTTTTCCCGATAGGGACGAATTCGGCGGATGGAAGGATGGTCCCCAGTTGAAGGCGACAGGTTTTTTCAGAACAGCCTATGTTGAGGAGGGAAAAGAGACAGAACCCCCAAAGGATTTGAAAGAAGGCAAGGGACGCTGGTGGCTCGTTACTCCCACGGGACATCTATTCTTCTCACTGGGGATTGATTGCGTTGGGCACTGGGAGGTTTCACCCATAAAGGGGAGGGAATACCTCTTCAGCTGGCTTCCCTCCTCGGAAGACCCCCTCAGGGAATTCTATCAAGACGATAAGATAAATTTTTACGCTATGAATTTGAAGCGAAAATACGGAGATAATTGGCAGGAAAAATGGAGGGAGATGGTTAAGAAGCGTCTTCCCGCCTGGGGTTTCAACACAATCGGCAATTGGTCATCATCGGAGGTATTTAAGCAGGGCATCCCCTATGTTGTAGCCATACATTATGGTGGCGATTTTGCTCGGTTCCCCATGCCCGATGTTTTTGATGAGAGGTTTAAGAGGACAGTTGAGCGAGTGATAGATAACGCTACAAGGGAATGGCGTGATGACCCTTGGTGTTTGGGTTATTTCGTTGATAACGAGCTCCCTTGGGGAGGGTGGGGAGGTGACCCGGGCTCAAGATACCAACTCGTGCTCAGGGCATTAGCAAGCGACGGTAAGCTTTACACTAAGAGAGAATTCACGCGAATTTTAAGGGAAAAATATGGAGATATAGAAAAGATAAACAAAGCTTGGAATATAAAAGTTGAATCCTGGGATGAATTCCTGGAGAAACCTGTGCATTTACCTCCACAGATGACGCAGGAATGTATAGCTGATTTAAGCGAGCTCCTTACCCATTTCGCGAGGAAATACTTCCAGGTAGTTAGAGATGCCCTTAAGAGATATGCTCCCAACCAGCTTTATCTTGGCTGTAGATTTGCCTCTCGTCCGTGGGAGGTTGTGAAAGTATCGGCTGAATTCTGCGATGTCGTTAGCTTCAACATATACAGCAGGGAGGTAAACGAGGAATGGTGGTCCTTCACTAATCATCTTGGCAAGCCCTGTATAATCGGGGAATTCCATTTCGGCGCACTTGATAGGGGAATGTTTCACACTGGTTTGGTTGCTGTTGAAAATCAGGAGGAGAGAGGGAAAGCGTATCAGAATTATGTGAGGAGCGTCTGGAAGCTGCCTGCCTTTGTTGGTTGCCATTGGTTCCAGTTCGTGGATGAACCCTTGACGGGAAGATTTGATGGCGAGAATTACAATATAGGTTTTCTCTCTGTTGTGGATTATCCCTATTGGGAGCTCGTGAACTCCGCAAGAGAGATAAACTCTCAAGTCTACAAAATTTTAGGAGGGAAGTAGAATGGAATTTCTGCGAATATCTTTAATACTGCTTCTTTTCATAGGGTTCCTTATCGCCGAAGAGAAGCCATGGTATGAGCGGCTTCTCGTGGGAATAGAGGTCGGTCCGACGGGAGCAAACGATAAAGACGACATCTATATGAGCAAGGCTAATGGAAAAGATATAGTGCGGAATATCCTGAAAGCGAAGGCGGAGTATTTAGTTGTATTTATGAAGGACCAGAACTTTGCATATTATAACTCCAAAATAGCTCGCCAGTGTCCTCAATTGAAGGGGAGGGATTTGTTGAAAGAGGTAATAGAGGAGGCGAAGAAGCATTCTATTCCCGTTATTGCTTATGTGCAGGTGCAGTATGATACCTCATCCTGGCTGGCGCATCCCGAATGGAGGATGAAGGATTGGGAGGGAAACGATATTCCGGGAAGACTCTGCTACAATTCGGGATATATTGAGTTCATAAAATCCATCCTTGAAGAACTTATGAACTATGATATTGCTGGGTTCCATATAGATATGTTGGATTGGGGATTCTCTCCGCCCTATGGATGTTGGTGCGATAAATGCAGGGAGGCTTTCAAGAAGGAATACGGGATTGATATGCCGAAAGGAGTTAGTTGGGATGAGAATTGGGAAAAGGTTTTGGAATTTCGCTACGAATCCGATATGCGCTTTTGCAGGGAGCTTGAGCGCTTTGTCCATTCACGACATCCTGAGCTTTCTATTGATTTCAATTATCACGGGTATCCTCCCTTCTCTTGGTGGACAGCCCAGAAGCCTGTGGGTAAGGCGGAGGATGGGGATTTCGTGACAGCTGAAGGATTGCCCTTTGTCTTCGGGCATACTAATCCGAGCTTTCTTGCACTTTTCATGAAGGGGGCTCGTTCAGATGGGAGAACGCAGGGAGTAACAGGGGTTGGTGTATACGATTATCATGATTTCACTGTTCGCCCCACCCCTGAATTGAAATGGGAGGTTATGACCTATCTCGCTCACGGGGCTTTATGTACAATCGTTGATAAAGCTTACTATGATGGCACCTTCAATCCCTTGGTGTATGAAAGGTTAGGGGAGGTTTTCGCTGAGGCATTGAAAAAGAAGGAGTTTTTCGGACATAAGGAGGTAGCGGAGGTAGGAATCTACTTCTCTTTGAGGACAAGGGATTGGTTTGGAAGGGAGGAACCGGTTAAATATTTCTCAGCGGTGATGGGCGCTCACAAGGCGCTCAAGGAAGCCCATATTCCGATGGCTTTCATAATGGATGAAAATATCTCTCTGGAGAAACTTTTTCAATTTCCCGTTGTTTATCTGCCAAATGTGGCGATATTAAGCGAGGAAGAAGTTTCTCTCTTCAAGGAGTATTTGAAGCGAGGTGGTAAGATTTTAGCTACTGGCTTAACCGGCTGCTACGACAAATATGGCAATCCCCTGGGAAGATGTCTCCTTGAGGATTTGATTGGGGCAAAGCTATCGGAAATTTACGATGTCCATAAAGATAACTATGTGCGTTTCCCCAAAGGAGTAAAAGAGGAGATAGCTCTTGAGGATGTCCCCAAAGATGTGAATATCCTGAATTATTCACCAGTAGCGATTTTTCAACCCATTGAGGCTAAAGGATATGGCGATTTACTCGTAGCTTATCGCTCTCAGGACAACCCTTGGATGGAGCATATGTCAGCTGGCAGGGTTGTAGGGCCGGCGATACTATTTAGGGAATATGGAAAAGGGAAAATAGTCTATCTTCCCTTCTCTCCCGATTCGGCTTTCGTGGGAAATTATCGGATGCCAGAGCATCGCGATTTAATCGCAAGCATAATCCGTTATCTCAATCCTAAACCACCGATAATTGTTAGCACTCAGCCAAACATAGAGATTGTCCTAACCAAAGATGAGAAAAAGAATCGCTTTATAATACATTTTCTCTGCTTCTGCGGCGCTCCAACATCCGCGGCATATCCTTTCCCCGAGGGAAGAAGGGTGTTGCCGACTTTAATGGAGTTCTGTTCGCCTTACGATGCGGAAATAGAAATAAACGTTCCTTTCTCATCTGCTGAAGTAATTGGACCGAAGGGAAGCATCACTCGTCGGGGAAATAAACTTATTCTGAAAACTTCCAATATTCACGAGGTAGTAGTGATAAATCAGTAGGGGCTTTTTCGCAAAACTTCTTCTTTTAATGGATACTTTCCGCAGCTGTGTTTTCCTTCCGGGCAATAGCCGAGGTATTCGCATTTAGCTCCTGCGTCCTCAAACACTGCTGGCAAATGTTTTTTGCAAATTTCAAGCATTCTATTTGCCAACTCCCTTATTTCCCACTGAGCTCTCGCGCAACATCTCTCTCTGAAGAAATGGAGTAACTCCCTGCAGTTCATCGTAACCACTATCTTCGTCTCCACAGCCTGGGGTAAAACGAAACGGGCATCTTCGGCTGCTTCCTTGCCTTTTATCTTCTCTATCCTTTCCCTTATTTTCTTATATCCCTTTTTAATTTCCTCCATCAAACGGAGAAATTCCTCTTTCGCTTCCTTATCTTCCTCAATTGAAGGAGGGATGACGAAGTCAAAATCGTCCATCTTTACATATCTTTGGCTTTGCTGGGAATAGGAAGCTATCCTATGGCGGACGAGTTGGTGAGTGAGGACTCTTGAGACGCCTTCAATAGCGAAAGTGAACTTTGCATGTTCAAGCGGGCTTTCGTGCCCTGATTTAATCAGTTTTCTCACGAATTCCGCCATCTTTTCCTCGGGTTCCTCCCTGAGCTCAATAGCGAAGCGGTCCGAATAACATTGCCTGCCCGCTGAGTAAATAACTACGAGGGCATCACGGGTGAAATCCAAGAGCTCAACATTCATTTTTGCATTGGCCATAATCTTCTCTAAATAATAGTTGTATTATACTATTTTAGAAGATGGTTTGAAAGTTGCAATTGCCTTTATGTGCCTGTGTGGGTCTCGTTTTGAATGATTTCATTAAAAGTGGCTGCCGAGCGTAGCGAGGCGAGATATACTGGCTTTGTCATTGCTGGGATGGGTAAAGGTTTTTGAAAAATAGGGTGATTTAAAATAACGAGAAGAACAAAATGGCTCATATAAAAATCTATACCCATGGATGCGAATCCAACGAAGGAAGGCCTAACGATTTCATTCCTTCGGCTACGATTAAATACTAGATTGCCACACCTTCTGCTTAGCAGAAGGCGTGGCAATGACAACGAGGATAAAGGGGGCTTTTAGGGTGTGGAATTATACAGAAGATATAAATAAGTTTAATTAGTAGTAATGGAGTTTTTTGAGAATGAGGAGTAGCATTTCGGCAAAGGAAGCCCTTGGCGTTTCAATAAGCACAATCTACAATGTGATTATACATAAATTTGACAAGTTTATAGGTTTTTGTTAAAATCTTCAATCATAGCAAAATCTTTGAACAATTTTTCTTTTTTATCGTCATTAATTATGAAAAAGGATTTGTCGGAGGAAAAAGACGAGATTTTGGTTCAAAGAAGCAAAGACGGCGATAAGGAGGCGTTTGACATCTTGGTCCAACGCTATAGAGCTTCCTTATTCAGATTTGTCTATCATTGCCTCCATAATAGGGAGGATGCAGAGGATATTGCCCAAGAAGCATTCGTGAGGGCTTATATTTCCCTTTCTCAATTAAAAGATAATGCTCTTTTTAGAACCTGGCTTTTTAGGATAGCTCTCAATTTGATTAGGGATAACAAGAGAGCGGCGAAGCGAAATCCAACTCTCTCATTTGATTCATATGCCGAAGGTGATGATACTCATGCAGAAACAAAAGGAGATAATGTGGACCCCTCGGACGATGATAGCGAGCTCTTAGCGAGGTTGAGGACGGAAATCGCTTTATTACCAAGTGAGCTAAGAGAGGTTATCATATTGCGAGATTTACAGGGTTTTTCATATGAGGAGATTGCAAAAATGATAAATTGCCCTCTGGGAACAGTTAAATCTCGCCTTTTTTATGCCCGACAAATACTGCGAGAGAGACTCTCATCATTCTTGGGAGATGAGAAAGAATGAAATGTAAGAAAGCCAAATTCCTTTGTTCAGAGCTATTAGATGGCAGGCTAAGTGGCAGAAAGAGAGAAGCCTTGCTCTTGCATCTTTCCACTTGTCCTCATTGTATGAGCTTTTATAAGCAAGTTAAAAAGATTAAGGAGTTAACATCTTCTCTACCAACTCCCGAATTGAGCCCCAATTTCAACGAGGCTGTTATGTATCGCATAGAGAGAAGCAAGGCAGGTCTTAGACCTCGCACCATTTTCCTTTTCAAAAGGAGATTTGCTCTCTTTTTACTTCCTTTGGTTCTCATCGCTTTAGCTTTGATATCCGTGTTTCATAATAAACCCGATGAGAACGAGTTGCTGAGGAGTTATCGGAAGGAGCACTTTATATATACACTCCAAAATCCATTGATTTCCGCTGATTCAGCGGTAAAGATGCTTCTTATTTCGGGTCAAGAATGAGGAAGATTCTCCTTATTATCATCGCGCTTGCTTTTGCAATTGTCTCGTTGCCCATAGATTCTTTCTCCCTTCTACGTGAATATTTTGGGAAGGGAAAGAAGGCGAGCTATATGGGTAGACAAATACAGCTTGTATATACACCAAAGGGTTATCTTAAATTTGAAGCTATCATTAAGCAAGCCCCTTCGGGTAAGACGAGGTTGGAGTTCCTCTCACCGCGACCTTTTTCGGGCTATGTCATTGTATGGGGGGAAGAAGGGGGAGCGCTTATCCCTCCTAAGAGAGGGAGGATGTCATTCCCCCGCTTCGTTCCGGCAAGAGATTTATGGGATATTCACTTGGACCTTCTCTCAAAGAGCGCCAGAGTTAGTCAGCTGGGCGAGGAGAAGGTGATTGGAAGGAAGGCGAGCGTTTTTCTCGTTAAACCCGCCTATGTAAAAGGGGGATACTACAAACTTTGGGTAGATAAGGCAACGGGAATTCGTCTTAAAACAGAGCGCTATTCTCCTTCTGGCAAGCTTTTATTCTCCATATCGCTGGTTTCACTTCAGCTCAATCCGTCTTTAAAAGAGGAAGAGTTCGAGGTTCCAGGCTTTAGGACAGAGTCAAGAAACTATTCGCTTGAAGAAATGGAAAAGCTTCTTCACTTTCGCCCGCTTCTTCCCACTTATATCCCTCCCGGCTACAAAATCCTCCACAAAAGACCTTTCATGGACAGAAGGTGGAAAGGAGTTATTATCC
Source organism: bacterium (assembly GCA_014360495.1). Classification (NCBI taxonomy): domain Bacteria; species bacterium. The sequence goes on from JACIXR010000001.1 coordinate 151,629, forward strand.
ATTTAACAGATGGATTGAACCCAATAACAATTATGGAAACGTTCAGTCCACGTAGACATCTAAATGCTCCTATCCCTTCCCAGCCCGAAATCGTTTTTCTCAACATACAGGGATACAGCGTTTTCCTCACTGGCAATGTGGATAGAGAGGTCTTGGAGAAAGTGGGGCGCTCTCTTAAATAAAGATGACGAGGGAAGTTAGAATAGGGAATATAAAAATTGGCGGTGGGAACCCCATAGCGGTGCAATCTATGACTCGTTCCCCCACCAAGGATGTTAGTAAGGTAGTTGAAGAGATAAAGAGGTTTGAAATGGCAGGCTGTGAAATAGTGAGGGTGGCTGTGCCGGATGAGGAATCAGCCGAGGCAATTGAAGAAATTAAGGAAAAAATTTCCATTCCTTTAGTGGCTGATATCCATTTCAATTGGCGTCTCGCATTGATAGCTTTGGAGAAGGGAGCGGACAAGATAAGGATAAATCCGGGGACAATTGGAAGTAAGGAGGGTGTAAGAGAGATAGTAAAAGCGGCAAAGGATAGGGGAGTCCCGATTCGCATTGGTGTCAATGCAGGCTCGCTTCCCAAGGATATTTTGATAAAATATAAAGGCTCAATTCCAGAAGCTATGGTGGAGTCAGCGATTAGGGAGGTAGAAATACTTGAGGAAGAAGGATTTCAGGATATAGTTGTCTCCTTAAAGGCATTTGACATTCCCACAACTGTTTCAGCTTATGAGCGATTTTCTCAATTAAGGGATTATCCCTTGCACATAGGTATAACTGAAGCGGGACCTATGCCAGAAGGGGCTATAAGGTCTGCAGTGGGCTTGGGTATTCTTTTGAGCAAGGGAATTGGGGACACTATTAGGGTATCTTTAACGGCTGACGGGGTGAAGGAAGTAGAGGTAGCTTGGGAGATATTGAGCAGTTTAAATGTAAGGAAGAGGGGATATATAATAGTTTCCTGTCCTATGTGCGCTAGGTGCTCTGTGCCTTTAATAGAGATAGCGGAGAGGGTAAAGGAGAAATTAAGGGCACTTCCTCCGCGCCCCATAAAGGTCGCGGTTATGGGATGTGAGGTAAATGGACCAGGGGAAGCAAGGGACGCGGATATAGGATTGGCATTTGGGAAGACAGGAGCAGTGTTGTTTGTTAAAGGAAATGCGATAAAGAGTATAGCTTTCCCGAGGGCGATAGAGGAATTTCTTGAAGAGCTCATGAAATTAGTATAAAAGCAAGTGATAATAAAAAGGAGGGGCGACTATTGGGTCGCCCCTCCTTTTTATTATTACTTTGCTTAGCTACCTACCTACCTCTTAAGGGGTGGGCGCTCCTCCGGCTGCACCTCCTGTAGAAGGAGTTACAACTGCTCCAACAGTCCTACTGGGTTCCTCCAAGATGCGCGGTGTGAGGAATATCAAGAGCTCGCTCTCGGTCGTTGTCTGCGTTTGTCCCTTAAACAAACCTCCGATGAGTGGCAAATCCGAGAGGAAGGGAACCTTTACATTCTGAGTGCTTATGTTCTTGCGCACTAGACCACCGATAACCAAAGTTTCTCCGCTCATTACTCTTGCTATCGTATCCATATCCCTTGTGCTCGTTTGAGGTAGGCTTCCAGTGGGACCGGTAACGAAGCCCACAACATCGGAGACGCTCGGCGTAATATAACAAGTAACTGAGCCGTCGCCGTTTATTGTTGGGGTCACTGTCAAAGTGGTTCCCACGCTTATCATATCGGGAACCCATGTTGTTTGTGTTCCACCGAATTGAGTTAGGGTTGTTTCTGGATACCAATAGGGAATATCTTGTGTTACGGAAATATAAGCTGGGTAGTTGTTGTAGGTGGTAACTCTTGGGGCATTGACCAATCTTGCTTTACCCTCTTTCATTAGAGCAGCGAGCTGAGCTCTAACGCGAGGTGTTGTGTAGCCTATAACTAAGGTTGAACCTGTTCCGGGGGACATCCCTTGTCCAGTGACTGTTGTCTCGTTATTTGTTAGCATCCAATCTATACCCAAGCTCTTTGTAACATCGGTGCTTATCTCAACGAATTCAGCGGTTATCTCCACCTGCCGGACGGGAACATCCAGAAGTTGGAGGAGCTTCTTGAACTGTTCTATTCCTTCGGGCGTACCGATAACGATGAGGGCGTTGTCGGGCTCATAGGGGATGATGTTGTAAACGCCGGGGACAAAAGACATAAGACCATAACCATATCCTCCATAACCTCCTATTCCACCAACTCCACCTATACCGGGAGCATAACCGCCAACGCCACCGATTCCGGGGGCATATCCTCCAACTCCTACCCCACCGGGAAATCCGCCAATGCCACCTCCAAAGCCGCCGATACCGCCCCTAACTCCGCCGATGCCACCAGCAAAGCCACCCATACCTCGTCCACCAAACTGGGCAAACCCTCCCTGAATAGGGGAACTTTCTGTTTCCTCCTTAGAGCGTCCAAAGCTGGGAGCGAGAGGACCTCTCCCTTTCCTTTCCGCGCCCTGGAAGAAAGCAAATGGGCGACGAGCAGTAGTAGCCCCTAATAGGGCAGCGATATCCCTAGGATGAGCATATTTTAGGACAAACTTTTCCGACTCAATTCGGGTGGGAGCTTGGGGAGTAGTGGGAGTTTCAGGTGGAGGAGTTGGTTGAACTACTTCTTTTGGGGTGGTTTGTTCTTCCTTCGGCTCGGGGCGAGGCTCTGCGCTTATCACGTACACATCTCCTTCCTTATACCAGTAAAGTCCATTGGCTTGGACGATATTCTGAAGCGCTTTTTCCAGAGGGACATCGTAGAGCGTTGCCGTTATCTTCTTGTTTATTTTGTCCCTGTCGGCGATGATGATGTTCGTCTTGCTTTCCTTCATCAATATACGAACGACTTCGCAGAGATCGGCATCTTGAACCTCCAAGGTAACGAGGTTCCGCCCCGCTTCGTTGGGCGTTGTTTGTTCTTTCGCCAGCAACTGCAGCGGCAAGGCTACAAAGATAAGGAGCGCTGTTAAAATAAAGGCGCCCCGCTTCAGAAAAGAGTGCATAAAAATCACCCTCCCTTTCGCTGAGAGAATTAACTGCTTACTTTATCTTAAAGAGCTTCCGATATTTTGGCAAGGGAAAAATCAATATCTGCGGCTATAACCGCCGCCGGTATATCCGCCTCTACCACCAGTGTATCCGCTTCTACCACCAGTGTATCCGCCTCTACCACCAGTGTATCCGCCCCTGCCTCCGGTGTATCCACCCCTGCCGCCGGTGTATCCACCTCTACCACCTGTATAGCCACCATATCCACCATAGCCTCCGTATCCGCCGTAACCACCATATCCGCCGTAACCACCGTAGCCACCATAACCGCCATAACCACCGTAGCCACCATAGCCACCATAACCACCGTAGCCACCGTAGCCACCATAGCCATATCCACCATATATAACAGTCAAGATATCGTAGATGGTCGCATACTGGAGGTTAATCTTATCGTAGGTGATATTGGAGGGGAGAGTTGTAGTGGCGGTGGTGGTTGTTGTTGTCATCCCTCCTTGGGGGAACTGGAACGGTTGGGTCCACTGTTGGAAGCCTGGGGCGATGGTCCGCTGCTTAATCGTGTAGTTATTTTCCCCCATGGGTTCAGCTACGAGGTAGTCTCCCAGAATGGCTTTCAGTGCTTGGTCAAAATCTACATTCTGCAAGCTGAGGGATATTAGGTCATTGAAACGGCGGGCGGAGGAATCTATGTTAATTCCTTTGCCTGCTGCTTTCAGAAGGTTCTCCAGTGCGGTGAGCCTGGGAACATCCCTCAATTCCAAGGAGACCTTGTTGTCGGGCTGGATCTCTATGTTTTGCTGAGCGACCAGCATCGCAGTGGCACAGAGAAACAGCATAACAAGGGCAACTCTTGTTAGACGCATTTATATTTTCACCTCCTTTTTAATTTTATTCTTATTTGATTTTGTAAGCAACATCTTTTTCCATATATTTAGACGAATTTTCCAGCTATGTTGTTTCATTGCCTTATTAATCTTTGCCCCTGCCCGGGCATCCCTGGCATCCCCGACCCTGGCATCATTCCGGGCGTACCCCCCATCCCTGGCATACCCGGCATCATCCCTGGCATACCCGGCATCATCCCTGTCCCCGGCATCATCCCTGTCCCCGGCATCATCCCTGTCGCCGGCATCATTCCAGGCATCCCTCCCATCCCGGTCCTTCCTGCTGCAGCTGTCGCTCCCTTCATTTCAACTACTGCTTCCTCTCCTTCTTCGCTTTTCAATATCACCTTGTCGGCTTCTATCCTCTCCACAGTCAAACCATCTACAGCATCTCCGGGACTTACGATTATCATCTGCCCGTTGGTTCTCTCCAAGAGGGCATATACGCCCTTAGCTATGGCTATACCGGCCATTCTTCTGAATGGAACTTGGACTATGGCAGTGGTAGGCATAGGGGCGGTGGGAGGAGTGAGGCGGGGGGGAGGGACGATGTCTACCCTTTTCATCTCCTCCACGAGCTGCTTGGGGATGGGAATTTCAAAGGGGTCGGCACGGGAGGGTTCTTTGGGAGGTCCGGCGGGAACTTTTCTCGTTTGTGTGGGGGTTTCACCCTGTCCTGTCATACCGCCTGCTCCCATTGGAGCACTTCCTCCCATTCCCATCATCATACCCATAGGACCCATACCTGGCATGCCTCCTGTGGGCGCACCACCTCCGCCTGGCATATTCCCTCCCATCATCCCCATCATTCCCATCATCGGAACTGGAGGTCTACCACCACCTGCGGGCTTCCTTAAGAAAACGAGGAGCACAATCGCTATAATGACAACAGCAAGGATTCCACCTACTATCAGCTGGGTTCTTCTATCGCTGAAGTCAATATTTATGTTTCTCAATTTTTGTAATGCCATCTAAATCACCTCTTTTCCTTTATCTTGTTCTTCCTCCCATCATACCACCGCCTGCTGGCATATTGCCACCCATAGCGGCTCCACCGCCTGCTGGCATATTCCCTCCCATTGGCGTTCCTCCTCCACCCATTGGTCCCTTCATTGTTCCCACCATTGGTGGCATACTGCCTCCACCCATCATCCCGGGCATGCCCATCATCCCCGGCATACCCATCATTCCTGTAGGCGCTGCGCCAGCTGCTGGAGCAGGTGCAACCTCACCACCCTTAGGGAAATAATAAACGGTCAATGGGAAGGAGGCGGTAACGGGACTAGGACCGGTTATGCTGAGGCTGGGTAGGAGCGCTACGCGAGGGAATTTCGGCATCTTATTTCTAAGGAAATTGAGGAGAGCGGGGAAGGAAGCCATTACGGAGTAATTGCCGAGACTAATGGTGTAAATATCAGAGGGAATGGCGGAGGGGTCAGTTGGTGGAGGGGAAACCTGAACCGGATTGAGGAGGATGACGCCGGAATTCTTAAAGAAATCCTCTACCTTTTTGCCAAGCACCTTGTTGTGCTCAGTCCATAGGGTGAACATAGCCTTCATTCTATCTTTTAGGTCTATGGGAATCATTTTTGTTTTCTCATAATAAGCTAGTTTTGCTTCCTCTTTTACTTTTTCCTCTTTCGCTTTCTTAAGGTCTGCTTCTGCTTGTGGTCTTTGATTAACTATCGCTTGTGTATCTTGCAGTTGCTTTTGAAGGGCAGAGAGCGTTCTATAACTGGGGCGGACTAGGAGGAAGAACATTGCTCCTGCAAATATGATGAATGCCAACAGCCCAGCAATTAGAACCTGTTGTCTTGTTAGCCTCTCTAACCTTATCATCATAATCACTCCCCTCCGATTTCTTGCTCCATTTCTCTTCTCTGTTGTAAGCCTGGGAGCCCTCCTCCTCTTCCCTCAGCTGGGGCTTTGGCACCTGGGGCTGCTTGGGGAGCCCCAGCTTGAGGAAGCGCTCCGGGAGCTCCCATTCCGACCATAGGTGGCATCATCCCGCCAGCGGTGGGGGCTGCAGCTGCTGCAGCTGTGGGAGGGGTAGGCGGGGTAAGGGGTTCCATAAGGTAGCAAATGACGCTTATGTTTATTGGACCCCCTGCTTGAGATGTCATTCCACCGCTAGCTGGAGGCATCATCCCGGGCATTCCTCCCATCATTCCTGGCATTCCACCCATTGGACCCTTACCCATCATCCCTGGCATACCGCCACCCATACCGGGCATAGCACCACCAGTGGAACCATAACCTGGTATACCGCTTAGCTGAACATCCGCGATTTTGGGGCATCTTAAGAGGTTTTGGAGATATCGGGCAACATCCTCAACGGAATTAGTAAATCCCTGGATACTAACAGTTCTTATTTCCTGTCCACCTCCACCCGGTCCACCTCCCATCATTCCCGGCATACCGCTCATCATCGGAGGGGCTCCTCCGCCTGAACCAGGCATACCCCCCATAGAACCCATTGGACCTTTGCCCATCATTCCCATCATTCCCCCTCCAGCCATTCCACCCCCGGAACCCAACTGTAAGGAGGTATAAGTAACCTTTGCATATGTATAGCGACGAATGGAATCCAAAAGGTCAGCAAGCTTCACAGGAAAATTCATTGTATCCTCAATGAACTTTGTTTTAGCCTTTATTGGTTCTATCTCCGACCTAATAGTCTGTGCTTCATTTTGTAGATTCTGCACTTCCTGAGCTTGTGCCTTGAGGGTTTCAAGTTCTTGATTTACCCTGTAGCCTTCTGTTGAGACGCGGTTATACCAGTAGGAGAAAGCAAGAAGCTCCAGCCCGAGGAGGATGAAGACGAGCATCAACAACTTCCTAACGATTTTCCTCTCTTTTACGAAGGCTGGTAATAAGTTGATTTTGATCATCGCTTACTCATCTCCTCCCTTACACGAAATCCCTTATCGCGAGCCCAATGGCAACGGCGAGAAGGGGAGAGATTTCGTTTAGATATAAAGGAGAGAGGCGAGGGTTTACCTTCATCCCCTTCAAAGAATCGCCAATTTCCACTGGGATGGCTAACTCTTGTTGGAAGAACTTGTCAATGTTTTTTATGAGTGCTCCTCCACCGCTCACTATCATCTTATCTATCTCCATCTCGCCCGCTTTGCTCCTTATATACTCAAAGGAGCGTCTAAGCTCGTTTACCATATCGCCTAAGGTCGGTAATATAGCCTCAAAAACCGACTCGGTTAGTTCCTTCTCCTCTGCTGGTTGTTCCCTTTCCACACTTTGAGGGGGAGGCGTTTCTTCTTCAGGGGGAAGTTCGTAAGCGGAGCCGAAGGGGAAGAAAGGTGGTTCTTCTTCCTCCGCTGGAGGGGTAGTAGGTGTTGTTGGAGCGAAGGTGGATACGTCGAGCTTTTCAACGAGGATGGAGGCATATCTTTTCTTTATTTTCTCCGCTTCCTCATCGGAAACTCCTAGAGCATTACCGATAGCAGATGTTATATTGTTTCCTCCGATTGTCAAAGTGCGAGTGAGTAGGGGGTTATCCTGTCTGATAACCGTGAGCTCCGACGACCTCGCTCCCATTTGTAATATCGCGATCGTTTTATCTCTCAGTTCTTGGTCTTTACTAACATAACATCTACCCAAAGCGAGGGGTTCTATATCAATCGCAACAGGTTCCAAACCGGCGAGCTCTACCGTATCAACCAAAGTCTTTATCAATCCCTCTTCCGCGACCGCCATTAATACTTCGCCTGTTCCTTCATCGGGGATAGTGTCCATTGGTTGGAGAGGGGCGTAGTCCATAGTTACAGCTCCGGTGGCAGCGAAGGGAACATGCCTTTCTATTTCCCACCTCATAGCATCTGCGAGTTCTTCCTCCCTCATTTTGGGCACCTCTATTATCCTTACCACCACGGAGGTTTGTCCCTTAGCCGAGATTACAACCTTATTTGTGTGAACACCTACCTGCTGAAGCAAAGCCTTTATAATCTCGGCTGCCCCTTGGGGGTCAGCTATTGTGTCTCCTGAGAATAGGTCACTTGGGGTAGGGAGGATGCCAGCGGAGAGAAGTTCCAACTCGCTGCCTTTAGCGTTTACCTCCGCTACCTTTATAAATTTTGAGCCGAGGTCAAGCCCAAGCATGATGCCGCTTGCTGGGCCCCCAGGTTTGGGCATATTTTATCCCTCCTTATTTTCACTATATCACATAAAAAACAAGCTGTCAAATCTCTATTCATTATATATAGACGAACAAAGTCCGTAAATAGTTTCCTACATTTCGGTTATCTTGTCAACAACAAAATTGAGGATTAATATATATTTGATGTATTTTATCCTAAGGAAAGAAATCAGGCAAGTTAAAGAGGTGATAAGGAAATGAGCCTCTTCCGGGAGGCGAAGCCTGACATAGAGGAACCTCTTGCTGCGAGAATGCGTCCGAGAAATCTGGAGGAATTCGTGGGACAGGAGCATCTATTGGGGGAGGGCAGGCTTCTTAGGAAGGCGATAGAGGAAGACAAAATAGGTTCAATGATTTTTTATGGTCCACCGGGCTGCGGTAAATCCACCCTTGCCTTGATAATAGCTAAACTCACAAAAGCCCATTTTGAGCAATTTAGCGCGACCTCCTCCACGGTTGCGGATATCAGGAAAGCTGGAGAGATGGCAAGAAAAAGGAAAGCGATGGGACAAAAGACGATTTTATTTGTTGATGAAATCCATAGGTTCAACAAGGCTCAGCAGGATGCTTTCCTTCCATATGTGGAGGAAGGGAGCCTTATCTTGATAGGTTCAACTACGGAGAATCCCTATTTCACGATCAATTCTCCCCTGCTTTCCAGGATGAAGGTGCTAACATTCAATCCTCTTTCTGATGAGGATTTGAGGAAGATATTGAAGCGGGCTTTGGAGGATGAGAGGGGATTGAAAAATTATAATTTGGTGATAGATGAGGCGGCAGAGGAACATTTAATTCGCTTTGCAGAAGGTGACGCGAGGAATCTCTTGAACTCTCTTGAGCTTGCGGCGCTCATAACCCCTCCCGACGAGAAGGGGATAAGGCATATCGGAATAAGGGAAGCTGAGGAAGCTTCTCAAAAGAGGGCGCTACTGTATGACAGAGAGGGAGACGAACATTATCAGGTGATATCGGCATATATAAAGAGCATAAGGGGTTCTGACCCGGATGCGGCGGTTTACTGGCTTGCACGGATGCTATATGCTGGGGAGGACCCTCGTTTCATTGCTCGCAGGTTAGTGATAGCGGCTGCCGAGGATATAGGGAATGCTGACCCCCTCGCCCTTCTCGTAGCTACTGCCGCTGCCCAGGCGGTGGAACTCATAGGGATGCCTGAGGCACAGATACCCCTTGCCCAGGCAACCATTTATTTGGCAACTGCGCCTAAAAGCAATTCCGCGTATCTGGCAATCAGCAGAGCTATGAACGAAGTGGCGGAGGGGAGAAATCCACCAGTTCCCCTTCATCTGCGAAATCCTTCCTATTGGGGAGCGAAAAAGATGGGTTATGGCAAGGACTACAAATATCCTCATTCTTATGAGGGACATTTCGTTGTGCAGGATTACCTTCCCAAAGAGCTTTTGGGAAAGGTGTTTTATGAACCAACAGAGGAAGGGGAGGAAAAGAAGATAAAGGAAAGGCTGGAGAAATGGAGAAAGCTGATACGCTTGGCGAGGGAAAGAACTTCCAAATAATAAGCGAATCGCCCCAATTCACCCATCTTATAGGAAAAATTTTGGGGGCTAACGCAAAAATTGGGGATGTTTTTTGCCTTGAGGGTGAATTGGGAAGCGGTAAGACCTGTCTCATCGGGGGTATAGCAGAGGGTTTGGAAGTGGAGGACGGGATTTTCAGTCCCTCTTTCATAATTGTTGCTCCCCATAGAGGGAAAATTCCCCTGTTTCATATCGACCTCTACCGCCTTGAAGAAGAGGATATACAAGAGCTTGGGTTGGAGGAATATATTTATGGTAATGGAGTGTGCGCTATAGAGTGGGCGGATAAGGCAAAGAAAGTTATACCGCCTTCTCATCTTTGGATAAAGATTGAGTATCATAATAAAGGACGCCTCATAAACTTTCTTCCAAAAGGCGAAAGATACATTGAACTTTTGAGGGAGTTGATGAAGATTGTTGGTTATAGGAGTTGACACCTCTTTCTCCTATATAAGTTTAGGGCTGGCTGATGAGGACGGAATAAAGGGCGAAATGAACTTGTGGGGAGAGATTAACACAGCCTTCAATCTCTTCCCATCCTTAAGAACTTTCCTTGATTTACAGGGATTAGACTTGAAGAAAATAGATGGTTTCGCAGTTGGGATTGGTCCGGGTTCCTTTACGGGGTTGAGAATTGCCCTAACGCTTTGCAAAACTCTTTCCTATTTTACAGGTAAGCCGGTTAAGGGAGTTTCCTCTCTCCTTGCACTATCCTATCCTTTGCCAAATGACAGGATAAAAGCGGTTGCTGTTCCCGCTTATGGAGGGGAGGTTTACGCTGGTGTGTATCGGGATAAATCCCCTCTTTTTTCTGATATGATTTGTTCGCTGTCAAATTTGCTTTCAATTTTGGAGGAAATCAGAGAACCTGTTTATTTTGCCTATCATCCCTCTCTGCAAGTTGATTCCTTTCCTCATAATATTATTCCAGTAGAGCTTCTCTTCCCGCCTCGCGGAGGAATAATCGCCCAGTTGGGAAGGGAATTCTTGATTAAAGGTGAATCTGATAATCCACTAACATTGGAACCAAATTATCTCAGACCATCGCAAGCGGAAAGGAGATTATATGGTTAAAGCAGTTGAAGTGAATATTGAGAGAATGCGTTTCGGTCATATAAGGCAGGTGACCGAGATAGAACGGCGCTCCTTCACGAATACATGGCCATTCGGAGCCTTTTTCAGCGAGTTATTCAATAGGAGGGCTTATTATGTAGTGGCAACGATAAATGAAAAGGTCGTCGGCTTCGCTGGCATGTGGGTTGTTGATGAGGAGGCGCATATAACTACTATAGCTGTAGACCCGGATTGGCGAGGCAGAAAGATCGGGGAAAGGCTCCTCCTTCATCTCCTTCAAGAAGCAAGGAGAAGGGGCGCTGAATATGCCATATTGGAAGTAAGGGTTAGCAATCTCATCGCTCAGAATCTTTATCACAAGTATAATTTCAAGATAGCCTATACGAGGAAGGGTTATTACAGCGATAATAACGAAGATGCATTTGTTATGCGTCTGGATAATTTACAAAGTAAGGATGTAGGATTGATGCTGGAAAACTTCGCGAAGAAATTGGCGGAAATGAAGGAGTCAGGTCCTTAAAAACCGTGGCAAATTGAACAAGAGGTAGGGTTTAATAACCTTCACAGATTAAAATCCTTCAGAATCCTGTTTTATACTGCCTTTCAGCTTCTTCCCAAATCAAGGTAGTCATACCCACATAGCGAGCCTCTCTTTTTATTGAAATTTTATTTGAGGAGGCTAAAATGGTGCAAAATCCCGGTATTTTCTTTTCTCCACCCATAGCCCTTTGTTTTTCGGAAACATCCCCAAATAAAAACGCATTATATGGGATTGAGATTTTTAAAGCTGGTGTTTATAGAAAAGTGTCCTTTACCCCCGAAGATATCCGCCAAATCGCTGAGAATTTCCCGCTCCTCAAAGAGAAAGTGGGGCTTGAGGTTCCCATTAAAGTTAACCATACAGACGATGTCAGGGCTGTTGTTGGCTATGTCACTAATGTGTATGAAAAGGAGGGAAAACTTTATGCCGACGCCATCATCACTGAGCCTGAGGCTGTGGAGAAAATAAGGCGGGGCACATGGAAAAAGGTCTCCTGCGAGATTTATATGGATTTCGTTGATGAGGATACTAAAACATCTTACGGGAAGGCACTAAGAGCGATCGCTATAGTAGCCCACCCCCAAGTCAAAAAAGTGAAAGGACTGGAGGTGGCTCGTTTTTTCGAGAAAATTTCCAATGGAAAGGAGGTGATAGTGATGGCATTGAGGGACACGATAAGTTCGGCTTTTGGATGGCTTTCCGAGCGTTTCAGAAGTCTCGCCGAAGAGGCGGAAGAGATGGAAGTTGAGAAGTTCGGAGCAGTTCGCCACTCAATGGATTACGCCCTCGTTGAGCAGGCGGAATGGGACGCCGACGCCGCCGAGATAAGGCTAAGGAAATGGGCGTCCTCTGATGGCTCGGGAGCTAAGGAGACGATTGACTGGGCAAAGTATCGTGAGGGCTTCGCTTGGTTTGACGAAAACGACAGGGAAAACTTCACGGCTTATAAGCTCCCCCATCACGATATAGTCAATGGGCGTTTTTCCGTTGTCTGGCGGGGCGTTGTCGCCGCTATGGCGGCGCTCCAAGGGGCAAGGGGAGGCGTTGATTTGCCCGCTGAGGATAAGGAAGCGGTATATAACCACCTGCGTCGCCATTATGAGGAATTCGGAAGAGAAGCCCCCGAGTTCGCCGAGATTATGGGGAATACCCCAGTGGAAAACCAAGATAAAGGAGGCGATGAGAAAGTGAAAGAATTTGAGGAAAGAGTCAAAATGCTGGAGGAGGAGAACGCCCAGCTCAAGGAGAGGATAGCCCAACTGGAAGAGGAACTCCAGAAGAAACTCGCTGAGGAAAAGGAAAGACGGATTTGGGCTATCATCAACGGCGCTATTGAAAAGGGCAAACTCCTGCCAGCGGAAAAGGACGCTTGGGCTGAATACCTTCTCCCCCTCGCTGATGAGGAATTGGAGAAGGCGTTAAAGCTCATTGAGGCGAGACCTTCCCTTGACCTCTTTGAGGAGAAGTCCAAGACGCTATCTCCTGAAGAGGCGGAGGAGAAGGTCAATGAAGAGCTGGCTGAAAGAATGATCAAATACATCTTTCCCCAAAAGCCAGCTGTAGTTAAGGAAAAAAATAAATAGGAGGTGATGTTTCAATGGCAACCTTTTTGGCAAGCGGGCACGGGCTTGATGCCAGAATACCCATCACCATCGCCAGCGGATATAAACTTACCGCTGGGACGGTGCTGGGCAAGATAACCGCGTCTGGGAAATACGGACCTTATGACGACACTGCAACGGACGGACGAGAGACCGCTGTGGGCATTCTCGCAGAGGATGTGGACGCCACCAACTCCGATGTCGGCACTTGGATGATCGTTCACGGAGTGGTGAAGGAGTCCGCGCTCACGGGGCTTGATGCCAACGCTAAGGCAGACCTCAAAGGGCAGATAATATTCATTTGAAAGGAGGTGAACAAGTAAATGCCTATTCCTACCATAGCTGATTATCCCCAACTGAGACCGCAGGTTCTCCAGAAGGTCATAGAATCCGCCCCCGCGCCAACGTTCATTGGCTCGGAGCTCCTACCTGATGAGCCGGATTTCACGGATACTTTCACTTGGGAGGTCTTGGATAGGGGAAGGCAAAGGGCAGGGCTTGTCCCTCGTGATGGGGAAGCAAGGATAGTCCCATTCGTTCCCCAAGAGGTCAAGACCGCTCCCTCCGCCTTTATAAAAGCCAAGATGCTCCTCGTGGAAAGTATCTTGGAGTATCTGCGCTACCCGGGAACTTACGCCGCCGCCGCCGAGAAGCAGGTAGCTGAGGCAGTTTTAAAGCTCAATCGCCAGGTTGACATAGAGAAGGAATGGCTCATAATGACCGCTCTCTCCACGGGGGCGATCACTTATACCGAAACGGGGGGCTATTCCTTCTCGGTTGACTACGGCGTCCCCAACTCCAATAAGCCGACGGCATCACCACTGTGGAGCTCAACATCCACAGCTGATGTCATCGGCAATGTCCTTGCTTGGAAGCAGATAATCGCTGAGAACGGGGGCACGAACATCGTTGGGCTCTGCAACTCCACGGTCTTCGGCTATATGATACAGAACGCGGCGATAAGGCAGCTTCTACAGGGCAACATCATCAACCCCACCGATCCCTCCATATTCGCCACCATCCTCGGGCTTCAGAAACTCTATGTTTACGACGCCGTTTACACCGATTTGGACGGCTCAACGACGGCGAAATTCCTTCCCAATGACAAATTTATCCTTCTGGCATTAGGGGAGGCTGGCGACCGCTTCGGCGGGTTCCGGCAGGCACCGAGCCTTTACAACAATCACAAGCCCGGCAGGTTCGTTTACACCTCCCAGACGGACGACCCTGCTGGAATATGGGTGATAGTTGGCGAGTATGGATTGCCTGTCATCTACCATCCTAACTGGCTTGTGATCGCCGACGTTGCGTGATAAATAAGGGCTCGACCGCCTTCCCTTGCTGAGACTCTGGGGAGGGGGTTCTTTCCCTCCTCCTTTCTTGCCCCCTCCCCAGAGGGAAAGGAGGTATGAATGAAAGCGGTTCGCTTTCTTGAGGATTATGCTTTGGGAAAAGGAAAGAAAGCGAAGGCAGGGGATATTTATCTCGTCCCTGAGCCTTTGGCATATTTCCTTGAGGAGCTGGGCATAGCGGAGCCCGTGATAATGACCGATTATCCATCCGACTATGTTCAGGACTCCACAGGGAAAAAAGCATCCCATTGATGGAGGTGGCTTTCATTGAAAATAAAATTTAAGATGGATTATCTTCTGGGGCGAAACCCCATGAAGCGAGGGGATATCGTGGATGTTCCCGAATTAGTTGCCCGCTACCTTGTTGACTTAAAGGTGGCGGAGCTCGTCAAGGAGGGCGATAAGAATGAAAAAAGTGAAAGTTAAAACCACATTGACGATAGGGCTAAGGAACTATCTCGCAGGGGAAATTGCCGAACTTGATGATGACTTGGCGAAGGAGCTTATCGCCTTGGATTTAGTGGAACTCGTGGAAGAGAAAGAGGAGAAAACCAAAAGGAAGGGCAAATAATGAGCAAATGGGATAAGTTATATGGATACAATGCCCGCCCACGAGGTGATCAATAAATGGCATGGATAACCGAAGCCGATATCAAGCCTTTCATTCACGACTGGGATAGCTACGGCTTCACGCTTGACCAGATACAGGGCGCGATAGAGAACGCTGAAGCGAGGATTAAAGACCGTCTCGCCCCCTATTTTACCCTCCCGGCTGATGATGAGACACCTCCTGCTGGCTTGAAATCCCTTATTGCTCAATACGCCGCTTACCTTTTGATGAGGGCACGCAGAGTGGCGTTGACGGAAACAGAGGAGGCATGGGTTAGGGAATTGGGAGAGGAAGTTGAAACTATGCTTGACGATATAGTGGAGGGGAAGCGAGTGATCAAGGGCTTGGTGAGGCACGCCCTTGAGGGCGGGGAGGAGCCATCCCAACTCCACGACCTCGTCGACCCCCTTATTAAGGTTAGAAGTAAACCAGAGAGTGGTTGATTTGAACTAATGCCTTACCTTCCTTCGCTTTTATCTCCATCTTCATAGGAGTAATAATAACCACTGTATACGCAGTGTTGTGTCGAGGCGAATGCGTTATATACCTTCAAAATATTCTCATCGGGGAAATGAGGATAATTCATTTGGGAATAAGGATGATTCACTTTGACCCTTTTTATCCCTGCCCACAGGAACGAAAGAGCAAGTATCAACAAGAATAACCATAAAAGCCCAAAGTAAATAGCACAGCCCCAAAAACTACCAAAAGCCTCAGGTCCAGCAGACCATGCTGTACGCCCCAATTTGTACATACACCAAAACATATAAAACAACCAAAACAGCCAAATCAAACCAAATATCAAAGAGAAACCAAAAGAAGATGCCTCTGAAAAATTTATTTGGCTCATATTCAATCACCCAAATGCAAACAAAAATGCAATTTTACCGATGTTTCCTTAGATAACCATAAGCGTAATTTATTTGGTTGCTTTCTTGCAATGTCCTCAACAATAAATTCCTAGCCATCAACAAGAAAAACCACAAAAGCCCTCTAAACAAAGCTACGCTAAGACATCCACCAAAACCATAAATAGCAGAAATCGACAAAGACTTCCTATAATGCCACATCCACTACTACTAAAAATAACCACTGTTTACAACTCAAATAAAGAGAGGGATACTATAGTTGCTTCTTCAAAAGGTTTATCCTCTTCAACTTCATATCCCACCCAAACTTATAAATCGGGAACGATGGAACAGAACCTTCGTGCCCAGCTATATTAATATCAAT
Organism: bacterium; assembly: GCA_014360495.1. Lineage (NCBI taxonomy): Bacteria > bacterium. The sequence continues at coordinate 167,674 of JACIXR010000001.1, forward strand.
AACCCTATCTCTCCAATGGATTAGCAACAGCTTATCCCTTTACCAACTTCCTTTCTCGTAAGCTTTTCTAATCTCTCCTTCTGCTTCTCTTGACTCATTCACAGAAGCTTTATGTTAGACCCTTTGGTTATTTTGCAAGTCCTATATAGTCAAAATACTAGATCAAAAATACTAAAAATGTAAGCACGATTCTTTATCTTTAAAAGAGAAAAACGGGAGGAGAATACCAGAAAGAAACCTCTTTCCAAACGAGGGAAAAACGATTATGGAGAGGATTTGCTTTAGTGTCTTGCTCTCCTTTTTCTTTTTTCTCCTCCCTCTTCGTAGTAATAATAGTAGTAATAATAGTAATATCCGCCGTATCTAGCTCTTCTGACATCCATTTCGTTGAGGACAGCGCCCAATATATTTGCCTTGACATTTTCCAGCATCTTTCTTGCTTGATTGAGGGCGCTCCTACTTGTGGAATTATACCGGGCGACGATAAGCGCTCCATCGCAAATGGATGAGAGAATCACGGCATCAGCCATTCCCATAACCAAGGGAGAATCAATGATTACGATATCAAATTTTTGTTTCAATTCCTCTAATACCTCCCTCATTCGCTCTGATTCCAGGAGCTCAGCGGGATTGGGAGGAATGGGACCGCAGGTTATTGCATATAGGTTATCTATTTCAGTTGGCTTTACGGCTTCCTCCGTGTCGGCTTCTCCCACGAGAAGGTTGGTCAAACCAACTTCTCTATCCAAGCCGAAGATTTCGTGAACCCTTGGTCGGCGTAGGTCGGCATCTAAGATCAAGGTCTTTTGTCCAGCTTGGGCGAAGGCTACTGCTAAATTTGCGGATACCGTGCTTTTACCTTCTGAAGGCTCAGGGGAGGTAATAAGGATTGCCTTTAACGGTTTTCCCAAGCCGGCAAATTTGAGGCTTGAACGAAGAGTGCGGAAAGCTTCCGATGCGTGGGAGCGATGGCTTTCAAGGATAACGAGGCGAGTAGCATTGTTTTCAAAGCGCGGTATAATGGCGAGAGGTGTTAGCCTGCATCTTCTTTCCAAATCGGCTGGAGACTTAATTGCATCGTCAAAATACTCCGCGAGAGCTCCACTCAACACAGCAAGCGATAAGGCGAGGATAAACCCAAGTGCATAATTTAACCCTTTTTTGGGGTATATCGGATATTTTGGTAAAGTTGCCATTTCCTCGGCAGTTACATTGCCAAACGTTGTTGCCTCTGCTATTCTAGCTTCCTGTAGCCTCTGCTGGAGAGTTGTATAGAGGGTTTCAGCAACTTGGACATCCCTTTGAAGATTGACAAATTGCATTTCTTTCTCAGGAAGACGGGAGAGCTCGCTCTCCAATTCCGATACCAATCTTCTCAGGGCTTCCCTTTTAGCTTCCGCTTTAAGCAAATCAACTTGTGCCATAAGCAAGTTGTCCCTTAGAGGATTGGGTTGGACATTCTCCTGAAGAGTTGTTTTTTGGGCTTCTCTCTCTATTCTTCCATTTATTTCTTCTATCTGTTTCTTGGTTGCTATGACCTCTGGGTGGTTATCTGCATATTTTTGCTGAAGTCCTAAAAGCTTCACTTCTAACTCCACGAGCTGTTGGCGTAGGGCGATGAGGGTTGGGCTTTCACCCAATGTCCAGCTTGCCAATCGTGTTTCTCCTTCTTTTTTCAATTGTTCCTTGAGGTAATCAACGCTCGCCTTATAAGTGTTTATAGAGGCTTCCGTTTGCTCTAAATCACTTTGGAGGTTTGCCAATCTTTCCACCTTTTTCTTCGTATCCTCCTCAAGGGAGAAGATTCCTTCTTTTTCTTTGAATTCTCTCAACTTCTTCTCAGCCTCTAATAGCCTTTGATATAACCCCTTTTTCCCTTCCTTTGTATCACCATATAGCTGCTCCTCAATAAATTTGCGAGTAGCAACGGCTTCCTTTCTTCCTTCTTCTTGATTCTTATACACCAAAGCATGAGCAATCCCATTAACAATCCACATAGCTTTTTCAGGAGAAGTGCTGTTTGCTTTTATAAGGATTATCTCGCTTCCCTTCGGAACCTCTAACTTTATATTTCCAGTGCGAGTGAGGTTTTCCATCTCGTCAACAGTGATATCCACTTCTCCCCTGCTATTGTCTCTGATATATTTAACAGCTTCCTCAAGGTAAGGACGGCTGGTGGCTAATTGCAGATAAGTATCAAGAGAAGCAGAGGGGTAAGCGAAAATCGTTTGGAGGGGGGATATGAGGGAAGAACTCCCCGGTTGTTGTGTTTTCACTCTTACCTTAGCTATAGCTTGATAAACTTTCTGCCTGGTAATCGTATAACCGACTACCAAAAACATTACGATACCAAAAACCAAGAGCATAACAGGAAGGCGTCTAAAAGCTATCTCAATATAGTCTCTTAATTCCAATGCTTCTTCTCTTTCTTCCAACTTCGGACCTCCTTATTTAAAAAACTTTATTATTAATATTAGAAAAAAATGCGAGTTTTGCAAATATTTTTATGATTTTCCAGTTTTTTTAAAATTCAGGGAGTGCCTCGGTATACACCTTCTCAAGATATTGAGTTTTGCCAAAAGACCTGATTTCCCTTTTTGAAAATTTCTACTCCTTTGCTCACAAATTTTAAGGGAAGAACTTTTATGCCTCCTTGTTTTAACTTATCTTTTAATTTTCTCACTTTACCGTCCTCTGCTAAAAACAAAATACAACCTCCACCTCCCGCGCCCATCGCTTTCCCTCCGATTGCTCCTTCCTCCTTAGCTATCTGAAAAATCCTATCAATTTCTGGGTCGCTTATCCCCGCAGCTAGCCTTTTTTGTCTCTCCCAATTCTCGCTCATCAGCTTGCCCACAGTTTCAATATCGCCCTTTATAATTGCCTCTTTCATAGCGTAAGCTATTTCCTTCATTTCATCCAATAATTTCAAAACTTCCGCATATCTACCCATGACTTCGTATATTATTCTCCCGGATAGACGAGAACGTCCTGAAAAACAAAGAACAAGCCTTCTCTCCAAATCCTTCACAAATTCATCGCTTACCTTCACCCTTTCCCATTCAACCTTTTCTTTGAACTCCATGAAAAGGAAACCTCCCAAAGCTGAAGCATATTGGTCCTGCCTTCCTCCCCAAATACCGAGCTCTTCCTTTTCTATGAGATGGGCTAGTTCCGCTATCCTCTCTCTCCTCATTTTCCCGCTCCTCAATCTATCTATCGCATAGAGGAGGCAAACCGCTGTTGCCGCCGAAGCACCCAATCCGGAACCCGGAGGAGCATCACACCAGGCTTTTACTTCACCTCCCCAATTTATCCCCATTTTTTTCAGCCCAGCTTTCAGTAAATCAAGGTTTCCTCCATATTCCATCTCCCGAATTGATTTCGCTTCCTCACTAAGACCGTAATCCAGGGAAACGATTCGCAAATTTTCTCCATCTCTGATATTAAGGGAAACATAGGAATAAAGCCCTATAGTTGCATTAACAACCGCTCCTCCTCTTTCAGTGCAATAAGGTTCAACATCTGTAAAACCGCCGGCGAAGTCAACTCTAACAGGTGCTCTGCATATTAGCTTCATTTTTTCCTAATTAATTTTATACTTTTAAATAAGAGAGGTGAATTGAATTGAGGAAGCTTTGCCTTGTCGGAATGATTTTGCTTATAGCGATCATCTGTTGTGGACAAGAGGTTGTCGCAACTGTTGATGGTGTCAAGATTACGAAGGAGGAATTTCTAGAAAGGCTGAAAAAATGGGCGGGGGAAGCGGTCTTAATGGGGATGATAGATGACATATTGGTGGAGCGTGAAGCTCAGAAAGAAGGGGTAGGTGCTACGGATGATGAGGTGAAGATGAGAGTAGAGATTTTCCGCCGCCTCAATGTCCCTCCTGGTGTAGATTTCCAGCAAGACCTCATTAATAATGGCACTACCCTTGCCAGAATTAGGGATACATTTCGCTTAGGTATCCTCGTAGAGAAGATTATAGCGAAGAGGGAGAATATCACGGTTAGCGAAGACGAAATTAAGGAGGAGTTCAAGAAGATTTCAAAGGAGCGAAGAGTGAGGTTCATCCTAACAAAGAGCGAGGAGGACGCGATTGCTCTTCAACAAAAATTTAACGAAGGTTCCTTCAGCTTCAGCGAGCTGGCGAAGCGATATTCCCAGGACCAAGAAAGTAGAGAAAAGGGCGGGGATTTAGGATGGGTAAGGAAGGGCATGCTCCCGCCTTATTTTGAGGATGTTGTCTTCAAGCTCAAAATCGGCAAGGTCTCTGAACCGATATGGACGAGATATGGCTTTTACTTCTTTATGGTGGAAGAGGAAAGGGAAGGGAAACTAACACCCGAGATACGAGCGGAGCTTCAGCAGACGATATTATCAGCAAAGATAGGTTTGAGGAGATTTCAATTTATTGATGAACTGCGCCAAAAGGCGAAAATAGAGATAAACAAATCGCTAACGGAATGAGCTGATTCACTGGGAGGGAATATTCCCCGGTGGTAATTGTCCAGCCCCATACCAGACTACACTCCAACGCCCCTCTTCTTTCACAAGTTGGAGAGGAAAGCGAAGCGTTTGTTTGCCGAAGGGGGTGTTTATTCCCACTTCAACATTCACATTTACCGAGTGGGCTTCCTCGCTCGTTTTCTTTGCTTTCACATCCGAAATATCCAGCCTATAGCGGGAAAACTCCTGTTGAAAAGCTTCCTTTGTTATGAGCTTGCGAGAATCATTGCTAAGAAGGTCATACATCTTTTCATAATCCTCCAACTTCCAGAAATTGAACCAATATTCCGCTGTCTTTTCCGGTAGGGGAGTCAAGGCAATGGAGAGGGTTTTATCGGCTGTTATAGAAATGGGTTCATAGCCTGTTGCATTAATTGTGATTTCAACTCCGAGTTTTGAAACCTTTAACTTGAACTTCCCCTTTTCATCAGAAGTAGTTGAACTGGAGTCAGAGGTGATAATGGCACCGCTTACAGGCGATCCGGTAATGGAGTCCTGAATCGTGCCCTCAATCTTCGTCCCCCTTATTAGAAAAACATAGGCAATCAATCCGAGAATTAAGACCAGCGAGATTACAAAAAATATTTTTCCTTTTCCGTTTTTGCTTTTGCGTTCCTCAGTCATCATTTTTTCACCTCCAAATATCAGAGAGCCTCAGCGGAGGTCAATCGCAAGGCCTTATCTATTTCCCTCTCCAGTAGTTTGGGGAGCCCGGGCATCTGAAGGGTGAGGAATCCCCTTGTTATAATGGAGATTGCTTCTTCCTTGCTCAGACCTCTCGTCATGAGATACTCAACCGCCTCCTCGGCTATCGGGCCAATTGCTGCTTCATGGGAGAGGTCGCTTAATGGGGCTTCGTCAGCAATTAGCTCTGGTATAGCTTCTATGACAGCCTTGGAAGATAGTAAAATTCCCCGACAATCAAGGTGTCCCTTTGTCTCGTTTGCTTTCCCTACCAACTGCCCTCTCATATATAGCCTTGACTCATCTGCGCCTATGCTCCTGGCAATTGATTCACCCATTGTCTTAGGTGCGGAGAAGATTATCCTGCTACCCATATCAATGATGGATTTACCCGAACCGTAGACGATGGAATTAAGCGTTGCCCTCGCTCCTTCCCCTTGGAGAATCGCAGTTGGATACGCCTGAAGGGATTTAACGGGACGCAGAAGTATGTAATTGCTGACAAATGTCGCGCCTTCCTCCAGAATTGTAACGGTTCGGGGGCGAACATGGAATTCCTCACCCCAGTTGTGTATCATCGTGAATACCAGAGTGGCATTGCGTTTGACATAAAATTCCGAGATTCCTATGTGGATGCCTTCTTTAACTCTCGGGCTTATCGTGCAGCCTGTGAGGATGTTTAGCTCCGCTCCTTCCTCAACAATCACGACATTATGAACATTTTGCATCGCTTTGTCCTCGGCTATAAATAGGCAAGCTTGGACTGGTGTCTTTACCTTTTGCCCCTTAAAAGCCCTAATGAAATAGCCATTGGTTTGCAAAAGCTGGGCGGTAGCTGTGTATTTATCCGCATCAACTGGAACCGCTTTCCACCAATAATCAATCAGCCAATCATACTTCCTCAGCGCTTCCTCCGTGCTCATTATCTCAATTTGACCTTTGTAAAAATCCTGAACTTTCTTATAAATTGGAGCACGGTCTGCCTGAAAATAGGTCCCCGCTCTTCCTTCTTCCCTCGCATCTACTCCCACTTCCAGCGCCCTATCCCTAAATTCACTGTCCAATTTCTCAAGGGAATCAACTTCCTCCCTTTGGGGAGGGAGAAAGAAAGAGCTTAAATCTATGTCGGGACCGAAAGGAGCGGGTTTATTTTTTGCTCTTTCCGCTTTCTCGTTTAGTTCCTTCATAATCCTCTGCATCTCGCGCATTCTAAACACCCCTCATATCCGTGTTCTTTTATTTGATTGAAAAGGTCACGAGGATTGCCCTCGCAGACAATCTTGCCTTCTATCATAACATGTCCATAATCCGCATTAACATAATCAAGAATATGACCTGTGTGGGTTATGATTAAACCCGATTTTTTCTTTTCTATCATCTTTTTCTTTCCTAAGAGGAGATTTATGGCTTCCCCGATAATAGCGATGTTATCCAAGTCTACACCCGACTCAGGCTCATCAATGAGGGCTAATTTGGGGGATTGAAGGAGTAGTTGGAGAAGTTCCACTTTTTTCATCTCTCCACCTGAGAAGCCATAATTCAAATCTCTATCCAGGAGCTCCTCGCATTTAAGCTGTCTTGCTACATCCTCAAGGTTGTTCTCCCCGTTTGAGATATGTTTCCCTATCTGCCTGAGGGTAACCCCTCTGATAACGGGAGCTCTTTGAAAAGCAATGCCCAAGCCCAATTTAGCCCTTTCATTTGGAGGCAATTCCGTTATATCCTCCCCATACCAATAAATCTTACCCCTCAAGAGGTTGTATCTACCCAATCCCATAATTGCCCTCAGCAAGGTCGTTTTCCCTGAACCGTTAGGACCCATCAAGATATGGGTTTCCCCTTCCTTGATGTTCAAATTAACGCCGTTCAAAATCAGTTTGTTCTCTACTTCTACCACTAAGTCCTCTACGAGGAGCATTTTTGAGTATCACCTTCCAATTTATATGATTAAAATTCTCAATAATATTATACGGAGATTTTGCCTTTCCGCCAAATATTTATTTATGAAAATTAATCACCACCAAATCTCCCAATTCGGAGGGGTACAAAGAAAGGGAGAAGTGGAAGACGGCTTCACCTATCCTCACTTCCTTTACTTTCCTATCAAGGTAATCCTCTACTTCCAAAAGAAGAAGGGAATAATTGGTTTTAGATAGACGCATAAACTCCCGGCTTCCTCTTTCGGAATATGCTATTACCCTTACATTTTTAGCTCCTGGTATTATCTCCACTTTATAGGCACCGAGATGGGCAGATGTCTCCAATATGAGGGGCAGTAGCGGAAAGGAACGATGTTTTATCCCGATGTCATTCATTTTAAATGAAATTTTATTGATTATAATAAAAATTGACAAGATGGAATGGCGTTTATCCTCTAATGAAAGATGCTCTTCACTCCCTTCCCCAATTTTTCTAAAATAATTAAAAATTTTCAAAAGGAGGAAGAAGATGGATATCTATCTGATTGGAAATGCTCACATTGACCCTGTTTGGCTCTGGCGCTGGACGGAGGGAATGCAGGTTGTCAGGGCTACCTGCCAAGCTGTTTTGGAGCTTATGGAGAGATATCCCGATTTTAAGTTTTCGTTTTCATCGGCTATTTTTTATAAATGGCTAAAGGAGAACGAACCTGAGATGTTTGAGAAAATTAAGGGATATGTTGATGAAGGACGATGGGAAATTGTGGGTGGTTGGATTGTGGAGCCTGACTGCAATATCCCTTGCGGGGAATCCTTTGTCCGCCACTCGCTTTACGGTCAGCTATTCTTCAAAAATAATTTTGGGAAAACCGCGAAAGTTGGGTACAATCCTGATTCCTTCGGTCATAACGCCTCCCTTCCCCAGATTTTACGTAAATCCGGAATGGAATACTATGTATTTATGCGACCTTCCCCCTGGGAAAAGGATTTACCTTCATATATCTTCCACTGGAAAAGCAGAGATGGCGCAAGTGTCCTCGCTTATCGCATCCCTTTCACCTATGCAACGGGAGGTGGGGAACTGAAAGATTATTTAGAGCGTTTCATCAACGAGCTTGAGGGAAAGCTGGAGAAGGCTATGTTCTTCTATGGTAGGGGCGACCACGGTGGCGGTCCAACAGGGGATAATATAGAAAGCTTAAACTCTCTTTCCCAGAATATGCCACAACACAAATTCATATTTGCTAAAACGGAGGATTTCTTCCAAGAGGCAAAAGAGGGCGAATACCCTACCGTTGAGGGGGAGCTTCAGTATCATTCTCGCGGTTGTTATACCTCCTGTAGCTTGATAAAGGCTTTGAATAGAAGGGGGGAGAATATCCTTCTGAGCGCTGAGAAGTTCTCTGTTTTGGCTCATCTCCTTGTTGGAAAACCTTATCCGCGGGAGGAATTCCGTTTCGCTTGGGAGAATCTCCTTTTCTGCCAATTCCACGACATCCTCGCTGGTTCAAGTATTCTGCCCGCTTATGAGGACGCCCAAAGGGCGATAGATACATCAATTTATATGGCTGAAAAGGCTTTAAATTATGCTATTCAAGGCATTGCAAGAAAAATCAAAACCGATAGGCAATCCATTATAGTCTTCAATCCCTCCTCTTGGAGAAGGTTAGAAAAAGTGGAAGTGGAATTGGCATGGAGGGAGGAAGGATTGCGCGTAGTCTCACCAAAGGGTGAAATACAGGAGGCGCAGGAAATACAATCGTTAAGCGTTACCGGGATGAGGAGGTTTCTCTTCATAGCAGATGTTCCCCCTTTGGGATATGCTGTTTATGAGCTCGCTCCATCTCACTTCAAAAGCTCTCAAGTGGGAGAAGAAGTTCCGCCAAATCGTTTGGAGAACGATTTTCTACTGATAGAAGTGGACGATGAGGGCTATATATCTCGTTTCGTTGACAAAGTGAACAGGATAGAGCCTCTTCGTTATCCTGCTCTCGTTCCATTAGTGATAGATGATAAAGGCGATGCTTGGGGGCATGATGTTGAATCGTTTAGAGATGTAATCGGCAGCTTTAGAGCAGTGGAGAAAAAATGGGTTGAAATCGGACCGATAAGATGGCAATTAAGAGTAAAGAGCGTTTGGGGAGATAGCGTTCTCTGGCAGGATTTTGTTCTTTATAAAGATTTGCCTTTCCTGGATGTTGAGGCAAGGCTTCTTTGGAACGAAAAACATCAGATGCTCAAGATTGCCTTGCCAACGGCGTTTCAGGATTCCATCGCCACTTTCTCCATCCCCTATGGATTTGTAGAGAGAGAACAAGACGGAAAGGAGCAACCTCTTGGTTGCTGGATGAATCTGGATATGAATGATAAAAGCTATGGGGTGGCTTTTATAAATGATTCCAAATATGGAGGGGATATCTTAGGTGGTGAAATGCGCCTTAGCATAGTTAGAAGCCCTGTATATGCGCATCATGTTCCAAGGGAGCTTGAAGAAGGAAAGGATTACATTTATATGGACCAAGGATATCATAATTTCTCATATCGCGTTTATCCTCACAAGGGAGATTGGAGGCAAGGGGAAGTGGAGAAAGTAGCGGAGGAGTTCAATCAACCGTTACACTCTATAATAGAGCATCCCCATAGTGGAGAACTTCCTTGTTCCTTTTCTCTTCTTGAGCTCCAGCCCCCAAATGTAATTCTTTCCGCTCTCAAGATGGGGGAGGAAGAAGATGTGATTGTATTTCGGCTCTGGGAAAGCAGCGGGGAGATGTGTCAAGCAACGCTTGAGATTCCCCATCTTAAAGTCGAATGGAATGGACCACTTGCACCATCTGAGATAAAAACATTAAAATTATTTCCCTCCCTTAAATGGGAGGAATCAAATCTATTGGAGGTGTAAGAGTTATGGAGATCAAACAAGAGAGACAGGATAGAGCTACGAAGTTAATCCTTGTCGTTGATGGAGAGGAAGTCAGCTGGCTTTGGGTGATAGATTATGAGATGCGCATAGGTTCAGCGGTTATGAAGATGGGTGGCATAGCGGGTGTTTGGACGGAGGAGAAGCACCGTTTGAAGGGCTACGCAAGTAAGGTTTTGAACGCTTCCATTCAGTTTATGAAGGAAGAGGGTTATGATGTTTCCCTTTTATTTGGGATACCGAATTTCTATCACCGCTTCGGCTATGCTACTGTTCTTCCTCGCTACACCGCCGAGCTTGATATGAGGAATATCCCTTTTTCTTCCTCTCACTTTAGAATGGAGCCCTACGACGATAGGTTTAGAGAAGCGCTCTTAGAGATTTATCAAGAAAACAATAAGGGGCGAACGGGCACAATCGTCCGTTCAAAGGATAAGTGGAAAGGTTTTAGCCACGGAAACGAATGGTCATCTAAAGCTCTCCCCTATGTCCTCTTAGATGGGGAGGAGGTTGTAGCCTATTTCGTGCTAGATAGCAAGGAGCCGATGGTTATAGAGTTGGGATACAAGAAGCCGGATAAAGAGATTTTTTCCGCCATTCTTTCCCAAATTCGCCAGTTGTCCGAAGAAAGAAACAGCCCTATCTTCAAGTTTTCCCTTCCGCCAGATTTCCTTTTTACTGAATTCTGTCAGCGATATGACCTTCGCTTGAATATGGAATTTCCCGAAAATAGGGACGGAATGGGGCGAGTTATCAACATCATCACTTTTCTTTATAAACTTCAGGATGTGTTTAGAAGTCGCATAGGCTATAACCCAGTAGAAGGAATCCTTATAGTAGAGACGGAGATAGGGGAGGTTCCCTTTGATATAAAGAAGGACACTGTCTTCTTTATGCCTTTCCTTCCTCCTTCAGGCTGGAGATTGAGGATTCCCCAAGCAAAACTTATGCAGCTCGCTATGGGTTATCGCACGATTGACGAGCTACTTTTAGATGAGGATGTTTCACTGGAAGGAGAGGAAGCCCTTCCGATTTTGCGAAAGCTATTTCCCAAACAGTTTCCTTTCTTCTGGCCGGCGGATAGATTTTAAGGTGTTAAAAATGCTTTAAATTGCTTTTAGAATTCTTCCCAAAGTAGGGAGTTATTGTGAATAACACAGATTCTTGCCTTGGGTTCAATTCGCCTTTATAATACCTTATTAATGTCATATCAACAAGAAGATTTTATTATGAAGACTTACAGAAGGTTTCCTGTTGCCTTTGCCAAAGGCAAAGGAGCAAAGCTCTGGGATGTAGATGGGAAGGAATATATAGATTTCCTCTCGGGGATAGGTGTTTTGAATGTTGGGCATAGCCATCCGGATGTCGTCTCCGCTATCCAAAAGCAAAGTTCTCTTCTTCTTCATACATCCAATCTCTTTCACATACCATTACAGGAGGAATTAGCGGAGAGGCTTTTTAAACTCACGGGAATGCTTTCCTTTTTTTGCAACTCCGGCGCTGAGGCAAACGAAGCCGCTATCAAGCTCGCCCGTGCCTACGGAAAGCCAAAAGGGAAATATAAGATAATCTCCGCTCTGAACTCCTTTCATGGAAGAACCCTCGGCGCCCTTTCCGCTACCGGACAGGAAAAATATAAGGAAAAATTTCAACCCCTTATACCGGGTTTTTCCTTTGCACCCTTCAATGACCTCCCTGCCTTCTCATCTCTAATGGATGAAGAGACCTGTGCCGTAATTCTTGAACCGGTTCAGGGGGAGGGAGGAGTCTATCCAGCTGATAAGGATTTCCTTCAAGGAATATATGAACTTTGTTTGGAAAGGGATATCCTTTTAATACTTGACGAGGTTCAAACTGGGTTGGGAAGGTGTGGGGCTCTTTTTTGCTATCAGCTCTACGATGTAAAGCCACATATAGTCACATTGGCGAAATCCCTTGGTGGAGGGGTTCCCATCGGGGCTATGCTTGCTCAGCCCAATGTGGCGGAAGCTTTCTCACCAGGAGACCACGCTTCAACCTTCGGTGGAAATTTCCTCGCTAGCGCAGCTGCCTTAGCGGTCTTGGATATCTTGGAAAGGGAAAATCTTCCCAAAAGAGCAAGGGAGATGGGGGATTACTTCTGGGGAAAGCTTGAGGAATTGAGAGAGGAAATTAGGGAAATCAAAGAGATAAGAGGGCTTGGGCTTATGTTGGCAATAGAGTTTTATCAACCAATTGCGAGACAGGTCGTATCTATGGCTTTGGAAAAAGGGTTGATTATAAATGCTACGAGCGATTATACTCTTCGTTTCCTTCCTCCCCTTGTGATAGAAAAAGAGGAAATAGAAAGAGGGATAGCGATTCTAAAGGAGGTGCTGTATGAATTATTGCGAGGTAAAGGAGATTAAAAGTCGCTTTCAAGGAAGGGACCTTCTGTCCATTTCCCAATTAACTAAAGAGGAAGTTATCACCTTATTTGAAGTTGCTAAATTGCTGAAGGATATGCAAAAGAGAGGGGAACCACATCCCTTGCTTCAAGGCAAAGCAATAGCTCTGCTTTTTGAAAAGCCTTCAACGAGGACAAGGGTCTCATTTGAAGTGGGAGTTTATCAGCTTGGAGCCTATCCCCTGTTCCTTTCCCGTCAGGACCTCCAACTTGGCAGGGGGGAGACAATCGCCGACACGGCGAGGACGCTTGAAAGATATGTTGATGCGATAATGGCGAGGGTATTCAAACAGGAGACATTGGAAGAGTTGGCGAACTATGCGGATATCCCTGTTATTAACGGTTTATCGGATAAGGAACATCCCTGTCAGGCGCTTGGCGATTTCTTCACTCTCTGGGAAAGGGGGATGCTAAGGAAGGATATGAAGTTCGTCTTTTTGGGTGATGGGAACAATGTATGCGCCTCCCTAGCGCTTCTCTCCTCGCTCTTAGGGGTAAATTTCCTCCATATCTGTCCACCGGGATACGAGCTTCCCTTCGCTGTTTCTAACAGCCATTCAAAAGATGATATTAAGGATGCGGATGTGATTTATACCGATGTATGGGTGTCAATGGGGCAGGAGGATGAAAGCGAGAAGAGGAAAAGGGATTTCGCTCCTTATCAGCTCAATTCTTCCCTTTTGGCATTAGCCAAGCCCGAAGCGGTAGTTATGCATTGTCTTCCCGCAAGGAGGGGAGAGGAAATAACGGACGAGGTTATGGATGGTCCCCACTCTATAGTGTTTGACCAAGCGGAGAATAGGCTTCATATTCAGAAGGCGATTCTTGCTCTTTTCGTTTGAGGTTATTTTTCATTCGGGTTAATTTCTGATAAAATTAAAAATAATGGAAAATGTGAAGGAGGAAGAAGAGAATTGAAAGAAAAGCTGGTTCTTGCTTACTCCGGCGGTTTAGATACATCCGTTGCTATAAAATGGTTAGCTGAGAAATATGATGTTGATGTAGTGGCGGTAGCTGTTGATGTAGGGGAGGAGAAGAATTACGAGGAGATAAGGGAGAAGGCATTAAAAATAGGCGCTATTTCTGCCTATGTTATAGACGCAAAGGAGGAGTTCGCAAGAGATTTCGTCCTTCCCGCTCTCAAAGCCAATGCCCTTTATGAGGGGCGTTATCCCTTATCTGCAGCACTTTCCCGCCCACTAATAGCGAAAAAAGTTGTGGAGGTAGCGAGGAGGGAAGGAGCTAAGATGGTGGCACACGGCTCAACGGGGAAGGGGAACGACCAAGTGAGATTTGAAGTTTCCTTTATGGCGCTTGCGCCTGATTTAAAAATCGTCGCTCCCGTAAGGGAATGGGGTCTATCTCGTGAAGAGGAGATAGAGTATGCTCGTTCAAGGGGGATTCCCGTGCCGGTGAAAAAGGAAAAGCCGTATTCCCTTGATGTTAATCTTTGGGGGCGTTCAATAGAATGCGGTGCAATTGAGGACCCAGAAGCCGAGCCTCCTGAAGATGCTTTCTTATGGACTGTTTCGCCTCTTGAGGCTCCCGACGAGCCGGAGTATGTGGAGATAGAGTTCAAGGAAGGGGAACCGATTGCCCTGAATGGAGAGAAACTATCGCTTTCATCCTTAATATCTAAACTCAACGAGATAGGTGGAAGGCACGGTGTGGGAAGGATAGATATGGTTGAAAACAGGCTCGTGGGGATAAAATCTCGGGAGGTATATGAGGCACCAGCGGCAACGATTCTCATTACAGCTCATAAGGATTTAGAAGCTTTGACATTGAGCCGAGAGCTTCTTCATTTCAAGCAGAATTACATTGATACGAAGTTTGCCGAGTTAGTTTATTACGGTCTTTGGTTTTCCCATTTGAGGGAATGCTTGGAGGCGTTTATAAAAGAAGCGGAAAAATTTGTGACCGGAAAAGTAAGGCTTAAACTATTCAAGGGGTCCTGTCAGCCAGTTGGTCGCTCTTCTCCCTACAGCCTTTATGACCTTTCCCTTGCGACCTATGGCGAGGGGGATATTTTTGACCAGAAGTTATCGGAAGGGTTCGTTCAGCTTTGGGGTCTTCCCTATAAGATTGAGGGCAGGCGAGGGAAATGAAGTTATGGGGAGGTAGGTTCAGGGAGCCGTTAGACCCATTCATTGAACGCTTCACCTCTGCCCTTCGTTTTGATAAAAGATTGCTTCCCTATGATATAAAAGCAGACATAGCCCACGCGAAAGCACTTGCATCAGCGGGAGTGATAAGCGAGGAACTAGCAAATAAAATAGTAAAGGCTTTGGAAGAGATTGAGCAGGAGGTTGAAGAAGGGAAAAGGGCGATTAAAGGAGACGAGGCCGAGGACATTCATACCCTTGTGGAGAATTGGCTTGAGGAGAAGATTGGGGAAGGGGCAGGTTTTTTGCGTTCCTATCGCTCGCGCAATGAACAAATAGCGTGCGACCTTCGTCTCTATCTCAAAGAGGAAACAGGAAAAATAGGGGAGGCATTAAACTCTCTTCAAGGGACGCTTTTGAGTCTTGCGGAGAAGCACAAAGGGTGGAAACTCCCCGGTTATACCCATCTTCAACATTCTCAACCCGTTTCCCTTTCCCATCATCTTCTCGCCTATTTCTGGATGTTTCAAAGGGATAAGGAGAGGTTTAGAGATGGCTTAAAGAGGATAGATATATCCCCTGAGGGAGCGGGTGCTATAGCAGGCGTTGAACTCGACCCAGAGCTGAAGGCAAGCCTTTTAGGGTTCAGCCGTTGCTTTGAGAATTCCATAGATGCGGTTTCGGACAGGGATTTTCTGCTTGAATTTCTTTCCAACTGTGCTATATCCGCTATTCATCTCTCTCGTTTGGCGGAGGAGATTGTGCTTTGGGCGACGCAGGAATTTTCTTTCCTTACATTATCGGATGCGGTTTGCGCAGGCTCAAGTATGATGCCTCACAAGAAGAATCCCGACCCGGCGGAGCTAATAAGAGGGAAAACTGGTAGAACAATCGGTTCGCTTGTTTCGCTCTTTATCACTTTAAAAGCTCTTCCATTATCTTATAATTTTGATATGCAGGAAAACCAACCCGCGCTTTTTGATGCAATAGACAATTTAAAGGATTGCTTGATGGCGATGAACAAAATCCTCCAAAATCTTTCTTTTAATAAGGATAAAATGGAGGGAAGCATAGAGGATTACCTTTTAGCGGTTGAGTTGGCGGATTATCTTATCCGAAAGGGGATTCCCTTCAGGAGGGCGCATAGGATTGTGGGAGAGCTCCTCCTTTATGCAATGGAAAAGGGAAAAAAGTTCAAAGAGCTGGAGATTAAAGAGATGAAAGAATTTTCCTCCGCTTTTGATGAGGATGTTTATAAGCATCTCTCCCTTTCCTCCTTCTATGAAAGGCGAAACTTCCGAGGAGGAACGGGAGAGAAAGCTATAGAATTACAGATAAAAAGAGCAAAGGAGGTTCTGTCGCAATATGGATAATTTATATGAGATAATAGAGAAAGGCGTTAAAATGCGAGCTTCTGATATTCTCCTAAAGGTCGCCAATAAACCTGTTGCACGGGTTGACGGCGACCTAAAAGTGATGGAGGATTTTGACATCTTCTATCAGGAAGATTTAAGGGATATAGCGCAGAATATAATCTACTCGGCAAGCAGGGAAATTCTCCTTCAGTTTCGCGACCCCGCCAACGCTCCCGAGTATATAAAGCGTCTGGGAGACGAGCGCGTAGAGGCGCTTGAAAGGGGGAGAGAATTAGACCTCGTTTTCTCTATACGGGACCTCGCAAGGATTAGGGCAAACCTCTTTATGCAGAGAGGAAGCATAGCTATTGCAATCCGTCTCATTCCCCTTGCTATCCCCTCAATTGAACAGTTGAACCTTCCCTCTTCACTGAAGGACCTCGTTGCTCAGAAGCAGGGGCTCATAATCGTTACGGGTCCAACCGGTTCGGGGAAATCCACGACTATCGCCTCTTTAATTGAGCATATCAATCAGACGAGAGAGGCTCATATAATCACTATAGAAGACCCCATTGAATATATTTTTGAAGATAAGAAGGCGGTAATCTGTCAGAGAGAGGTGGGTAAGGACACAGCATCTTATGAGTCGGCATTAAGAAGCGTCTTAAGGGAAAGCCCCGATGTGATAATGATAGGTGAAATGCGGGATGCCGAGACGATGAGCGTTGCGATGATGGCTGCTGAGATGGGTCATCTCGTTTTGACCACCCTCCATACAATCTCCGCTCCCTCTGTGGTTGACCGCATCGTGCACAGCTTCCCACCTCATCAAAGCAATCAGATATACGAGCAATTGTCCAATACCCTTGTGGGAGTAATCGCTCAGCGGTTGCTCAAGCATGCTTCAGGGGTTGGACGCATACCCGCAGTTGAGATTATGACAGCTTCGCCAACTGTGAAAAAGCTTATAGAGGAAGGAAGGACGGGAGAGCTTTACTCCACCATTAAAGAGGGAAGCCATTACGGTATGATAACGATGAATCAATCCCTCGCTTCTTTATACCTGCGAGGATTGATAACTCTGGAGGAGGCGGAGGCGGCTTCTCCCAATAAGGTGGAATTTCGTCAGCTGATAAAGAAGCAATAAAATTTAACCCATATGTCGTCCTTCGTTCACTTCCCTTCCAGTGAGCCAGAGCTGGAAGAGGTGGAGATAGTATACCATAAGCTTCCAGATAACATCGTCATTACCGCCGTGCTTATCTCAGACCTTCATATAAGAAGTGCAAGTAATTTGCCCGCCATCTTTTACAAAGTGGAAAAGCTTTCCCCCTCTTTCGTCTTTCTCTTGGGCGACAACTTCGCTAAAATCACAATAAAGAAGGTAAGAGAGTTCATAAATCTATTCGGACTGCTTAATCCACCCCTCGGCAAATTCGCTATTTTAGGGAATGGAGACGAAGAGGAACTTTTCCTTTCTATCTTCAACAAAGCGGGGGTTCATTTATTGAAAAATGAATATTTCCTTGTAAACATGGAGTCGTTGCAAATTCTTTTGGCTGGGGTTGATTTTAAGGCGGAAAGAATCTCCAATCTCCTCGCCTCCCTTCCTCCTTCAGACCTCTCAATTTTGCTTTCCCATAGACCAGATGTAATCCTTTCACAGGGCGATTGGAGAAAGATTGACCTCGTTCTAAGTGGGCATACCCATGGTGGTCAAATAAGATTGCCCTTTATCGGACCTTTATTCACTAAGAGCAGGCTACCAAGGAGATATTCGCAAGGTCTTTCTTCTTTTGGACATTTATATCTTTATGTTTCTCGCGGAATAGGGGAGACTAAAATACCGATTCGCTTCTTCTGTCCTCCAGAAATAACCTTACTGAAAATAAAGGGCAATAAATGATTTAAAGCGGACGTTTGGCTGGAATGCCCGCTCTACGAGGATAATTTTCGGGAGTCTCCCTTTCCTTAAACACAAAAAGAAACATTCGCTTCTCCTCAACGAAGGGAAGTATGGTTCCCTTTACATCTAAAACCTTTCCCCCTAAGATAGAGAGCGCTCTTCTTGATTCTTTTAGTTCTTCCTCAAGCTTTGGCCCCTTATAGGCTATGAAAAAACCACCAACTTTTAGAAATGGCAGGCTATATTCAAGTAAAACAGGGAGAGGAGCTACCGCTCTCGCAACAGCCAAGCTAAATCTCTCTCTATATTGAGGGTTTCTTCCCAAATCCTCAGCCCTACCCTCCAAAATCTCAAAATCCATTTTCAATTTCTCCCTTATATGTTTTAAGAAAAGTATCCTCTTTTTGTTGGCTTCAAGGAGATGAAGGGAAAAGGAGGGATTGAAGATTTTCAAAGGGATACCGGGTAACCCTGCACCGCTCCCAATATCTATCAAATTCCCCTCTTTTATGGGAAAGAAAGGCAAGGGAAGGAGGGAATCAATAAAATGATAAATAACTATTTCCCGCTCGCTCTCGTAAGCGGTGAGGTTGAACTTCTTGTTCCAGATTTGAAGCTCCCGCAGATAGATATGGAATAGCTTTTCCTTATCTTTCTCTAATTGTCCAAGTCCTATATCGGTAACGACACTTCTGAGAAGCGAGAGCAAGTCTTCAAGCTATCTCTATAGTTATAGGACTCCTCTCTTCGTTTCCCTTGCTATCTCTCGCTACGAGATAAACTGTGTAGGAACCAGGTGGTGCGTCGTAAGGGATGTTTCCCTCTAAGACGAATAAATCCTCGCCCCTTCTATCTGCCCAGAGTCTATTCCCCATTGGGTCAATAACGAATACTTCTACAATGTTACCCTCATCAGAGGTTATCTTGCATTCACCCCTTCCCCAGTATCCCCTTTTTAAGGGGAAGGGTTCAATCTTCAAATTGCTGATATTTATAGCCATAAAGGACACCTCCTATATTAATTCTAATTTCTCGCCCATTTGGAGTGAATAGAGTTTTGCATAAAGCCCATTTAATCTAATCAGTTCCTCGTGGCTTCCTTCCTCCAAGATTTTTCCATCATAGAGAACGAAGATTTTATCCACTGACCGGACGGTGGATAAGCGGTGTGCTATTATAATAGCTGTTCTTCCCTCAAAAAGTCTTTGCATTGCCTCATATATTTTGAATTCCGTTTCGGAGTCAAGAGAGGAGGTCGCCTCATCAAGGATAAGGATAGGAGGTTTGCGGAGGAAAGCCCTTGCAAGAGCGATTCTTTGCCTCTCACCACCGGATAGTTGAGCACCTCTTTCTCCCAGAATCGTGTCGTAGCCCTGTGGAAGATTGATGATGAAATCGTGGGCGTTTGCCAATTTCGCCGCCTCTATAATCTCCTCCTCGCTCGCTCCCAGCTTACCTATGGCTATGTTCTCCCTCACTGTTCCCGAGAATATTATCGTCTCCTGGGGAACAGCTGCTATGAATTTGCGTAGAGAGGCGGGTTTAATCTTCTTCAAGTTTATGCCATCAAGATAAATCTCCCCTTCTTGTGGGTCATAGAGACGGAGAAGAAGGGCAGCTAACGTGGACTTGCCCGCTCCCGTAGGTCCTACGATGGCTACTTTCTCTCCCGCCTTTATATGAATGTTTATTCCTTTCAAAACTTCCTCCCCGGTATAGGTAAAGCTTACATTGGAAAAAATGATATCGCCTTTCACTTCCTTTAACTCAATCGTTCCCTTTGCCAATTCCAACTCTTTTGGTTCAGCTAAAACCTGGAAAATCCTTTCGCTTGCTCCCAAAGCGGATTGAAGGTTAGCCCATGTGTTGGAGAAAAGTGCGACTTGTTCAATTACCAAAGCCATATACCATATGAAGGCTACGAGCCCGCCAGGGGTGAGACGATTATTTATCACGAGAAAGCTCCCATATCCTAAGGCGCCTAAGAAGGGAACGGCTCCACCGAAAAGGCCGAGAGAGGCCATAATCGCCCTGTATCTAGCGTTTTTGAGCACAGTATCTATGAATTCTCTGCTCACAGCTTCAAGCTTTTGTAATGTGAACTTCTCCAAGAGGAAAGCTTTTACAACAAGGATTCCGCTGAGAGTATCCTGGACAAGCGATGTCATCTCTCCCAATTTCTCCTGCATAGCCCTAGCCTTATCCTTGACCTTTTTGCCCAGAGGGGTGGCAACGATAACGAAGACGGGGATGAACAGGGCGATGAAGAGCGATAGCCTCAAATTTATAGTAAGCATAAGAACGAATCCACCGATTAGAAGAAGGGGTTGGCGAATGAGGTTTATTATTTCGGAGGTTAGAAGGTTTTGCACTGTTCCCACATCGTTCATAAGGCGGGAAACCATATCTCCTGTGTGGGTTTTCTGAAAATAGCGGAAGGAAGTGTTTTGTAGGTGGTCAAAAAGGGTTATTCTCATGTTCGTGCTGACATTTGCCCCTAAATAGGCGAAATTTAGAATCTGAAGATAGCTCGCGCAGGCTTCCAAGCCCAAAATCGCAAAAGCTAAGAAAATGATTCTCTTTAAAGTTGGAATATCCTTTGATACGAGGGCGGAATTGAAAAGCTCTTTGATAAGCCAAGGGAAAATCAGCGTAGTAGCGGATGTGATGAGGGTAAGGATGAGGCATAAAAGAACTATGTGCCAATAGGGCAATATGAAACTCAAAAGCTTTTTAATTCCGCCTCTTTCTTTCATCTCTCCCTTAGGATTATAAAATCGCTTAATTGGAGAACTGCTTCTTTCGCAGGGGAAGGAGGGAAGGAAGCCAAGTAGCTTTTAGCTTTATTGACGAACATTTCCGCTTTTCTTTTTGCTTTCTCCAGCCCGCCGCTTTCCTCAAGCTTTCTCCTCAACTCTTCCCTCTCCAATTTATTCATCGCTAACAAGTCCTTCAAAATACCCTTTTTAAGCAAGGGAATAAAGGGGAGAGTCAAAGTGCCTTCCTTGATATCCGAAATAATGGGCTTTCCCATACTCTTTTCGTCGCTGGTTATGTTCAGTATATCGTCAGTGATTTGGAAGGCGAGCCCAATATATTTACCGAAAAGAAAGAGTCTTCTCTCCTCCTCTCTATTTGCTTCTCCCAAAATCGCTCCTATCCTTGTTGTTGCGCTAAATAAGGAGGCGGTTTTCAACTCTATCACTTTCAGGTAATCCTTTTCCCGAATTTTCTCTTTCCCTCTTAGCAAAAGCTCCAGCGCTTCTCCTCTGCTCATATTCTCCACAGCTTCAGCTATAATGGAAAATATCCGTTTGTTTCCCCATTTTAGGAAGAGTCTCGCTGCCTTCGCGACAAGCAAATCTCCTACGAGAACGGCGATTTTATTCCCCCATTTCGCATTGATGGAGGGATTCCCCCTTCTCAAGTCAGCCTCATCAATCACATCGTCGTGAATGAGTGAAGCAGTGTGAACGAGCTCTATGCCAGCGGATAGGTAAAGGGCTCTCTTTTCCACTCTCCCCAACATCTTGCATATATTGAGAAGTAGGGCTGGCCTCAATCTCTTCCCGTTTGCAAAGATGAGAGATGAGGCGGGCGTGGAGAGTTCTTGGGGAACATCCTTCAATTGACTACGAAGAATCTCCTCAACCAGGATTAGTTCTTCTTTAATGGGGGTATAAAAAGATTGAAAATCTTTCATTTTTAATATTCATTTGGAAGCTCCTTAAGTTCCGCGTAGGAGAAGACGGGACCATCCAGGCAGACATATTTAGAGCCTACATTACAGCGTCCGCATTTCCCTATCCCACACTTCATTCTCATCTCCAAAGTAGTGATTATTCGTTCGGGTGGAAAGCCGAGCTTGAGAAGATTCTCAATTGTGAACTTTATCATTATGGGTGGCCCACAGGTAACCGCATAAGCGTTATCGGGACTTGGTGATATCTCCATCACATAGGGAGGAACGAATCCTATATGACCGTCCCATTTCCCATCTTGTCTATCTATCGTTAGATAAACTTTTGTCCTCTCGGCTCTCTCCCATTCTTTCAATTCGTCCCTAAAGCACAAATCACTGCTCGTTCTTGCCCCATAGATAATCGTTAAATCGCCGTATTTATCCCTATTGTCAATGCAGAACTGAATGAGGGAGCGTAGAGGGGCGAGACCTATTCCACCGCCGATAAATATTATGTTTTTCCCTTGCATTTCCTCATATGGGAAATGATTGCCGAAGGGACCCCTTATTCCCACTATGTCTCCCTCCTTCATATTATGGAGGGCGGTAGTTACCACACCCATCTTCTTAACGCTGAACTCTATATATTCCCGGCGGGTGGGGGAACAGGTGAGGCAAAAGGGAGCCTCGCCTACGCCGAAGACGGAAACCATCTGGAACTGTCCGGGCTTGTATACGAAGTTGCGATGGGCGTCCTCATCTAAGATAACTGCCCGAAATGTTTTCGTATCAGGCGTTTCCTGTCTGATATGCTCAATTCGCGCAATGTAAGGAAGATACGGATTGCTCATACTGAATTAAATTAAAAAGAGAAAAAATGGGAAAGTCAAGGATTTGTATGCATAACATTTGAGACCCCTTTGCTTATTAAATTCATATATACCGTTTAAGAGTTCTCTGGAATCGCTATCCATAGCCCTTCTCTCCTAAATTCCCTTGCACTTTTACCCGATAACCTCGGGAAAGCATAAGAAGAGCAAAATCTTGAGAGAATATTTATATCCATGGTTTTTATGTCTTCTTGAGGAGTGTGCTTCCTGAAACGCCAAATAGCTCCCTTTCCTAATATGGGGAATAAAATTTAAAAGGGTTTTGGATAATGGAGAAACGGTCCTATGGGTATATATTGATTTTGCCACGAAGCCTTCTATTTGGAATTAACAATTAAAAATCTTGACTTGTGAAGTTATAATTTTAAAATATCTTTTAAAAAATGAAGGAAAATTATATTTGGAGAGTCTATCTCTTGCCTAAAAGCGGATGGAAAGCCCTCCTTCTTATACCGGCTCTTTTCCTCGCAGGGCTGGTTGGACTTTACCTTGGAGGGGTTATGCTCTTAATACTTGCTCTCTTTTTTTTACTTTCTTCCCTTCGCGATTTCCTTTTTCCCCTCACATATCAGCTCGACTCAGAAGGGATTAAATTAAGGGGGCTTTTAATAAAAAGAGAGTTGAGGTGGGAGGAAGTAGAAGACATAAAGAGGGAGAAGGGCGTCATCCTTTTCTATCAGCGAAATAGCCTTTCCTCTTTCCGTTTAAAGAAGCCTCTTTCTGTATATACAAATGGAAACGAGGAGGAAATATGGGAGAAGATAGAGAGCTTATGGAAGAGGAACTCTTGGAGAGAATAGCGGAGAGAATAAAGAGGATGGGCTTGCAAGCTCCCGCCATCCTTTTTCTTGAGGCTAATAAGCCCCTTGCCTTTATAGGAGGGCAGGCGTTACTATTTTCCGCTCCCTTTCTCGGGCTTCTTTTCGGATTTGAGAATGTATCTCTTTTCGCGGATATACTCTCAAGACCAGGAGGAATTGAAAGACTCTTGAAGAAACTGGAGGAATGAGATGGAGCATGCAACGACTGGAGTAGCGATTTTGGAGTTATCCATAACTGGCGCCATCCTTTTTTCCATATTCTTGGCGAGAGGAGGAAAGGAGTTTTTCCTGCGGAAAATCGCTGCCTTTTCCGTCATTGACGATGCGATAGGTAGAGCGGTTGAGATGGGCAGACCCATTCTTTTCTCCGCGGGGTTGAGCGGATTAGGTGTAACCTTCTTTCAGGCGCTCGCTATTTTAAGCTACGTGGTAAGAAGAGCCGCTGAATACGGTGTGAGGGTGATTGTCCCCCTTTTCGCCTCAGATGTCTATCCTCTCACGGAGGAGGTTTGCAAGGAGGCATATCGGGCGGCGGGAAGGTTGGAGGAATATAATCCCTCTGATGTGTTTTTCCTCTCCAACGACCAATTTGCCTACGCCTCAGGAGTTGTGGGAATAATGCACAGGGAGAGGACTGCGACTCATTTCTTCTTGGGAGATTTCGCCGCGGAGAGCTTGATTCTGGCGGAGGAGGGACATTCTGTTGGAGCGGTGCAAATAGCCGGCACTCCCTCAACTTTACAGCTTCCCTTCTTTGTTGCAGCTTGCGATTATACTTTGATAGGTGAGGAATATTATGCGGCGAGCGCTTATGTTTCCCGGGAGCCAATCCTCGTGGGCTCAATAAAGGGGCAGGATTTGGGAAAGATAATCCTGCTCCTCCTCTCCCTTTCAGGCGTTATTGGGATGACGCTTGGAGGGAAGATGGCTATAATCTTTCAAAATCTCTTCAGATGAGGATATTTCATCCGATAAAGGACCCGATTTTATTAACCGCCTGCATCATAGCTTCCCTGCTGGGAAGCTTCCTCGTTCTTGCCCTTATGCATAAGTTTCTCTCAATGCGGGCTAAAGGGAGGTTGATAACCGCACTAACATTTTTAGCTGGCTTCTTCTACAGCCTTGAATTCTTCCTCCCAGCAAAAGATGGTAAGAACTTTCTAACGCCCTGGGTTGAGCCAGTGGGAGATGCCCTTGCTGTGATAGGCGCCTTTGCCTTTCCACTTGGTTTAATAAGCCTTGCAGTGGTCCATTTGGGGAATATCAGAAGAAGGAGAGAGGGTTGGTATTTTAGCCTTTTCCTCTTCATCGCTATGTTGGCAATGGCGCTCTCCGCTTTTTTAAATCACTATGCCCGCTTACCGCTGGCGAAGAATATCTTCACTTGTTTATTTAGCGGACTTTATATACCCTTGGGCGTTGCTATGATGTCCACATTGGCATTTTACATCGTTTCCGCTGCCTATCGTGCCTTCAGGGTCACGAATGTAGAGGCGGTATTGATGATGGGTGCGGCTATTATCGTGATGCTCGGACAGATTCCTTTCGGGATGTGGTTGACATCTTGGCTGCCTATGCAGGGCATTGTTGCCTCATTGAGAATAGAAAATCTGAGCAATTGGTTTATGACGGTAGTGAATATGTCCGTTCAGAGGGCGATTGGATTCGGGTTGGCGATAGGAGGAATCGCTATGGCTCTCAGGGTTTGGTTGAGCCTTGAGAGGGGTATGCAGTTGGGAGGGAAATGAAATGGAGTGGCTTATTCAATTGCGGCAGATAAAAAGGCAATGGATCTATCTCTGTTTGGCGGTATTGGTTTCAATACCTCTATTCTTGAAGATTCGCCTCCCCTTCTTCGTAGGTCCGCAGGCGAAGGGTCTCTATGAGGCGGTGAAAAATCTACCCGAAGACAAAGTTGTGCTTCTCGCCATGGATTGGGGAGCAGCTACGAAGGGAGAAAGTATGTGGCAGGCGCAGGCGATTATTGAGCATCTCTTCAAGGAGAAAAAGCCCTTTGTCATATTGGGCTACGACATCCAAGGTCCCCAACTCTCTGAGGAATTGGCGGAGAAACTGGCGAAAAAGTATCATAAAGAATATGGGGAAGATTGGTTCAATGTTGGTTTTATAACGGGAGGTTTGCCACTCCTTTTAAGGATGGCGAAGAACTTCCAGGCAACATTCAAGCAGGATAGCGTTGAGCGAAAGCCCCTTTCCGCCCTTCCCCTGGCAAGGAAGATAAGGGATATCAACGACATCGGGCTAATAATTAATGTCACTGGCTCAGGCACATATGGAGATTGGATAACGATACAGACGACTTATAAAGTTCCTCTTGCAGTAGCCTGCACAGCTGTAATCACACCGGACCTCTATCCATTTTTGGATTCTAAGCAGCTGATAGGTATGTTATCGGGTCTAAAAGGGGCGGCGGAATACGAAGCATTGATTAAGGGAAGCCATCGCGAGACCACTTTGAAGATGATGATGTCGCAATCTATGGCACATCTCCTCATTATCATTCTCATAGTCCTTGCAAACATCGGACTTTACATGGAGAGGAGGAGAAGGAGAAGTGGTTGAGGTAATAGTTACCTGGCTAGCCGCAATAGCTACGCTGGGAATTTATTCCATTCTTTACAAGGAAAATCCAATCTATCGTTTCTTTGAGCATCTCTTCATCGGATTGGGACTTGGCTGGACAATCTTTGAAGTCTGGAAGGATATCCTCCAACCTAAATGGTGGACACCTATGGTTGTTGAGGGGAAATGGTATTGGATATTCGCCTTCGTTATCGGTTCCCTTTACTATTTCATCTTCTCGCCACGTTTCGCCTGGATGGCTCGCCTTGTTATCTCAACTCTGATGGGGTTGTCAGCTGGCTTGGTCTTCAAGGTCACCGCTGCCATCTATATCCCCCAGATAGAGGCTTCCTTCCGTCCCATTACTTTCGTTCCTTCAATCGCTCGTGGGTTAAACAATCTCCTCTCCACAATAATTTTGCTTTGCGTTATCCTCTACTTTCTCTTCACGATTAGCCACGAGAAGCAACCACTTGCCGGTGCCTCAAAATTGGGAAGATGGTTTATAATGCTCGGACTGGGCGCTATGTTCGGCAGCACCGTTATGGCGAGGCTTTCCCTCTTCATTGATAGATTGACATTCCTACTTCACGATTGGCTTAAGGTGATAAAGTTCTAAGATGGCTAAAGCTATCCTGGCTGTTGACTGCGGTTCAACCACCACAAAAGCTATCCTCTTCTCAGATGAAGGTGGATGGCATCTTGTTTCAAGAGGTGAGGCTCCCACAACAGTGGAAGCCCCCTTTGATAATGTCATGCTGGGACTTTACAATGCTGTGAGAGAGCTGGAAGAGCTAACGGGCAGGGAAATGCTAAAGGGGGATTCCTTCCTCATTCCCTCAATGAACGGCAAGGGGGTTGACCTTTTCCTTGCGACCTCGTCAGCTGGTGGTGGATTGCAAATGCTTGTTATGGGAGTGGTTAAAACTATGACCGCTGAAAGCGCTCACAGGGCGGCGCTCGGGGCTGGAGCTATAGTCGTTGACTGCATAGCGCTTGATGATGGAAGGGAGGATTTTCAGAGAATTCAAAGGATAAGGGAGATACGACCCGATATAATACTTCTTGCAGGTGGAACGGATGGCGGGACGATAACTCATGTAGTCTCCTTAGCGGAGATGCTTTCCGCGGCTGAGCCTCGTGCTCGCCTTGGCAATCTACCGATACCTGTCATTTACGCAGGAAATAGGGACGCGAGGGAGGAAGTTAAAAGAATATTGGGGGATAAATTCTCGGTTATAATCACCGAAAACATTCGCCCAAGGCTGGAGGTTGAAAATCTCGCCCCTGCTAGGGAGGCGATACACGAGCTCTTCCTTCAGCATGTTATGAGGCAGGCGCCCGGCTATAACTTCCTTATGGAAGCAACAACCCATCCGATTATGTCAACCCCAAACGCAGTGGGGCTCATGGTTCAGCTTTTAGCTAAAGAGCTCGGGGGCAATGTGCTGGCTGTAGATATCGGAGGGGCAACGACGGATGTCTTCTCCGTCTTCTCCCAAACTTACAATAGAACAGTCTCCGCCAATTTGGGAATGTCTTACTCCATCTGCAATGTTATGGTGGAGGCGACAATCCCCTTAATCCAACGCTGGCTTCCATTTGATGTTGACCCTAAGGAAATAAAGAATGCACTCAGAAATAAGATGATACGCCCCACCACGATTCCCCAAACTCTTAAAGACCTTTACATAGAACAGGCTGTTGCGAGGGAGGCACTCAGGTTGGCGCTTGAGCATCATAAATCTTTGGCAAGAAGCCTCGTCGGAGTGCAGAGGGAGAGAACGGTTGGCGATTTGTTCGTTCAAACTACAGGTGGAGAAACCCTTATAGATATGAGCAAGGTTGACATGATTATTGGCTCGGGAGGCGTGCTATCTCATGCCCCAAATAGAGCTCAAGCAGCGTTGATGATGATAGACGCTTTTCAACCAGCGGGGACAACCTATCTCGCAGTTGACAGTATATTTATGATGCCCCATCTTGGTGTTCTATCTTCTGTTTTGCCTGATGTAGCAGAGGAAATCTTCTGGAGGGATTGTGTTGTTCCACTCGGCTCCCTCATCGCCCCAATTGGAAGTATCAAGGAAGGAGAAGTTGCTGTTTCCATTGAGGGTAAGGAAAACCTTGGGGAAGTGAGGTTCGGGGAAGTGAGGGTCTTCCCCTTGAAGGAGGAAGGAGAATTCATAATCAAACCACATAGAGCTTTGGACTTGGGAGAGGGGAAAGGGAAGGAAGTGGTGAGGAAATTGAGAGGAGGGTTGGTTGGTTTAATAGTTGATTGTAGGGGAAGACCCCTACAGATTCCCTCTCAGGAGGAGAAGAGAAAGGAATGGTTGAGGAGAACATATCAAGCTTTCTCCCTGCCTTTGCCAGGTGATACGAGATGAGTCAGGCTTATACCCCCGGCTTAACGATTACCCCCTATGCAAAATTGAAAAAAATCCGCAAGCTGCCGATAAAAGGCGAAGTCCTCGTTGGAATTGGGGAATGGGTCAAACCAGAGAGCATTGTGGCGCGTGCTTTTCTCCCTGGACCAGCCCATATAGTGAAGGCGGGAGAGATACTCGGAGTGGCTGGGGAGGATTTGGAAAAGCATCTCTTGAAAAAAGTGGGCGATAAAGTGGAGGAAAACGAGGTAATAGCTTCCTCCACTTCCTTTTTCGGGCTCTCCAAGAAGTTCGTTCGCTCGCCTATAATGGGGACGATTGAGAACATCTCCCCAATAACGGGAAACATAACGATACGAGAGGAGCCAAAACCTTTGCTGCTTCCTGCCTATGTGGAAGGCGAGGTTGTGGAGATTTTGCCGAATGAGGGGGTTGTTATTGAGACTAAAGGAGCGTTTTTGCAGGGAATATTCGGAGTGGGTGGGGAAAGGTGGGGGCAATTGAAAGTCGTCGTGTCTTCTCCCGCTGAGCCGATAAGGGAAATAAAGGAGGAGCTAAAGGGATGTGTTATCGTTGGAGGAACGATAGACGGCGAGATGTTGAGGAGAGCTGCGGAGGTGGGGGTTAAGGGTGTGGTTGTCGGCGGGATTTTCGACGAGGTATTGAGGGATTTTCTCGGCTACGATATAGGTGTTGCGATAACGGGACAGGAGGATATACCGTTAACCCTGATAATAATGGAGGGGTTTGGAGAGCTTCCTATTTCCCAGCGAGCTTTTAATTTGTTTAAGCGATTTGATGGATTTCTCGCATCAATAAATGGGGCAACGCAGATAAGGGCTGGGGTGATGAGACCCGAGATAATAATTCCCCATAAGGAGGAGATGCCGGCGTTTGAAGTGAAGCTTATGAATCAGCTTCTTGAGGGAACAAGGGTTAGGGTTATTAGGGAGCCATATTTCGGTTTATTGGGAAAGGTTGTTGCTCTACCACCTGAGCCGAGGATATTGGAGACGGGAGCGAAGGCGAGGGTAGCGGAGGTCCTTTTGGATAATGGCGAACGAGTGATTGTTCCCCGGGCGAACTTAGAGATAATCGTGGATTGACAAAAACGAGAAAGGGTGTAAGGGAAGGAGACTTGATATTCCCTCACA
The DNA here is from genome assembly GCA_014360495.1 of bacterium. Taxonomy (NCBI): domain Bacteria; species bacterium. The sequence continues at coordinate 197,014 of JACIXR010000001.1, forward strand.
AGGTAGTTATAATATAATCTGATAAGAAGTGGAAAGGAAAAATTCAGCCCTTATATTTTGGATATTAGCTATCTTCTTTCTCCTCCTGGTATTGAGGGAGCCGCTCTCCCGTAACTTTGGAGGGGTAGAGAAATACGATTACAGCCAGTTCATTGAGAAGGTGAAGAACAAGGAGGTCCTTAAATGCGTGATAGGGCGAGGGGAAATAATTGGGGAGCTTAAGAACGGCACTCGCTTCACGACTAATTTCATTCCCGAGATAGCGGGGGCGGAGATGGAGAAGATTTTGCGAGAAAACGAGGTCCATTTCTCCTATAAAACCCCTATGCTCTCCGAAGGATGGCAAAATTTCATCTTTTTCATCCTTTTCCCTCTCTTATTTCTGATTTTCTTCTGGTCCTTCTTTTGGAGGGGTTTACAGGCGGGGAATAAGGAGGCTTTCACTTTCGCAAAAAGCAGAGCGAGAAGATACACCCCAGCAAATATTCCAAGAGTAACATTCAACGATGTGGCTGGCGCCGAAGAAGCAAAGCAAGAGCTACAGGAGGTCGTTGAATTCCTCAAAAATCCTCGCAAGTTCCAGGCTTTGGGGGCGAAGATACCTAAGGGGGTCCTTCTCTATGGACCGCCGGGGTGTGGGAAAACTCTTCTTGCGAGAGCTGTGGCGGGAGAGGCGAATGTGCCATTCTTCCATATATCAGGCTCTGAATTTGTGGAGATGTTCGTGGGAGTAGGTGCAGCAAGGGTAAGGGACCTCTTTGACCAAGCAAAAGCTAATGCCCCCTGCCTTATTTTCATAGACGAAATAGACGCAGTTGGAAGGCAAAGAGGAACTGGTCTCGGAGGCGGACACGACGAAAGAGAGCAGACCCTCAATCAGATACTAGCGGAGATGGATGGCTTTGATCCAAATATAGGTGTGATAGTTATAGCTGCGACTAATAGACCTGATGTTCTGGACCCTGCCCTCCTTAGACCGGGTAGGTTTGACCGCCACATTGTGATAGACCATCCCGATATCAAAGGGCGATTGGAGATTCTGAAAGTCCACGCAAGGAATAAACCCTTAGCGGAGGATGTTGACCTTGAACTCATCGCAAGGAGAACCCCTGGCTTTACCGGAGCGGATTTGGCGAACTTGCTCAACGAAGCAGCTCTTTTAGCTGCGAGGCAGGGGAAAAATAAGATAACAATGGCTGAATTAGAAGAGGCAATAGAGAGAGTTGTTGCTGGTCCGCAAAGGAAGAGCAGGGTGATAAGCGATAAGGAGAAAAAGCTTGTTGCCTACCATGAAGTTGGGCATGCCTTGGTCGCTAAAATGCTTCCCAATGCCAATCCCGTTCATAAAATATCAATTCTTCCCCGTGGCTTAGCACTTGGCTATACGCTTCAATTTCCCGAACAGGATAAATACATAATAACTAAATCTGAGCTTATGGATGAGCTTGCTGCTTTATTAGCTGGTAGGGCGGCGGAGGAGGTTGTTTTCGGTGAGACTACCACGGGTGCCCAGAACGATTTACAAAGGGCGACAGAGATCGCGAGAAAAATGGTCTGCGAGTTGGGCATGTCCGAGCGAATCGGTCCAATAACTTTGGGGAGAAGGCACGGAAACCCCTTCCTCGGAAGAGATATATTTGAGGATAGAAATTATTCCGATGAGGTTGCAAGGCTAATTGATGAGGAAGTGAAGAACTTTATAGAGACAAATTATAAGAGGGCGAAGGAAATCCTCCAACAGAACAGAGAAAAAATGGAGAAGCTCGTTGAAATCCTGCTTCAAAGAGAGACGCTGGAAAAAGAGGAGATAGACGAGATTCTTTCCGATGGCGAAAATCCTCAGCAGTCCGAACTTCAGTGAGGGAAACTCCAAAGAAATAATAGAGCAAATTCTTGCTCCGATAAGGGAAATAGAAGGAGTCAAGATAATTGATTATTCATCCGACCCCGACCACAATCGTTCAGTTGTCAGCCTCATCGGCGAGCCCCAACCGCTGCTCAAAGCCCTTCTTGAAGCCTCGCGCAGGGCTGTTGCCTTGATCAATTTAAACAATCATGAGGGAGAGCATCCACGCTGTGGGGCAGTGGATGTAATCCCTCTTATCCCACTAAAAGATATAAGCTTAGAGGAATGTGTTAGATATGCACATGATTTGGGCGAGCTGTTGGCAAAAGAGCTCCATTTGCCGGTTTATTTTTACGGTGAGGCGGCTCTCAAGGAGGAAAGAAGGGACCTATCGGATGTGAGGAAGGGAGGGATAGAGGCGATAAAGGAGGATATGAGAAATGGTAGGAGGTTGCCGGATTTAGGTCCTCCCCAGCCCCATCCTACCGCTGGTTGTGTGATAGTTGGAGTGAGAGATTTCTTAATTGCCTTCAATGTCAATCTTGCCTCTACAAATCTTGAAATCGCAAAGAAGATAGCCTCCTCGGTAAGGGAAAAGGGAGGGGGACTCTTAGGGGTTAAGGCTTTGGGAATAAACCTTGCCTCAAGGGGAATGGTTCAGGTTTCCATGAACATCACGATGCCCTTCAAAACCCCACTATACAGAGTTTATGAGCTGGTGAAAATTGAGGCAAGAAAATACGGTGTTGAAATAGATTCAGCGGAAATAATCGGTCCCGTTCCTTTGCAAGTCCTTATTGATACCCTCTCTTACTATCTTCCTCTTAAGGATTTCAAGCTTCAGCAAGTAATAGATATCCATATATAAAGGAGTGATTTTCCCCAGATGGATAAAGAGAAGATAGAGAAAGCGGTAAAGGAGATATTGATTGCTATAGGAGAGGACCCTGAAAGGGAGGGATTAAGGGAGACGCCGAGGAGGGTTTCTGAGGCAATGGAGGAACTTTTAGCGGGATATGAAAAGAAAGAGGAGGATTTCACGGTTTTTGAGACAGACTCTGAGGGGGTAGTCATCCTGAGGGATATCCCCATCTTTTCCTTCTGCGAGCATCATCTCCTGCCCTTTATCGGGAAGGCGCACATTGCCTACCTCCCAAATGGCAAGATAGCGGGTGTAAGCAAACTGGTGAGAACCGTTGAGAAATACGCAAGGAGATTGCAAGTGCAGGAGCGTCTAACAAAAGAAATAGCTGATGAGTTGATGGAAAGGCTTAATCCAAAGGGATTAATTGTCCTCATAGAAGCAGAGCATCTTTGTATGACATTAAGGGGAGTAAGAAGCCCTGGTTCAGTTGTTGTGACATACCAAGCAAGAGGAATATATGAGGACGAGTCCCTTTCTCGTTCCATTCTCTCGCTCTTCGGGAAATGAAGGGGATTAGGGTTCTAAAGCTGGATAGGAAGGGGTTAGTTGAGCAGATGAGGAGGGTGGGTGTTTCCGAAGGTGGAATTGAGAGAATGCTTGGGAAAGGAGAATTCCTTCAGATTTTCTTGCCCAAAGCACCCTATTTTCTTGCAAATATAATAAAGCAAAAGATGCTGGCATTAGGAGGGGAGAACGCGGTTAGTTGGGAGGCGGTAAAGGGAGGGGAAGGGGAGACGGATTGTCTTATTTTGGGCACGAGAAAACAGATAGAGGCGCTTATCGCCTATTTGAAGGAACAGCCCTTTTCTTCTATTAAGGAAGTAATCAGTGAAGTGGAGGATACATTGAGAAATATTGAAAGGGAAGAGTGGTTGCTACCTCTGCCACGCCATCCTTTCTCTCTTGGCAAAAAGCCTAAAATAATGGGGATACTCAATGTCACCCCCGATTCCTTTTATGATGGAGGCAGGTATAATGAATTAGAAAGGGCAATAGCGCGTGCGGAGGAGATGGCGGAGGAAGGAGCAGACATAATAGATATAGGCGGAGAATCAACTCGTCCCGGCTCGGAGCCGATTAGCGTTGAGGAAGAGATGAGAAGGGTATTGCCAGTTATAAAGGAGCTTGTGAAGAGGGTTGATTTGCCGATATCTATTGATACATATAAGTCCGAGGTAGCAAGAGCTGCTGTAGAGGAAGGTGCGGAGATAGTTAATGACATAAGCGCTATGAGATTTGACCAAAGGATGATTGAAGTGGTGAGGGAAAAGAGGGTAGCTGTGGTTTTAATGCATATGAAAGGGACGCCGAAGGATATGCAGATTAATCCATATTATGAGGATGTCGTTGGGGAGGTATATGACTTCCTGAGGGAGAGAGTTGAATGGGCGATGAAAAACGGAATAGACAGAGATTATCTCATAATAGACCCCGGGATAGGATTCGGGAAGAGGGTAATTGATAACATTGAGCTTATAAGACATCTTCCCGAGTTTAAATCGCTTGGTTTGCCGATTCTCATAGGTCCTTCCAGAAAGAGCTTCATTGGACACATCCTGGGTGGATTAAAGCCGGAGGAGAGGTTGGAAGGGACAGCTTCAGCTGTGGCGATTTCCGTAATGAAAGGGGCGAATGTCATAAGAGTGCACGATGTGAGAGAGATGAAGAGAGTAATAGAGGTAGCGTATGCAATAAAAGAAGGTCTTGCTGATTGAATATTTATCCGCTTCCCTGATACATCTTTATCCCCATAATCGCTATTAAAGTCCCGCACATTCCCATTACGAATAAATAGGCGATGTTTTTCAATAGAGAGACGAGATAACTGGCAATCTCGCTCGGCTCGCTCATCGGGATTGGGCGGGATAAGGAGGTGAGGGCGATGGCGAATGTGTAAACGAGAAGCGCTATGCCCAAAATGAACACGATAATCCCTAGGGTGGAGCTCGCAATCTTATGAGGATTCATTTTTCAAACCTCCTTCTTTTGGTCAAATAATGTAGAACAGCGGACATAAAAGATATGTGAGACCAGGTGAGGGGAGCTACTGAAAGCGGCTCGCCAGTTAGCGGGTGGACCTGCTCGGGGAGGATTCCCGTTGGTAGGGAATGCTCCTTAGCCCAGCGGAAAAATTTCTGGCAATCTTTTAATTCTTCCAAACTGTTTGCCTTTTCTATATGCCATTCGGCGAGCCACATCGTGCATATATACCAGGGATTTCCCGGTATGTTTTCTATATCTTCACTTTGGCGAAAATACCAATCGCCTTTATACCTGCTTAAACCACCTATTTTCGTTTTCACCCAGAGTTCCCTTTCAACTTCGCCGAGCAATGGTTCAAGTTTCCCTTCGGGCAAAGGGAGGATATTGAGAAGAGGAAGGAGAAATAGGCTTGAATCGGGAGTGTAATCCTTTTGCCAACCAGAAGGGGAGGGAAGGAGGCTTCGGCAAAGGTTGCCATTCTCAAAGAATGTCCTCAAGCCGCCCCAAATCTGCTGAGCTTTAGTAAAGAAATTCTTTGAGCTTTCCATATCGCCCATTGCGGAGGATAGTTCGGAGGCGGAGAAAAGAGAGAGGGAAGTAATGGCGGAGGTATAAAGGTGAATTCCTCGCCTTTCCTCCCAAATGTCCCAAGATGGACGAGGAAGATTTAGGTTTTCATCCAGATAATTGCTCATGAAATCGGCGGGCTTTTTCACGACTTCAGGATAAATATTTGAGAGGAATTCAATATCACCGAACTTCTTATAGTGTTGCCAAAGGGCATAGATGACCAAGGCGGTAGAATCTTGCTGGAGGGGTATTTCCCTTTCACCATTTATTATCCAAGGATGCCAACTTGAGCCGAGGGAGCCATCGGCGGAATACTTGTGCCAAAGGAAAGGGAGGTCTTTTGATAGAAGTTCTTGAATAAATAAGAAGAATCTTCTACTTATATCTATTTGTCCCAACTCATCCAAAACCATAACCGTGTAAGCGGAATCCCTTCCCCACATATAAGAATAGTGGGCACGAGCTGTTTGCATAATGTCGGAATCATTAGCTGCGATAATCGCTCCATTATTATCTATGTTGGTTCTAACTATCAAAGCGCTTTTGCGAAAAAGCTCGGAAATTTCGGAAGGCAAGTCAAGAAAATCAGGAAGAATGCTCCTTAGCCAACTATTCCAGTAAGCATAGGTTTCCACCAAAAGCTGATTTCCTTTTTGCTTCGCCAATTCGTTGAGTTTTGATACCTCTTCAAGAGAATGACCAACTGCCACCCATAGCAATGCCTTATTGTGGGGAGGATTTGGTTTAAGTTTTATGGAGAACGTGCTATCAACTGCTCCTTGTTCAATTGAGCGCATTGTTAGCTTCCCATCCTCGGCATCGCGCCAGGTTCCCTTTGTTCCTATGGAGAATTGAGCTATCTTCCCCTCGGGGAAGGTGCCGGAGACGAGGATATAAATGTCTCTTTTGAAGTGGATGATGGCGTCTAAAAAGGGGTTATAGAAGGCTGTGTCCCCAACATCTGTTTCCAGAAGGGAAAAATCGTTATGGAAGAATAGAGTTACTTCTTTTTCCCCTCTTAGTTCTAATTCTCGCAAGAAGATGTTGGAGAAAGGATGAACCGCCAATTTTGAGTAAATCTCCATCTCATTGGGGAGCTTGTAGTGGGCATACCCGACAAGTGTGTCTGGTTCATATCCGATTTCCCCTTTCCCATTATCATCCATCCAGAAAAGCTTTTCCCCGTCCCATAAGCCAATCCTGCACACATTTCCCATAATGTGATTGAACAACCCGACATAAGGAAAATAAAGGTCTCGCAATTGAGCGAACTTGTCAAGGCATACCAATAGGTTGCCGTTTCCCAAAACGAGGTGTCTTGCCATAATCTAATTTATTCTATCTTCTTCCTTTATTATTTGCCTCCCTTTTCTTTAAGCCAGAAAGTCTATCATCGCTTTGCTTGCGGAATTGGCGTAGCTTCTCCTCCAAGAGGGTGGATTTTTCGCTTGCTCTCTTTATAGAGAGCTCGAGCCTTCCCTTTTCATCATAACCTAAAACCCTGCATCGGACTTCTTCCCCAACTTTTAAGAAATTGTTTATGTTTTCCACGAACTCCTCTGCTATCTCCGATATGTGGACAAAGCCTCTCTTCCCGTTCTCCAGCAGCACGATGGCGCCTCTTGGAAGGATTTGCTTGACTTTTCCTTTGAGAACACTTCCTATTTCCGACATATTCTCGGCATTCCTCCAATTTATAAATTTTTAGTTTAGTAAGATTATATATTGCTTGAGAAAAAAAGCAAATCGCATTTGATAAAGAAATTTGCAACTTAGCGTGTTCTTTTTTTTCGCCCCAAATCCTACAAACATCATCAACTATATTTGTAATGATATGGGTTTTGCTAACAAAAAGCTTGCATACTTGTAGTCCATCTAATAAAATATAAAAAATCTCTTCGGAGGTGATTGCTTTGAAGAAATTGCTTTTGCTGTCTGTTGTGCTTCTCTGTGTCGTTGGTCTCTGGGCACAGGAGGAAGGCGGAAAAACCCTGATTTATTCGGGCAAGATAGGCATTTTCCGCCCCAGCGATTCCGATCTACGAGACGCGGTTGGCGGGAGCTGGTTCCTACTCGGCATAGACGCTGAATCCCCCGTTGCTCCAGATGCCTCTTGGGTATACTCGGTGGAGTATCTCCACAAGTCGGGCTCGGGCGGAACGGTAACCGAGATACCTCTTCTTGTGACCTGGAAGAAGACATCCGTTTCAGGCGAGCCACCTTTGTTCGGAGAAGCCCAGCCCCAGTACTATCCCTATCTTGGCGTTGGAGCAGGTCTTTATTATCTGAAGGCGGAAAGCGGCACAAGCGATAGCACTTGGAAGACCGGCTTTCATGTTCTCGTTGGAGCTCGCTTCAGCTCAAATATGTTCGCTGAGCTACGCTGGAACACAATCGGCAAATGGAGCGATACCGACTTCGGTGGTTATTCCTTGATATTCGGCATAAGGTTTTAAACAGGGGGTAATTGCCTAAATAGAAGTATTAGAGATATTTCGTAAATTAGAAGCTGTTAGGGAAGGGCATTTCCTGTTAGCCTCCGGGTTACACAGCCCTTTCTACTTTGATAAAATGAAGGTGCTGGCTAACCCGGAGGCAGCTTCTATTTTATGTAATAAACTGGCTGAGGAGCTGAAGGGGAAAGAATTTGAAATCGTTGTTGGTCCTTCGCTTGGAGGTGTGATAATCGCTTTTGAAGTGGCGAAATATCTCGGTCTTAAATGCGCTTTTGCCGATAGGGTAGGGGACAAAAGGGCTATTAGACCAAGGGAGATTTTAAAGGAAGGGATGAAGGTTGGATTGGTGGATGATATTTTGACAACGGGCAAATCCCTGAGAGAGACTTTATCCGCTTTGGAGGAATGCGGAGCAGAGGTGGTCATAATAGGTGTGCTCTTGGACCGCAGCGGTGGGGAAGCGGACTTAGGAATTCCCCTCGTTTCCCTTGCCTCAATGAAAGTAGAGGCATACAAGCCTGAGGAATGTCCCCTTTGCAAGAAAGGGATACCACTTGAGGTTTATGGAAGCGCTACGAGGAGGGGATGAGGAGAAGGAGGGAGACGTTTCCCTTCAAATAGCGCCTGACAATCTTCTTAACATCCCAGATATTTACGGTCTTAACTAACTTAGGGAACTTGTCTATGTAATCGTATCCTAATCCCATAGCTTCAAACCAGGCGAGGCTAAAGGAGAAGTTTTTCAGCTGGGCTTGGGAAAGAATGAAATCGCCAATCAGCTTGTTTTTCGCTTTCTCCAATTCATTTTGGTCAATATCGTCTAAGGAAGTAATTTCGTTCAGAATGGCTTCCTTTGCTTCTTCAACTCTTTGAGGGTCAACAGCAGCCCATACGAGCAGATGGCTCTTCCCGAGGAGGGGTGGATAAAGGGAGCCGAAGTCGTATGAGATTCCCATTCGCCAGCGTAGCGCCTTTGCAAGGCGGGAAGATGTTCCTTTCCCTAAAAGGGTATTAATTATCTCAAATACTGGGTAATCCTTGTAGTTCATCCCCGGAAGAGGAATACCCACAAAAAGATAGGCAAAAGGGGAAGCTCGCTCCATTACATCAACCTCCGAGCGGACGAGGGGGTAGAAGAAAGGATATGTAAGTCTAATTATTTCTCCTTTGGGGAAACTTCCTAATAAATCTTTTGCTATTTCTATGGTCTCCTCTGTTTCAACGTCTCCCGCTATTGCAACGAAAACATTTTGAGGTTGGAAGTATGATAGAAGAAGGTGGCGGAGCTCCTCCAAACTCAAGGATTGCAAGCTTTCCTTCGTTCCATTTATAAGCCTTGCATAGGGGTGATTTCTCCCATAAAGGCTTTCTCTTAAGCGAGCATAGGCGGATGTGAACGGACGTGAGCTGATTTCCTCTATTTCCGAAATGGCTTTCCTTTTCTCGCTCTCAAAGTCATATTCATCAAGAAGGGGTTGGAAAATAATCTCCCCTAACAATTTTAAAGCCTCTTTCAAGGAAAAAGCGGGACAGGTTATGGAGATAGACCAATAATTCTCGTTTATTTCTGTTTGTAAGTCTATAAGGTTTTCCTCCAAAATCTTCTCTATTTCGTCTTTTGTGTGATTTTTTGTCCCAAGTGGAATAAGCCGTATGAGGAGACTTGAGGCTCCTGGCGTTTTCTCCACTATGCTCCCTCCCTTGATAATAGTGGAAATGCTAACTAATTGACTGACTTCCCTTGGAGCGACGATTAGGGTGAGACCATTTTGGAAGGTGCGTTTGATGGGGGAGGTAAAGGCAAGGGACAGGAAAAGAAAAAGGGCGATAATTTTCTTCATTTCTTCGGTATGAGGGCTACGAAGCAGTAGGCATCAGGTCGGATATATTTATCCCAAGCTTCCTTGGTTTCCTGCAGAGTTATTTCCTCCACCATCCTGGGATAATCGCAGGCGAAGGAAAAGTCACAGATGCTCTCGTAGAATCCCAATATATGGGCTTGGTCAGCGTATGTCTCGCAGTTAAGGGCGTAGGAGAACAGAAGCCTTTGCTTAACTTTAGAAAGGATTTCCTCGCTTAGGTTTTTCTTTAGCTCCATAAGAGATTTCAAAACTTCCTCCCTGACATCCTCTATAACATTTCCCCAAGTTGAGGCATAAATGATGAAAACTGAGGGATATCTTTGGGTTAGGAAAAAGGAGCGAATTTCGGAGACCAGCCCTTTCTCCTTCAAAGAGGAGAATATCCAACTATCCTGAATGATTTGGTCAAGCAAATCAAACGCAACAACAGCTTTACCATCCTCAACGCTTGGAGCGGGAAAGCCGAAGGCTATATAGCTTCTAACTCCGCTTTCGCTAACTTGGGAAGAGGAGGGTTGATAATTCAAGGTAGAAGTGCGGATTTCATTCAGTTGAGGTTCAGGGTTTATGGTGGAGGGAGAAGAATTGTTTTCCCAATCGCCGAAGAAATGCTCAACCAATTGGAGAGCATTCTCCTCCTCTACTTTACCAACTATTATTATGCTGGCGAGGCTGGGGAGATAAAAACTTTTCCAGGCTGATAAGATATCATCCCTTCTTATTTTAGCAATGGTTTCCTCCCAGCCCGGAATAGGATAGCGATAGGGGTGTTGGGTGAACATCAAGCGGGATATTTCCCAGGCGCATTGCTGGAAGGGGTTGTTTGCTCCCTTTGCTTCCGCCAAAACTATCCTTTTTTCCCTTTCCATTTCTTTTTCATCAAATAAGGGATACCTTATGAGCTCGGATAGGATTTCCATCGCTTTTGGGAGGAATTGCGGTGTAATCTCTATTGAGAAATAAGTGAAATCCTGTCCTGTTTCAGCGCTTATCCTCCCTCCCATTTCCTCAATAGCTTCGTCTATGGCTCCTGGGGGATGATTCCTTGAGCCATCAAACAGCATATGTTCCAATAAATGCATAAGCCCTGGTTTATCTCCATCCCGCACAGAGCCTACTTTGAGCCAGAGTTGAAGAGAGACGAGGTCCAATTCGGAGCGTGGGAGAATAACGACACGCAATCCATTGGAGAGGGTCTTGACGCTAATTTTCTCCTTTTGAACAAAGGAGAAGGAAAGTGCGCAAAGAAATATTAGGAGGAATTGTTTTCCTTTGAAAATCATCCTGGTTTTCTTCAGATAGGGCTATTTAAATTATACTTTATGCTTCTTGAATCGTAAATCCGTAGAAGTAGAAAGAACTTGACTCCCTGTTCTTAGCCTAATATTTTTAAACATAAGAGGTGATGTTTTATGAAGCTTTTCATTGATACAGCAAATATAGCGGAGATAAGAGAAGCGGCTTCCTGGGGAATCATCCAGGGAGTAACGACGAATCCAACCCTTGTGAGCAAGGAAGGGCGTCCTTTCAGGGAGTTAGTGGAGGAAATTTGTTCAATAGTTAATGGACCTATAAGCGTTGAGGTAACGGCTACTGATGCAGATGGGATGGTGGAGGAGGGAAGGGAGATAGCGAAATGGCATAAAAATATCGTTTTGAAGATACCAATGGGGGTAGAAGGAATCAAGGCTGTGAAAAGGTTATCTCAGGAGGGAATTAAGACAAATGTAACCCTTATATTCTCTCCCAATCAAGCGCTCTTAGCGGCTGAAGCGGGAGCGACATTTGCGAGCATATTCGTGGGGCGTCTTGATGATATTGGTCATGATGGAATGGAGGTTGTGGAGAAATCCCTGAGAATTTATAAAAATTACGACTTCTCAACCGAGATATTGGTGGCGAGCGTTCGGCATCCAATCCACGTATTGAGAGCAGCGGAGATAGGGGCTCCTATCGCCACTGTTCCCTACAAAGTATTAGAATTAATGTTCAAGCATCCTTTAACTGATATCGGTTTGGAAAGGTTCCTCTCCGATTGGGAGAAGATGAAAGCTATAGAATCCCAGCGCTAATTGTACGGGGGAGTTTCATTACCTACCCGCAGATGCCCCTCCCATTGGCATAGGACCTTTCCCCATCATACCTCCTCCCATCATGCCTGGACCCATCATTGGCGCACTGCCTCCGCCACCTCCCATTGGCATAGGACCTTTGCCCATCATACCTCCTCCCATCATGCCTGGACCCATCATCGGTGCACCGCCTCCGCCACTTCCCATTGGCATAGGACCCTTCCCCATCATACCTGGACCCATCATGGGGGCGCCGCCTCCTCCAGGTGCATTCCCACCTCCCATCATTGCTCCGCCCATCATACCCGGACCCATCATCGGCATCATCGCGGGAGCGTTGCCTCCTGCCCCACCCACGGGAGCAACAGCGGTAGCTGGAGGTTTAGGTGAAAGCAAAACAACCGCTATGGTGGCGAGTAAGCAAACGATGAAGAATATAGCCGATGCCATAAGCATCTTATCGTTTTTCATACTCTATAACCTCCTTTTTCGGTTTTTCTATTATTTTACTACAATCAAAAGCATTGTCAATGGCGATGTTTTATAATAAATTTTTTCTATAATGACGCTGGATGATGCCCGGTTGAAAGAACTATTGGAAATAGCGAAAAAAGCGAGTGCCAATTCCTTTGCTCCTTTCTCCGATTTTCCTGTGGGTGCTGCCTTATTGACTTCAAACGGGGAAATCTTTGCTGGCTGTAATGTGGAGAATTCATCTTATGGGTTAAGCATATGCGCGGAGAGAGTAGCGGTATTTAAAGCAATATCGGAGGGAGAGAGGGATTTCCTCGCTCTCGCTATCTTCACACCAGTCATTTCCACACCATGTGGGGCTTGTCTGCAGGTCCTTTCTCAATTCGTTCGTTCTCCGGATGATTTCCTCATAATCTCCTCGGATAAGAAGGGAAATGTTGAGAAATGGACCCTTTCCCAGCTGTTTCCTTTACCATTTACTTTTTGATGAGCTTTATGTAATCTATCTCCACATTCGCACCTGCTGAATCAGTTGGGTCAAAGCGGATTTGTGTAATCTTGCCCATCCAGGCGGGATTAGTGGTTAAATCAAGTTCATAAATGTGGAATTGATTGTCCGCTATCAATCGAAAACGCTGGCTTGTGAACTCGCTGATTGGGAAGACATTCGTAGCCCAAAATACTTGACCACCGCTTCCCTTATCAACCTTCATCCTTATGATTATCTTTCCATAATCTTTAGCGTCAAGCATAACGGGAGGAAGATTGATCGCGGGGTCATTCGTTGAGGTCTTGAGGATTAAGCAGCCGTTCTCAACCTTGAACTCTCCTATCCCCATCATAGCTGACCAGCCTTCCAAACCCTCTTCAAAATCCCAACTATCCCTTGGAGGAGGCGATTCCGCTTCAACCAAGGGCAAGCCAATATCTTGGGGCACTAAATCAAGGTGCTCACCTTTCCCCAAGAAGACATCCCTCACCGCGTCAAGATAGGCAAATCCCCATTCTCTGCTTGGCTCTATATATGAACCTTCACCCCATTCGTTCCAAGCTTCAATTACGACGATTTTCCTCAGACCCCTTTTCTCCACGAAATCCTTAGCCTCCCGAAGATGTTTCTCAAATAAGGAAGGGGTTGAATTCGTCCTGACGAGTGTGTTTTGACCGTGCCAAGGTCTTGGGTCCCAGCCAGGAGATGTGGGAACAATCAAGTCGTATCCTTTATCCGCAATTCCTTGCCAAATGCGTGCGAATCCATTTATCATATCCTCATATGAAGCCCTTTTGTCCGTTGGTCCCGCTCCTGCCCAGGGGTAGTTATATCCAGTAACTGCGTCATATCCTTCTTCTTTCATAATCCTCAAATCCCAATCGGAATCGTGCATACAACCTATTATGAATAGACCGTTCAATCCTTCCTGCCTACAGAGCTCCCTCATTTTCTCAAAGCCTTCCTTAACTCCCTCAACGCCGAGGTCGTTGGTAAGCTGACGAGGTGTGAATATGAAGAGGGTTGGTTTGCCATCTATTTTCAGATAATTTGGCAGGTGGAAATAATTATCTATGCAAAATCTCGTTAGGTTGATGAGGTCTGGTATTGAGGATGTCTTGGGTGGGTTATGGTTTGCCCAGAGGAGGGAGAACTTCATAAGTTTTCCATAACGGGATTTGAGAAAGCCGTTATGGAGGGCGTGTTCCAACATCCTGCTTCCCTGCACCCAATACCAATCAAAGATGAAAAAGGTTATGCCGTGCTCAAGCGCCCATTTTATCTGCCAATCCATAACATAGGGCTCTCCCTCTTTATAAAAACCCAATAGCGGTTTGCGTCCCCAATTCTTAACGGGAAGCCAATTTGACGCACTTGGCCAGCCAGGGAAATAATAAACCCCTATCTCCCAATCGCTCGGAGTCACCTTCGGCTCAGGTGGATAATCCGAGGGAGAAAGGGGAGGGAGCTTTGTTATCTTTAATACAGAGGAAAGCTCTTGTCGGTTTTGGGCAAAGGATATTTTTGCTCCTACCTTGTATTCCCCAGCTTTCTCGCATACCACATCCCAGCTGAGAAATTCGGTATCACCGAAGGAGAATTTCGCTATTCTAACGGAAGGTTTTCCCTTTTGAAGCTTTAATTCCTTGGGAAGTTGTAATTCCACTTGAACATTCTCAATAGTTGTTCCTTTATTTTCTAATTGGAGGATAAGAGGAAAGGGCTTACCAGCTCTTGCGATGCCGTCAACGCCGAAGTATTTTATATGAATTTCTTCTCCCTTTGGGGTTACACCCACATTCACATCTCCGATTTCCCCTTCTCCCATGCAATTTCGGAGCAAAAGCATCACGGAGGAGACATCTCCAAACCAACCGGGAAAGAGATTGTAAAAGTGGGGTTTACCATCCATGATGAGGTCGAAGGCATAGCTTCGTCTTTCCTTTCCCTCTTGAAAGACTATCTCCCCGAAGCCATTTGGATTTGAGGATTTGAGACGCAGGCGGAAGGAAAGGAGAGGGGCTTCCGTTCCCTTAAATGGAGGGACGGGAAGGAGGAGATTGGCTTCCTTGGAGGTTATCTGAAAGGTTAGAGCCTTATCAGTTGATTTCTTCACGTTTAAACCTCCGAAAATAAGCCATTGACCTTCTGGCGTGGGCTGAATTTCCTTGATTTTTATATATTCAATCTGGAAATAAGCTCCATCGGGAGGGTCAAGGCGCAGATGGATTATCTTCTCTTCTCCTCCCCAGAAAGGGAGAAGGCGATATACGTGTAAGAGGTTGTCGCCTTTCACATAAAAATCGTTTACTTTCTCCGGGCGGAATCCTCCGTAAGGTTCTTCCAGGGTGCCTGACCAGAAAAGCTGGGCTAACCCATCCCTATCGCTTTTCATTTTAATCTCAACTACTTGGCGATTATTTGCTTTTATCTCGAAAAGGGGGCTGAAAATTTGGGGGTCGCTGCCAACGCATTTGCCAGTTAAGTATTTACCTTCTACCTTTAAATCGCTGATGCTTTGATTTGCCCTCCAATCTTTGAAAGCGGCGGATTCAAAGGAGAGGAGGGTTATTTCCTCTCCCAGTGCAAGGAAGGATAGGAGGAGAAGAAGGGGGATTATTTTGCCCATTTAAATCACCTCTCTTTTATCGTCAAATCTATAGGTTGGAGCATATCTACAATGCCATTTACAATACGATATCTACGCCCGCAACCCAAGCAGATGAGCTCTTCCTTTCCAAGATAGAGGTCTGAAAAGCAAACGGGACAGCGCAGAATTCGTATCAGTCTCTCGTAGTTATTCATTTTTTTAAATTTAGTCAAAAGGAACAGGTAAGTCAATCCATTGTATAATTCCATAACATTTGGGACTCCTTTGGTTATTAAATTCGTCTATATCCGTTGAGTCCAGCGGGTATACATCTATGAAATATTCTTGGATAGTTCTCTGGAATCGCTCCACATAGCCGTTCTCTTGCGGTCTCTTTGGATGGGTGTAGAAATGGATAATACCCTTATTCCTGAGAAAATCTTCAAATTCTCCCGCGAACTCACTCCCGTTATCCGTTTGAACACACCCCGGAGGGAGGGGGATAACCAAATCTTGAGACAACATCTATACCACTAATGAGGAACATCTTTACGCCATTGAGGAAAATCACGATTGAGTCAATCTGGACTAAATCTCCGGGACATTTGGGGTAAAAATTGCCTCTTCTTAGCTTTTTCTCTCTTTTCCTTTTCCTTATAACCAATTTCCCTGTTTTCCCGTAGAGGGAAACCTTTACATTTGGGTCTAATATTTCCCTTTTATCCTTTAGCCATTTTATAATCCTCGCTATTGTGGAAGCTGAGGGAGCTTTTATTCCTGTCTCTTTGCAAAACATATCCAACTCCTTCTTTAAAGGAACCTGACCTAAACGAGGACATTCTTCTCTTCTATCCTTTTATATTGTATCACTCTTATATCCCAGTTTCTTTTTCTTGGATTTTTAGGTCTTCTTGAGAGAGGTCGGAGCGCTGCGGGGTTATAACCTGAGTCTTTGTATATCTTTAACTTAACTATATCTTCTCCTTTCAAATCTCTCCTCTTATCTATATATTCCAATATCTTTTTGAAATTATTCAGATGGGCGCCTTTCCTCCAGAAATAATTTATTTGGGAAAAGATAGCGATTATTAAGAAAACGCGAAAAGATACATAAGGTCCTCCGAGAAGGAAAAGACAAGGGTACTTAATGATTTATGCCATACCTTCCATCTGAGGAGAAGTTATATCGCCCAGTTTTCAAGAATGTATGGGAGAGAGAATACACAAAAGGAAAAAAGATATATACCGCCGAGCTTGTCTCTTTTCTTGAAAAGATTTGGCAAACCTCTGGTTATATCTCCTTCGAGCATCTCTACCATTACATAAAGCATAACACAGACAAGCTTTTTGATAGTATAGAAAAATTTACAGTCATTTCGTCGCACTTTGCTTTTAAGGTCCTAGCTATTAAAAGTATTATATTAGGGCATAGAAGGGGTTCACCGCCATAAAACGATATGTTCAACGCCTTGTATCTGCCCCCCTCCAGCTGATTTATTATCCAGTCGCAGACTTTTAAAGCGAAAGCTTTACCCATCTTCGTGGACGGCCTTGATTCCCCTTCGTAGCAATATGGGCACGCCATATTACACTCGTATGTCGGAAGTATTGTAACGCTTAACGTGTTCCCTGTAAATTTACTTCTCCAAAACAAAGTTTTTACCAGGGCTAACTCGTCTACTTCCTTGGAGACTATCAAATTGTTTTCCTCCAATTCCCGTATCACCTCAGGTTCAAGGGAATCTAAATTCCCTTCCTGAAGCGCTTTTGCCACCTCTTTGTTTATAAAGTTTATAAATGCGATAGTCTTTGATAAAGTATTAAAAACCAAATAACCTTATATGAAAACAATTTTTCACCTTCCCCTTCGAGGGTCGTAAATTTAACTACTAATAATAGAGACTCCTAAGAACTTTATAATTCTTAGTTTCCTACGGCCTAACATATACTTGCGCAATTAGCGTAATTTCTGCATAGGCTACAAAATTGTGACACCTCAAACCTTCTTACAACAGTTGCTCTAAAGGCTTGGGACCTTAAAATCTCTTTGCCAGTATCAACAGCATCCAACTACGTAACATACATTTTGCAATCGCCGTGATTTGTACATCGGCTACAGTATTGTTGACATTCCAACGCGTTCTCATATCGCAGCTGCTCTAAAAACTTGCTTTTTTCAAGTATGATCACTTTCATTCTTTCACCCCCTTTCCTTGCTTTGAAAGGAAAGCCTCCCATCTTGTATGGAAATGTTTTTTGAAGAAACCGTTTTCCAATATGAGGGGCATAGAAGCACCTTTTGGACGCTTGGCAAAAATTATATAGTCCGTCGCCCCACCAAGAGAAAGCGCTTCCTCAATAAGCTCGCTATCAAAGGAAAATATAATTAACAAAAATTTATCCTGATTAAGAGGATTGGGACTAATAGAAATCACACCAATTTCCCTCCCCTTATAAACCCTATTTCCAACCCGTATCACCTCTTTTTCTATATTGATCGGCAAATAATCTTTAAAAGATTCCAATATTCTGTTAGAGGGGTCGCAGCTAATCAAGATTATGTTATTCTCCTCCAAGTCCTTATGAGAGATTTCCACAGCCTTTCTGAAAGTAGGCGAACCTACTTCCTGTAATGCGACAGACGCCCATCGTTTAGCTAACTCTTCACACTTGAGTGTTCCCTGTTGGTTGGTTTGTGTCTCATAGATAAGCAACACATTTCCTTTTGCCCAATCCTCTGTAAAGTCTTCATAAATAGAATTTATGGGGCCAATTACCCTAGCTTTAGCTTTGGTTTCGAGCTTAGCCGAGATAGTAGGGGTTTGAAATATATCTTTGATACTAGCAAGTAGACATTCATAAATAGGATACCATGCATCAACGCGAGGGATATTTTTTATTGCTCTTTCCAACATGACGATGGAATCTCGGAAGTCGCTTATTTGCAAATAACAATTGCAAATCCCAATCAGTGCGAGGTTATAAATTTGTTCTCCAGGGGCGGAGCGCTGTAAAATTTTCTTATAGCAATTAAGCGCGGATGAGAAATCGAGCTTATGCTCGTAACAGCGAGCCATAAACCACAGAATTTCTTTGTGTATTTCATCAGGCAATTTGTTGCTCTGTGATTCTTTTAAGATAGATTCGTATGTTTGCAACGCTAAATCGTATTCCGCTTTAGCATATAATTCCTTGGCCTTGGAAAGCGATGCGATATACCAACGCTTTTGGTTTTCTACTTCGTCTAAATTTAATGTTAATGCTTCGCCAGAGAAAGGAACCCACTCCTTTGGTGAAACTTTCCAGAAGTAGCCTTCCTCAATCACATCTATTCCTAACCTATCCGAACGAGAGGATGTAAAGACTATATAATCGGAGTATCCATAGAAAATAGAGGAAAGTCCTGTTAGCAAGGAAGGATCAAAAGCACAGTAAACTAAAACGAATTTTTGGGGGTTATAGGGAGAAGGAGCAATCATAATAACACCCAGACGTTCTCCCATATAAGTACGATTAGCCACCACTATTCTCTTTTCTTCAATTTTTATTGGCAAGCTGTCCTTTAACATAGCTAAGATTTTGTTGGACGATGGCGTACCAATTAGCACTAAGTCCTTTTCTTTCAAATCCTCAATATTAACCTCACTGTCAGGCTTCAAAGCAACAGGCAAGGAAGCTCTATATAGTCTCAAACTTTCCCCTAGATTTTTGTAAATGTTCTTGACTGATTCATCGCATTGGGTCCCGTAGACTATTGTAACCCTTCCCTTCCGAAAGTCCACTTTGAACTCTACATCCGTGACCGAGAAACCCTCAAAAATACCAGTAGGTCCGAGCACATCTATAATAACCTTGCTTCCATGTTCAAGTTCTGAATTTAAATGAGGCTTGATAACATCCTTATAACTTTTTAGCAATCTTTTGGCTACGATAGACCAAAAATTCCAATCTCTCCCTGGCACTTTGCTTTCAGCTATTTCCTCCCACAATTTGTAAGTCTTTGCCAAATCCCCCATTTGTAAATAACAATAGGCGATTCTTAATTTTAAATATTGATAGCTATCCCTTGCCAAGACAATTTCTGGAGATAACTGCCGAATCGGTTTCTCTATATATTTCTGTAATACAGTGGTTTTCTTTTTAAGAACTTCTGAATAAGCGCCTATAGCCGCAGGATAATCTAATTTATGTTCGTAGCACCTACCTATATACAGCAATGCCTCGGCCTCTATATCATCTAACCCAATGTCTTTATATTTCTGTGATAATTCTTTAAAAATCTCCAATGCAAGGTCATATTTTCCTAAATCAAAATACCTCCCCCCTAAACCCAGAAGAGCCAGTGGTCTCTGGTCAATATGGCGATCCGCTACTTCTTTATACTTTTCAAGTGCTTCCTCGCACTCGCCTAATAAATCTAATGCATAAGCCTGATTTAATCCAGCCCTACTTAAAAACCAGTCCCCCTTATTTGCGGCTTCCAATGACTTCATCGCATAGGAAAGCGATTCCTTGTAGTTTCCCTCTTCCTTGCAAATCTCACTTAGCCAGTAGTTTGCCTCCCCTTTAAAGAAGGGGAAATCCTTCTCCACTTTCTCCGCTATGTATTTCGCCTTCTTGTAATCCTTCATCTTTATACTGCATTCAACCTGTCTAAAAAGAGCCCAAGGCTTTAATGGGCTATAAATTTCCCCCATCGTTTCATAAATCTCCCTCGCCCTTGCATAGTTGTTTTTATCCTCCTCCGCCAAAGCTATCTGTAAATAAGCCTCAAATGTGAGCGGGTTGCCAGGATATTCGCTGATGAAGGCATAGTAGGGAGAAGCTATACCATCCTCCACAGTGGATGAAATTGGGAAGGAGAGGGAATATAATCTAACTGCATCATATAAAACAGTGCCGGTTATCTCCTTATCCACCCGCAGGATGATTTCTCCCCTCGTTGCTCCCTTCGGTGGCAATGCATAGAGGAAAATGGGCTCCCATCCCTCACTATCAGGATTGACAAAATATGGGGAACGAGAGTTGCCCAGCCATCCCTTTTCCCCGTACCAAGCAATTGAGAGGTGTATCCTTCCCGAGGCGCCCTTCGTTTTCAGATAAGCTTCGCAGTAAAACCAAGTGTAATCGTTTTGATATTCGGCGAAGACGGGAAAGGATTGGCTTCTCCATCCCGTTGACCAATCAGTCTTACGCAAGCCGGCTGAGCGAATTCCATCAAAAGCTTCACCCGACCAGAAGAATTCCCCCTTCCCCCATCTATCCCAATGGCTTGGATAATTCCCCTCACCTTCCTCAAATGATGAATTGCTGATTGGTATCTGATGCCAATCCTTGGAAAACATCTCCCTTCCCGGGAAACTAGCCTTTTGAGAAAAAGCAATCTCCAAGCTTATCAAGAAAACAAGCAAAAGAGAAAAAGACTTATAACTTCTCATCTCTTATGCTCCTTCCCTTATTATATAGACGCTATTTTTAAGGATTTTATTTATTCCTCCTGAAAAAATCCTTCCAATTTTTTCTTAACTATCTCCTTTATTCTCTTACATTGGGAGCAAACCGTTCCTATAGCCTTGCCAAGCTCCTTCGCAGTTTCCGGTATGGATTTGCCCTCTATGAATATCCTTACCCCTACCTCCCTTAACTTCGGGGGAAGCTCCCCTATTATCTTTCTCACCTCTTCCCTCAAAGCTTCCCTTTCAATCTCCTCCTCCAAATCTTCACCGGCTTCGCTCTCCTCATAATCATACCACTCCAGCACCTTAGAGGGGTTTCTTCTAAACCAATCAGCTATGACACTGTTAGCCAGCTTCTTCCTCAACCAGTTGTCAAACCTCCCTCTACCAGCGAATCCTCTAATCTTATTAAAAAGACGAAGAAGAAATTCTCCCTTAACATCTTCTACATCCTCTTTGGGAACCTTCCACTCAATTATCCGCGCCGCTATCATAAGACTTCTTTCCGCTATGCATTCAGACCCCTCTTCGCCCTTTTTAAAAGAACACCAATTATATACCGCTCAATTTTCCCTTCTTCCCAATCTTCCCCTACCGTCATTTTGATTTCTTCCTCGGTTAAGGGGTCCAATTTCCATTCAGAGAGGATTTCCTCCAAGTTAGCCATAACGACCCCCTTTGTAGTCCTCGCCGAAACTAGCGCAATAGCCGAAGAGAGAGAAATTCACCGTTTTCTCCCTTTCAAAAATTTTTTGGTAGCGTTTTCTTCATTGCGGATATGCTTTTACTTAACATTTTATAACACAGACTCACAAAAATAACCCCACTTCTTAATATTGAAGCAAAGAACTGCAAATCATCAAGTCTATATTTCCTATTATATACATGACAAAACTTTCTGTCGATATTTTTTAAAGATTTCTGCTCTCATTCTAACCCCTCTCTTTTAAGCAGTCAAACCTTCGCCATTCCTCAAAAATAATTAATTCGAAACAGGCTTGTTTCTTCAAAAAATCCGCTGGAAAAAAGAGGCAAGCATCCCTTACAATTTATTCCATTATAAACCCATTTGAACTTTCAATGAAAATAGAAGAGTTAGTAAAAAAGCTTGACAAAGTATACCAAAATAAGGCAAGGAGGTATAACAATGAATAAAAATATTAAAATTTCAAGTCAATTTAATTATGAAGAAAGACGTAGATGGGGAAATCGCATAGCGGATTAGGTTTCTCTTAAATTGTGGTGGAGGGAGAAGAACCCAACGGCGATAGGTAGGGGATAGGGGAAAAGGCAAAAAGGATAGAGAAAATCCTTGATAAATTCCCTCCTTAAGAAACTCCTAAAATAGATTAAAATCAATGAAAGAGGTGAAGCAAAGATGGGCTATTCTTCCTTTATCTGCCAAATCTTCACTGTTCCATCTTCAACGCCGACCGCTAAGAAATGTCCATCGGGATTGAAGGAGACGGAGTTGACCCAATGGCTATGGAAGAGGCTCGTTACCCTACTTCTTTTCAATAGGTCCCAGATATGGACTTCTTGATATGCTCCGAAGGCGAGAAGTCTCTCATCCGGGCTGAAGACCATCTGCCAGATTCCGCTGTTATGTCTCAATTCAGCGACGAGCTTCTTGGTCTTCACATTGAGGATTTTCGCCCTCCCATCCTCCGAGCCCGAAGCCAAATAAGTTCCCTTTGGACTGAAGGAAACGAACCATACCCTATCTGTATGTTTGTAGGAGATTATCTCCTCTTCCTCCGGGAAGCTCCATATCTTGACCGTGCCATCATCGGAGCCTGTTGCCAAGAGGGTCCCATCCGGGCTGAAGGCGAGGGAGCGGATGCCAGCAAAGGCAATGAAGGCTATACTTCGTCTGTGAATGAGCTCGCTGAACTCGCAAATCTTTACAGCTTCTTCGTTTTCGTTATCCTCCATTGAAATCAGACCTTCTCTTTTATTGTTTACTATAAATAGTAAACAAGTCTTGTTAAATGACAAATGAGGGGGTATAATCCAACTCGCTATGAAGCCGATATATGGACCCGTTTCCTCTTGGAGATTGGGAAGGTCGCTTGGGATTGACCTCCTTTGCAGGGAGGAGAAAATTTGCTCCTTTGATTGCATCTATTGTCAGCTGGGTGAGACGAAGATAAAGACAATCAGAAGGGATGTATATGTGGAAAGCGAGAGAATTTTCGCTGAATGGGAAAAGATAGAGGGGAAGTTTGAGGCTGATGTGATAACATTATCGGGCACGGGAGAGCCTACCCTTGGGAAGAATTTGGAGGAAGTCGTTGAGTTCCTACGGGGAAGGACTAACCTTCCCCTTGCGATTTTGACCAATTCAAGCCTTCTCGGGGATGAAGAAGTTAGGGAGGAATTGAATAAATTGGATATAGTGGTGGCGAAGTTAGATGCCTGTGATGAGGAATCTTTTAGAAAGATAAATAGACCGGTGGAGGGGTTGGGATGGGGAGAATATTTGGAGGGGATTAGGGAGTTCAGGAGGGGATATAGGGGGAAATTCGCTTTGCAGATGATGTTTATTGATGATAATAAGGATTTGGTGGAGGGGATGGTGAGGTTAGCGGGTGAGCTAGAGCCAGATGAAGTGCAGGTGAATACTCCACTTCGTCCCTGTGGGGTGCGTCCTTTGAGCAGGGAGGAACTGGAGGAGATAAAGGGGAGGTTCGCTGGCTTTCCCGTGGTCATCTCTCCCTATGATGTAAAGAAAAAGGTAGCAAGACCATTGGATGTAGAAGAAGTTTACAAGAGGAAACGTCCCGAGCCCTGAAGGAAATCGCTTCGTCGCTTCGCTCCTCGCAATGACAAAGAGGTATTTTCATTGCGAGCCCGCCGAAGGCGGGCGTGGCAATCTCACCTATAGAGAGAAGACTTAAAATGGGTCCCAAATGTTATGAAATTATACAATATATTGACTGGTTATTTGTTTTGGATATAATGAAGACAATTAATGAAAATATTACATTTAAGAAGGGGGTTAAAGCTTATGCAACTTTTACAGGACAGAACTTTTAAAAAACTCTTAGCGTGCTTGTTTGTCATCGCGCTTCTTGGTCTCCAAGGTGGCGGTGGTGCTCCTTCTCCTCCATCAGTTCCAACCCAAACATTTGAGAAAACCTTCGGAGGTAGGGATAGTGATGGGGGCAATTGCGTAGCGGAGACTAAGGATGGAGGTTATATCATCGTTGGGACCACTTACTCCTTTGACGCAGGTGGTGGGGATGTATATCTCATAAAGACGGATTCAAAGGGTAATAAGGTTTGGGAAAAAAACTTCGGAGGTAGGGATAGGGATGAGGGCTATAGCGTAGCGGAGACTAAGGATGGAGGTTATATCATCGTTGGGGGAACTTGGTCCTTTGGCCCAGGTTATAGTGATGTATACCTCATAAAGACTGATTCAGAGGGAAACAAGGTTTGGGAAAAAACTTTCGGAGGTAGGCATGTGGATGTGGGCTATAGCGTAGCGGAGACTAAGGATGGAGGTTATATCATCGTTGGGAAAACTTTGTCCTTTGGTGAAGGTTTGGAGGAGGAGGATGTATACCTCATAAAGACGGATTCAAAGGGAAATATGGTCTGGGAGAAAACCTTCGGAGGTAGGCATGTGGATGCGGGCTATAGCGTAGCGGAGACTAAGGATGGAGGTTATATCATCGTTGGGAGAACTTATTCCTGTGACGCAGGTATGGAGGATGTATATCTCATAAAGACGGATTCAAAGGGAAATATGGTTTGGGAAAAAAACTTCGGAGGTAGGGATAGGGATGAGGGCTATAGCGTAGCGGAGACTAAGGATGGAGGTTATATCATCGTTGGGAGAACTTGGTCCTTTGGCCCAGGTTATAGTGATGTATACCTCATAAAGACTGATTCAGAGGGAAATAAGGTTTGGGAAAAAACTTTCGGAGGTAGGGATAGGGATGAGGGCTATAGCGTAGCGGAGACTAAGGATGGAGGTTATATCATCGTTGGGTGGACTGGGTCCTTTGGCGCAGGTGAGGACGATGTATACCTCATAAAGACTGATTCAAAGGGAAATGTGCATAAGGGGAAGAGCTATGTGAAATAGGTGGTTGGGAATAAAGCAGAAAGTGGAAAACGTTATCGGATGGAGAGGTGGGAGAAATTTAAGGCTCATCCGGGAAGGGATTAGCGAGTTTTAATTTGAGGGGCGGGCTCCCCGAAGGGAGCCCGCGGCAATCTCTCGCTCCTATTTAATCAAACTCTGGAATCTCTCATCCTTGTGAAGCGATTTGAAGTTTTCGTTTACCCTGGCTTCAAACTTCAATTCCGGCTTCAGCTCCAATGCCCTCGTCAAGTTATCCAAAGCCATCTCCTTCTTCTCCATCTTCGCACAAATCATCGCCTTAATAAACCACATATTCCCATTATCCGGCTCCAATTCCAATACCCTGTTAATCGCCCGGAGAGCCTGGGGATTATGTCCCGCCTTAAAGTAGCTGAGGCTTCGCCATCGCCAATTCTCGGGGTTCTTTGGCTCCCGCTGAGTTGCCTCCTTGGCAGCCTTTGCGGAAAGGCTGAGCTCGTCAAGCGCATAATTGGCGATTGCAAGCATTCGCCAGACCTCCGCATCCCCCTTGTATACATCCAAAGCCTCCCTACAAGCAGTAATAACTTCTTCAAAATTGCCCATCTCAAGCTCTACCTTAGCTATTCCCTTCAATGCCAAGAAGTTCTCCGGATTCAATTCGTTTGCGAAGAGAAATGCCTCCATAGCCTCGTCGTAGCGTTCAAGGGTGAGGAGCGTATCACCTTTCTCTATCAATATTTCCTCAGATGGTTCCTCGTCAAATGATATTGCCTTATCATAGGCTTCCAGCGCCTCCGTTAGTTGTCCTTTCTTTTTCAATATCAAACCTTTCAGGAACCAAATATCGGGGTGGACCTTTCCCTCCTCCGTTATTAAAGCTTCATTGACTACTTCGGAGGCAGAATCCAATTGCCCAAGAGCGAAGAGGGCACAACCCTTGAGGTATGATAAATCCAAATCATCGGGTCGTAACAAGAGGGCTCTTTCCGCTATCTCTAAGGCTTTCTGGTAATCTCCTTTCTCCATCATCTCCATAGCCTCGTCATAGGCTTTTTCTATTTCGCGGAATTCAATGTCTACGGCTTTAATAAGACACTCCTCCATCATCTCCTCATTTCCCAACTTCTGCCAGACGCTGGCGAGGAATCGCCAGTAAAATGGTTCGGTACAGGGGATATCCATCGCTTTTTCCAGCACTTCCGGCAATTCCTTGTATCTTTTCTTCAGCACAAGCGCGCCGATTTTTGAGAGCCAGGCTTTGTGATAATCCGGCGCGATTGCGAAGACCTGGTCGTAAACCCTTCTCGCCTCGTTCTCCTTCCCCTCCCGCCAAAGATTCCATGCTTTCTCAATGAGTTTATCCACATCTTTCAGATTGTATTCCTTTTTCATCATAAATCCACCTCGCTTATGGAAGGAATTGAGGAAACGAATTCGGAGAGTTCGCTCCATTCCCTTATGATTTCCTCCCGGGAAATGGGTGGGATTACTTTGGCGTGGGAATTTTTAGCTCTCACTAAAATCGCTCTTGATTTCACTTCGTAGAATAGCTCTCCTCGCAAAAGGGCGCGATGAAGTGAATGGGAGATAACATCAAGCGGTATTCCGCTTTTCCTCGCGGAAGCAAGTAGGTCAAGCGTCTTTATCCTTTTAGAACTCACCCCATTTTCCCGAAGTATTTCCCTCAATTCCTTATCCTCAACCTCCTTTCCTTCCTGCAAGACGATGCCCACCATTCTCTCCACAATTCGCCAACTCGCTCTCCCTGATTGGGAAAATAGATGGATAAGTCTCCATCGCTTCGGCGGGATTTGCCCCGGGTTCAAAAATAGAACTTCCCTTTTCGCATTTAGCAAGGCGGAGAAATCCTCAATGTCCCTTTCATCTGGGAACATTAATTGGATTTGTTCCTCCAAGGGAATCCCGTTTTTTAGGCATACCAGGGCATAACCCTCGCCTCCGCCCCATTGTGCTTGGCTTGACTCAACGAGATAGGAGATTTTGTCTCCTATCGGTGGATAATGGATGACTATCTTTGCCCCTTGCTTATCGGCTGTTCTCCCGGGAGGAAGGATTAGGATATTCAGGAGGTCCTTTTGGAAAAGGGGAAGCATTTCTTCACCCCAAGAGGCGAAGAAGTTTCTCTTATTGAGTTCCTCCTCCAGTTCTTTTCCCTTTGGCGTGTAGATAATAACATCCCTCTCCTGTTTCTTAGCCTCCGTTAAGAAGGGGTAGATATCACTAATCCTTCTGATTAGAAGTTGGAAGTTTTCCTTGTCGGTTTTGATGAACTCCAAGTGATTGAAGTTTG
This sequence comes from bacterium, assembly GCA_014360495.1. Classification (NCBI taxonomy): domain Bacteria; species bacterium. Next base: position 224,127 of record JACIXR010000001.1, read on the forward strand.
AGAGAAATTCTTCCAAGCTCGGGTGGAATAGGAAGATTTTTCTTTTTACTTCCGGGATGTTTTCGCTCAAAACGGGGGAGAAAAATGTGCTTGAGTAGAGGAGGGAGAGAGGTTGGGTGATGATTAGGATATCCGCTTTCTTTATTTTTTCTCTTACCTCTTCATCCATAAGCCAGTATGGATGGAGCGAGAGGACGCTTGGCGTTTCCTCCCAAATTCTCAGGAAGAGGGACATATTCAACACAGGCTGAGGCGGTAAATAAGGTATGGGTTGTTCGTGCTGGGAAAGGAGGAAGGCAGGGTCGGAGTAGGAGATAATGGCGACGCGAAGGTTTTTTCTTGTGAGATGGGAAAGGATAGGGGATAGGTTTGTGGTTAGAAGGACACAATCCTTTTGGAGCAGGATTTCTCCGTTTAGGGGGAATTCTTCCGAGGGTTTTTCCTCAAAGGCAAATTCCTCCACTTGCTCCAATTTTTCCTTCCAGGGGAAGGAAGGGAATTGGAGTTTCATATGTTCACTCACGGCGGAGTAGAGTGATTTCCTCGTTTTCTCGCATTCCTCGTCTCTCTTGAAGCCCGGAAGGGAGGCGAGCGCTATTTCCCTGCTGAGGATATCCGAGCGGAGGCGTTTATCAAGGAAAAGCACCACTCCCCTATCGTTTGGCGACCTTATAAGCCTTCCAAATCCCTGTTTGAAGGGGATGATGGTCATAGGCAAGAGGTAATCTATGTATTCGTCCCTTCCCATTTTTCGCATTTGTTCGCGTCTTGCTTGGGAGAGTGGGTCTCTGACGGAGGGGAATGGAAGCTTTTCAAGGATGAGGTAGGAAAGGGAGGGACCGGGCACATCAACGCCCTCCCAGAAGGAACGCAGTCCCAGAAGCGTGGCTTCCTCTCTATCCCTGAATTCACGCAATAAGTGTCTCTTTGAAACGCCCCGCCTCTGCCAATAGAGGGGAAGCATCCTCTCCCCCAATCGGGGTTCTAAGTTCTTACCCACATATTCCAATCTCTCCCGGGCGGAGAAAAGGACGAGGCTTCTCCCCTCCACGAAACTGATGAAATGAAATAACTCTTCAAGCGTTTCCTCTTTGAATTTTTCAATATTCTTTTGTGAAGCATCGCTCCTTAAGTAATAGGGAAGGAGTAGGAGGACGTTTTCATTATAATTGAATGCAGGAGGGAGTGAGAGCAGGTCGTCATCGCTGATGTAATCATCTAACCCCAACCTATCCAAGAAGAAGCTGAATCCCTTTCCAGCAATTGTTAAGGTGGCGGAGGTGAAAACTACTGAGCGAAACTTTTCATAGATATTTTCCCTCAGTGCCTCGTCAACCCTGAGCGGTGCCTCGCGGAAAAGCCAATTCAAAAACTGGGGCGGAGGAGAGTTTAAGTCTATCTCCTCTGGGGCGTCTTCGCTAATCTCTAATTCTATCCATCTGACGAATTGTTTTTTATTGTAATCCCAATTAGAGAGGGAGAAACAGTCGTTGAGCCTTTTTGAGAAGTTGTTATAGATATTTCTGAGCTCATCAGCCAAATGAGGAGATTGTGAGGAGAGTTTGAGGACAAGCTGAACGATTGCGAACCTTAATTGTTCCGATGTTTTGCTCATCTTTCTAATCAGTTCCCGAACTTTTCGCCAGTGCCTTTCGTCTCTTCTTGAGAGCCTTTTCATCCAAAGGGAGGCGGCATAATAATTGTGGAGAGAGAGATTTTGCGTGAGGAAGAAGAAGTGGAGCGCCTTCCCTAACTCGTCTAAGAGTTCGTGTAGCTCTCTAACTGCGGCGAAAGCGGAGCGTAAATCCTCGTTATCTCCCAAAATCTTTCTCACCCTAAGAAGCATTCCCCTATTTCCTTCCTTATTGAGAAATAGAGAGAGAAGAGCGGTGAGCTCCACTTTTCCGATTTCTTTGCCGAAGGCTTTGCTTGCCGCATCCTCCAGATTATGCGCCTCGTCAACCACGATTGAGCATTCCTGGGGATTGTGCCATTTCTTCATCAGGAGGAGCCAGTGGTTAGTTATAATGACATCCGCTTCCTTAGATGCTCTATCCGCTCTCTGGAAAAAGCATAGAGAGAAGAAGGGACAACTATTCCTTACGCAGATATCCCTATCCGATTTTATGTCTTCCTTCAGGGCAATGGTATAGGGAAAGTGTAAACTCAGCCAATAGGGAAATGCGTCCAAATCCTCAATTTTATCTTTCGCTTCCTCAATAAATCTTCCCACATATAGCAAGAGGAATTTCTCCTCTTCCGTCGTCTCCTCGCTGAAGCGCAAAAATGCGTCCTCCAATTTATAAAGGAATCGGCGCATGCAAAGGTAATTGCCCCTCCCTTTCAGGACAACATATCTCGGCGAGAAAGGCAGGAAGGGAAGCAGTTTATTTTCAAGGTCGGAAACGGCTTGATTCTGGAGATGCTTCGTGTAGGTGGCGATTATCACCTTTCCACCTCCCCTGCTGACGAGGAAGGAGGCAGGTAGAAGATAAGCCAAAGTTTTACCGGTTCCCGTGGGAGCCTCTATCATCCCTATTTTCCCCTTCTCAAATAGCTCCGCCACCTTGCCAATAACAGTCCTTTGCGATTTCCTTTTCTCCCAGCGTCCCTTCTCCACCAATTCATCGTAAAATTGCAGTACCTCTTGGGAAGTGAAACTGAATTCGCTTGGCTCTCTCATTATCTCTTCAAGTGATTCTGCTTCGTTGTGGGGAGGAAATAGGTGTGAGAAATCATTTGGTGGAGATGGTAGGGAGAGTGATTCGGCGAGGACGGGCGAAATTAAGTGGAGAAGGGAAAGGAATTTGCTTTCCTTGAGTTTCTCAAGCGATTTTTTAAGGAGGCAATAAAGGGCGAGACAATCGTAGAGGGCATTGTGAGGAAACAATCCCTCCAAACGGAGCTCATCGCTGAGTTTCGCTATTTCATCTTCAATTCCCACTTCCTTAATGATTTCCTCAAGCGAGTAGCTGCTTGCCAGTGGGAAAGCGAGAGAGACCAGCTCTAAGCTATCAAGGTAGGGGTTTGGCAGATTTAGGTCATGGGAGGCGAGGATTGACAAATCAAACCCGATGTTGTGCCCTATCAAGGGGAAATCGGAAAGGAAGGAGGCGAAGGACTTGAGCACCTCCTCAATAGGCGGTGCTTCTTCAATTCTTTTCCTTAATTCGGGTTCAGTGAGTTGAAGCTTTAATTGAAGGGTATAGGGAAGATTTTTCAGTTCCTCGGGTGGGATATTTGCATATAGGTTGATGAAGTCCGTTATTCGCCAATTCTCCACTTTGAGGGCGGAGAATTGGAAAGGGCGGGCGGATTTGTCCAATCCAGTTGTCTCCAAATCCAAGATGATGAAGCGGTCAAAGGAGGGAAAATGGAAGATTGTCGGATTATTTTCCCTTGCCATTTCGCTTTAAATTATAGCAGAAATACAAGTTGTTGGAGAGATTGATTGCCCACTACTTAACTTACGCGCTAAATCATAAATTCCCTTCTCAATAATAGCCGCCAACGTTTGTTCCAATGTATTGCCCCTCTGCACCCAACCCCAGAGGTCGTATCTGGATGGGGAATGCCTTGAGATATAAGTTAAAAGTCAATTCCTTTCTTCTTTTATTGTATAGTAGAGAAGCGACCCAGCAGTGTAGGTCCCTTGTCAATGCGAGGTCTAGCTCTTCAAGCTTATTTGTATAGCCATTGTAACCATAGATTCCCTCAATCTTCCACCACTTCCCCAATTCCAGCTTTGCCGTTCCCCTCACAAATGCCAGCTTCTTCTCTTCAGTAGCATACCTTATATTTATATTCCAAAGAGGCTTCGTCTTCTCGCCAATTTTTATATTCGCTATGATATCACGCCATTTTTTGCTTCTCGGCTCATAGCCAAGATAAAGGCGAAAATCGCCCCAACTGGGAGATATCTCCAATCTGCCGGTGATGGAGTAGGGGTAATCGTTTCGGAAATCGTAGCCTCCCTGAAGCGAAAATTTTGCGGTTTTGGAGCTCAGGGTCCAGCCTGCGTTTAGGGAGCTATAGGGATAGACTTGGTCCATAAAAAAGGGGCTGTAGCCCCGAGAGGCGGTATGTCTAAAGGAGAGGTTTAGGGAGGAAGAGCCAATGGGAACTGAAAGGGTGGAGGAAAGATTGTATGAATAGAGGGCTGTTCCATCTCCATATAGCCCTTGAAAGAAATCTCCATTTAAGGCGAGATTGGGCTTGTGTCCTTGGGAAAGGCTTTGGGAACTGCGCCAATATGTGGAGAGTGAGAAGGTCGCTCTGGATAAGAAGGGCTTAGTGATGAATTGGCGATATTGCCCCCAGACGATTTCCGCATCTACAGGTAATTTGGACGAAATCTCGGGAGCTTTTAACCTTATCTCCGGCATTTTCTCAAGGAAAGAGTAGTTTTGGTCAGCGGTGTAGACATCCTTGTCCAAATCGCTTCTGCGTTTTGTCTCCACCTCAAGTCCAACTTTACCTTGTTGGCTGAAAAGAAAAGTTGAATAGAGTTCCTTATCTGTTGGAGTATTTGAATAAGAAAGGCTTGTATTTTGGATATCCACCTTCAAATTTCTCCTTGCATCAAGCCGGATGTTATAGAAAAGAGAAGCGAAAAGATTTTGGGAATCGTAGAAACCCTTGAGATTTTGCTGGCGGAAGCTCAAGCTGAGGTTGCTGGTAGAGGTATTCTGCTCAATAGTTGCTTGGAGATTAGACGTCCTTGATGAGCCACCATACCAGAGGCTGTTTTTCTGGAAATCGGAGAGAATAGAAGCCCTCAAACTTCCCTTTTGCCAATCCATTTTACCGTTTGCGGTAAGGCTCTCTCCTTCCCCTCCCGAGGGAGCCATATGATAAAGGGAAAAGGAAGATTTCAAGTGGGGATACACAAAGGTGTGTTCTATTCCCTGTCCCGTGCCCCTTTTCTGGATATAATCAAGGTGGAGAATGCCAGTTGCTACCGCCGTGCTTAGATAGGGATAGGTTGTTTTGATGAAGTAGCCCTGGTAAGGGTCGCTTCCAAACTGGGGAATGAAGCTCCTTTTGGCAGGCGTCTTTAAGGGAATGACGAGATAGGGAAGATGGAAAAGCTTCTTTCCCAGGGCAACAAAGGAGACATCTCTTGCAACAAGCTTATCGCCGAAGATAACAAATATCTCTTTAGCGTTAACGCTGTAATGGGGACGCAAAAGGTTGCAGGTTGTGAGGGAAATGCCTTTCCCTTCCATTTCCTTAGAGGTACCTGAGCTTTCCTTCGCGTAAAGGAATAAAGGTGCTTGTGCTCCTTGCAATCTCTTCGCTTCAATCTCCACTTTGCCCGATTCCATCTTCCATTCCTCTTTCTCCCAATTAAAGAACAGCTTCTCTCCCCTCATCATTTCTCCCGATTTCATGAGTAAAGCGTTCCCCTCAACTACGCCTGAGTTCTCATCAAGGCTTAGAGTGACCTTATCACCCCTGATCTCGTAATCCTCATATTTTATCACCACATCTTCCCCTATTATTTTCTCCTCAGAGGGAATATATTTCGCTCTTTTCGCTGTTATGGTTCCCTCTCCAGCGAATGAGAGGGAAAGGATGAGGATAAAGAGGAATAAGAGACAAAACCTTGATAGCATTTAATAAAGATTATAGTTATGTTGGAAGCTATCGTTAAATGTTTATTTCGCCTTTCTGAAAGGCAGTCAATCGGGTCGTCGCTGTAAGGAGCAAAACGACGCCACAATCTCTTTTTTAATAGGGATTTCCACTCGCTCCCGCTGGGAACATATTCCCAAACTCTTCGTGAAGATTTACTTAATTTTATATTCACAGTAAAATTTATAAAGAGAGATGGAGTCAGAATTTAAAAGGGGAGCAACAAATTTTTAAAGGTTTTTATTTACCAAAAGAAACGGAGGAATGAAAATGAAAGCGAGCAATTATTTGTTCGGAATTTTGGTACTTCTCTTCTTTGGGACTTCCCTTTCCTTTCCCTTAGACAGAGATAAGACCACCTTTATAGCTCCTAACGAAACTATTTCAGAGACCTATATCTGGGCGGGCAATGTTCTCCATTTCCATGGACACGCTTTAAAAGACCTTGTTCTCTTCGGGAGGGAGGTGGTGCTTCGGGGTGTTGTGGAAGGGGATGTGGTAGCGTTTGCTCAGAGGATAGAGATTGAGGGAGAGGTTAAGGGAAGCCTAAGAGGGGCAGGTGAAACCGTTGATGTGAGGGGGAAAATCGGGAAAGATGTCAGCTTGGCAGGAAGATATGTCAACATCTTAAAGGGAACGGAGATAGGTTGGGACCTCCTTGTAGGAGCGCAGAGGCTTTCAGTTGAGGGGAAGGTGGATGGTAATATAAAAGGAAGTGCAAGTGAGGGAATTTTGGGAGGAGATGTTGGTGGAAATGTTGAGTTAAAGCTTCAAGAACTGACCGTTTTGCCATCCACCCACATAAAAGGCAATCTAATTTATTCCGCCTCTCAGGAGGCGTCAATTCCCAAGGAGGCGAAGATAGAGGGAAAGGTCCTCTTCAATCCCCTCTCTACCCCGACTCCCAAACCCAAAAGGCAGGGGACCCCAATAGCCTTGAGGCTCTTTTGGCTGCTGAGCTTGATGACCACGGGCGCTTTCCTCGTCCTGCTTTCCCCAAGGCATTTGAGGGAGATGGGAAACGATATGCTTTATAGACCTTGGTTCAATATGGGATGGGGATTTATCGCCCTTATAGTGGCGCCCATAGGCGCTATATTGATGGCAATAACTCTAATCGGGATTCCCTTGAGCTTGATAAGTTTGCTTATTTATTTAATTGCCATTTATCTTTCAACCCTTATTGCGGGAACAGCTTTGGGGATGAAAATTTTACAGCGTCTTTTGAAGAGTGAGGATGTAAATCTTTATCTCTCAATGGCGGTTGGAGTTATCGTGTTCTATATCCTTCAAAATATACCGATTCTCGGTTTGATAGTATCATTGCTTGGCATCTGCTGGGGGCTTGGAGGGATGAAAGGGCTCTTAGGAAAGAGGATAAGGGCGGCTCGCTTGCAGGATGGGTAAATTTATTTTGAAAAATGGTTGTTCGCCAGAAGAATTACCGCCTTGAATTGTTTTTGAATACTGAGAAATGCTTGGCTAAGGTATAGGCTTCGTATATTCCGAAGATTCTTGATATGTCCTTATAGCTCAATCTTGAAGTGAGGGATATGTGCTATTATAATAAAAGTATGCTCGTCATAACTGGCTCAGCGGGATTCATTGGAAGCGCCCTTGTTTGGGGATTCAATAAGAGAGGCTTTGATGATATTTTGATTGTAGATTCCTTGGGGCAAGACGAGAAATGGAAGAACCTCCTCAACCTTCGTTTCCAAGATTTTATGGATAAGGACGAATTCATAATTCGCCTTGAGAAGGGCGAGCTGGATGGAAAGATAGAGGACATCATCCATATGGGAGCATGTAGCGATACAATGGAAAGGGATGCCGATTTCCTACTCCGCAATAACTATGAATACAGCAAAAGATTGGCTTTATGGTGCTTAAAGAGGGGTAAACGTCTCCTCTATGCCTCCAGCGCCGCTACCTATGGCGATGGGAAGATGGGTTTTTCAGATGACCATAGCCTCCTGCCTTCCCTCCGACCTCTCAATATGTATGCCTATTCCAAACACCTATTTGACTTATGGGCATACAGAAACTCTTTTTTGGATAAGATGGTGGGATTGAAGTATTTCAATGTATTCGGTCCAAACGAATATCACAAAGGGGAGATGCGCTCCGTCATCCACAAGGCTTACGAGCAGGTCAAGCGGGAAGGGAAGATAAGGCTGTTCAAATCCTACAATCCGAATTTCAAAGATGGCTGGCAGATGAGGGACTTCGTCTACATAAAAGATGTCGTTGAGGCTACGATTTTCCTCTATGAGAATAAGAAGGCGAGGGGGATTTATAATATAGGGACGGGTAGGGCAAGGAGCTTCTATGATTTAGCTATGGCTGTATTCAGGGCTTTGGAAGTGGAACCGAATATAGAGTTCATAGATATGCCAGAGGAGATAAGAGATAAGTATCAGTATTGGACGCAGGCGGATATCAGCAAGCTGAGAAATGCGGGCTTCGTGAGGGAGTTCACTTCCCTTGAGGAGGCTGTAAACGATTATATCCGCAATTATCTCCTCAAACCCAACCCTTATTTGGGAAATGAATTTGAGGAAAGGAGTTGAGTTAAATGCTTCTTTTTTTAACCACTTATTTTACCACCATTTCCCTCCCAGTCGAAAGCTATACTGCTTATAAAGTGGAGAAAGCCCCCGTGATAGATGGTGATTTGCGCGATTGGAAGGGAGTTCCTTCGGTTGAGGTTAATTACGATATAGAGAAAGGGGAAAGGATAAAGCTCAAGACCTATGCGAGGGTAGTTTGGGATGATGAGCACCTTTACATTTCTTTTGAATGCGAAGATAACGACCCTTGGGCGACAATCACAAAGCGGGACGGCTTCTTGTGGGAGGAGGAGGCGGTGGAGGTTTTCATAGACCCAAGAGGAGATGGGAAGAGATATGTTGAGTTGGGAGTGAATCCCCTCAACACTGTTGACGATATTTTGATAATAAGGGAGCCAAAGTATCGCTGGCTCTTGAATTGGAATCTATTTGACCTGAAGACAGCGGTTAGGAAGAGGGAAGGTGGCTGGGATGTGGAGATAGCCATTCCCTGGTGGAATTTCCTCTCCTTTGAGGTTCCCCTGCCACCCCGAGAGAAAACCTGGCGAATCCAACTGTGTAGGGTGGATAGACCAGACCATAAAACACCCATATGGGTCTCCTGGTCTCCCACTCGCCAGACATTCCATAAGCCGGAGAATTTCGGAAAGGTCCTTTTCTCCGCGGAAAGAAGGTAAATGGGCAGCTTGAAAGAGGCTTTCATTTTAGGGCTCTTGCTTTTCGGGCTGATGAATTCCATTTGGGGAGTGCCATTTCTTTTGGCTTATTGCCTGTGCAGTGCGAGGGGTTCCTTTTATTGGACATCCCTTTTCCTCTTCGGCAATTTCACCGCTTATTTCTTTGTTTTCCTTTTATTTCTTTATTCGGGAGGAAATATAGTGGGAATAATACCTAACTTAAGGCAATTTTTCGCACTCGTGATTTCCTTCTTCTCCCTAATAGAAGGTTTTTTAATCCTCCTCACTGTTGCAACGCTGAAAAAGGGGCTTGTTATATTTATGAAGGGCTATCTACTCAGCGGGTGGGTGATTTACCTTTTCGGTTTTTTGGTCGGACTCTATCTTGGGAAAAGCGCTGAGGGAGCGAGCCTCTACTTTGATTCGTTGTTCCCATCAAGCAAAGGGATGTTTGCCCTTGCCAGCTTTCTTGGATGTCTTGGGACTTTCATTTCCCCTCTCTATATCCTCACGCCATTCTTCCGCGTCTTTCCCCTCCATACTTACACAAAAGGCGAGAGGAGGTTCTGGGATTCAATTGCGGGGATGACATTGATGATTACGGGAGCGGTATTTTTCTTTTTAAGGTAAAGGCTTTAATGGGAATAAGACCTAAGAGGATTCCTCCTCCTTGAGCATCCTGTTTATTTCTTCCTCCATGATATGCCCCTGGAGAGTTACCTCTACCTCACTTATCCCCTCAACGCTAAGGGCTTTCTCCTTGATTTGTTTGCCGATGAAGAGAGCGAATGGAGGAGGGCAGAAGGGAGCGGTGAGATGATATGTTATGGAAGCCTTGTTCCCTTCCACCCTTACCTCATCAATGAGTCCAGCCTCCAGGATTGAGAAGCCAAGCTCGGGGTCGGCTACATCCTTGAGGGCAGAGAGGATTGCCTTCTCCTTTTCAGATTGATTAGCCAATTTCTTTCCTCCTTTATTTGCTTTTTCTCACGATCATGTGACGGAGGATGCCCTCCTGTAGCTTCAGGAACTGGTCCAATTCCTTCAAGGTATCACCCGTCGTTTGAAAGAGGATGACGACATAATAGCCCTCCGTCTTGCGATTGATTTTATAGGCGAGCTGCCTTTTCTCCCATTCTTCTACATTTAAGACCTCGCCCTTTATCTCGTTTTTCACTGCCTCAATGATTTTCTCCCTTTCCTCATCGCTTAAATCAGGGTCTAAGATGAACATAAGCTCGTAAATATGCTCCACGATATCAACCTCCCTATGGACATTTTGGCTCCTCCCTGAGGGAGGAGCAGGGTTTCAATAAGATTTTAATGAAAAATTCAAGATATGGCAAATCGCTGTATAATTCCATAACATTTGGGACTCCTCTGGTTATTAAATTCCTCTATATCCGTTGAGTCCAGCGGGTATACATCTATGAAATATTCTTGGATAGTTCTCTGGAATCGCTCCACATAGCCGTTCTCTTGCGGTCTCTTTGGATGGGTGTAGAAATGGATAATACCCTTATTCCTGAGAAAATCTTCAAATTCTCCCGCGAACTCACTCCCGTTATCCGTTTGAACACACCCCACAGGGAAGGGGGATAACCAAATCTTGAGACAACATCTATTCTTCTATCCTTTTATAATTGTATCACTCTTATACCCCAGTTTCTTTTTCTTGGATTTTTAGGTCTTCTTGAGAGAGGTCGGAGCGCTGCGGGGTTATAACCTGCGTCTTTGTATATCTTTCTCCATCTATAGACTGTGCTTCTTTGTATAATTCCAATATCTTTGTGAAATTGTGCAATTTGCCCTTGCATTTCTCTCTGATATTTTAAATGCCCCCTATGTGAGAGATAAAGAGTGGTATCAAAGGGCGCTCTAATATTTTAACTTGTCAAAGAAGCTCATAAAAGCAGGCATCTTTACTCGCCTGGAAAAGCAGTAAATCGCCTTTCCTTGTCCATTCAACATCCCCTAACTCCCTTCCATCCTCCCCGAACGCCTTAACCTTGACCTTCTCCCATTCCTTTTTGAACTCTCCCAATCGCAACCCCACGGAGCATTCCCGCCCAATGGGAATGGGGATTATCCGAAGGGAATTTCCCCTCTTCTCAATCCTCAAACAGCCATCTGTTACAACCTTCCCAAAATCAATCGTTCTCCCCTCTTTATTCAAACGATATAGATACTTCTCCATTAAATCCTCTCCAGCTTCCTCATTGAACTCAATCCTCACTCTATCATTCTCTCTCCTCACCTCCAACTTACCCACCAAAAAACTATCCCTCCCATTTCCAAGTGTTACTCTCCCCTCCTTATTATAGAGCCCAAGATAGACTGGGAAAGTTCCCTCTTTATCCTTGGGCACCTCTATCGTATATGGACCATCTTCTATTACCATCCCTTTCTTCCAATCTTTTGTTGGAATAGGAAGATTATGGTCTTGCTGGAAGGCGATGGTATTTCTTTGAGGGTCGGTGAAATGGACGAAAGCAACGAAATCTCCACCCACCTCATCCTCAACTCTCCATCTATAAGTTATCTCAAACCTCCCGTCTCCCAGGTCCTTGAAATTTGAAATAGAAGGGAAGATTCGCTTGATTTTGGGAAGATATGTCTGCGTCCTGGCGTCGCAGAAAATCCCTTCCTCATCCTCGGAGTAATCAACGATAACGCCTTCACGCCTTGCGGTATAGGCGAGAACTCCCGCTCCCTCCGCAAGAAATCCATATTGAGGAATGATATAATTCCCTACTCTCCAGTCATCCCTTCCCCTGTTGAGGAAAAGCTTCAAGCCATTGGTAAATTCAATGAATAACCTATCCATATTGCCGAGAAGAATCGCTCCCGAGGAGCTTATCCATTTCCCATCTACTTCGTAGAGAATCCTCCTCGGCATAAAGGTCCCATACTTCTTCTGAATAGGCAGAGTGAGGAAATACTCTTTAGCCAAACCGTGAACGCTGAACATCAATTGGTGCCCCAAGAATCCGATTCTACCAAAGGCGAGAGTCATTATCCTATATTCGTCCCTTTCCTCCTCGGTTGGCACACGAAAATACCATGATGGGTCGGAATAGCCATCTATCAGCCAGCGCTCGTAATATCCCATCCCGTGATTGAGCATCAGCGGATGAACCTTGAGGAGTTCAAAGTCGGGAAGCATGGGGATTTGACGGCGATTCACACCGTAATTTGAGCCGCCATCGTAATATCCCGCCTCAGTGAAGTCGCTTGCCTCGCAGACGACTGGACCATTATATGTCTTTCGCAGGAAATCGTAGGCTTGCACATTTACTCTATGGGTATAGCTAATCTTTCCCGCGCCCTCAGCCTTCGCATCGTAATCCACATTCCAGCTTGGCATAATGTCAAAGTAGCCAGCATTCACACCATATCGCCTCTTTATCTCGGGAGAGAAGATTTTCTCGTAATAAAGGAATTTTGAGGGCTTTAAAATTAGAGCTTGGATGGGCACCGCCCCATTGAACCAACCTTTTAAATAATTCCCCTCCGGGTCTAAAGCAACATCCTCATATTTAAATGCCTCGGAGTTAGGATAATAATCGTAATAATTCTCGTGAACACAGAACCTATGCCCTATCCTCTTCGCTTCCTCGCATAACTTTCTCAGTTCCTCATCACCACCAAGCGATTTATTAGCGGGCATAGTTGTGGGATATGCGTTGTCATATCCCTCCCTTTGCCATTCGTGTTTGATGACGAGCAGGCTGTTTATCCCATATCTCTCCAATTCCAGTAGATATTTCCTATCATCGGCGAACTTTCCCGTCCAAATATCCAAGACAAGCCTATTTGAGAGCTCCTCCAGATAGGGGGAAGCTGGATTGGGGATATTGGGGAGAACCTCGTCAAGAATGGGAGAAGCGGTTAAATAGAAGATTTCCCTTGCGGGATTTCGCTCTCCGTTGGTCTTCGGGATATATGTGGGGGAAGAGCCATCGCCGCCTATGCTTGAAGCCTGGGTTTCCCACCAATCGCAGAAGGAGGATAAGAAAAGGGGCTCAACATAGGCTATTTCGGCTTGTCCCTCAAAGAGGAAGGGAATGAATACCTTTCTAAAGGGTGGAACCGCTATATTTATCGCATTGACGATGGGCTTCTCTGAGGAGAACTCCAATCTCAAGGACTTCCCTTCTATCGTCGCCTTGATTTTAAATTCTCCCCTTTCCCCCTTAAACTCCCATACTTCCCACTCCTCAACGCCTTTTTCCACAATTTTAACCTCAATATCCTTTTTAACATCTTCCCTTGCCCAATCAACTACCTCGCCTTTCAATACCAAGCTCACGCCTCCCATAAAGCAGGGTCCCTCTATCTCCTTTCCATTGAAAAATACAAGCAGATTGTTCAGAGATGAAAATGGTGGGGAGAAAATGTAATCTATCTGGCAATCTTTTCCTTTATAGCTGAATTTATATGAACCGTTTGAAAGCTTTTCAATTTTGTTTTGGAAGGGCGATGGGCAAGAGGGTCTTGGATTTTTCGCTCCTATTCCCCAAAATCTTCTGACATCACCGGTTTCCTCCCCATATCTCTTTAATATCTCCTTTCGCTTTTCCTCCTTTTCTTTCTCCTCCCATAATCTCGCTTCTTCCTCATTACCTACGATGACTTTCAACTCACCTACCCTCGCCCAATCGTTTGTCGTATTCCATTTCTCACCGGGATTCACCACCAATCTGAGGGTTATCCTCTTCCCCGCGAGATTTGATATATCAAAATCCCTTTCCTCCCATTCCTCTTTTCTGCAGAAAACACTGGCGATTTCTTTCCTTTCCCCATCTTCTATAGCCAACAGTTTATAGATTACCCCATCGCTTGCAGGGAGCGCTCCCTGGGATAGGGCTACTTTCAAACGAATCGTTATCGGCTTCACTTGAGGGAGAATAAGTTCCCATTCCGCGAAGGTTTCACCGGTGACACCACGCCAGGGTGGATGGATGAACCAGGGAGTGATATCTCTCTCCCTCATTTGGGGATAGCAATCAGCTCCCGTTGACTCAAATCTTCCATACCAATAGGGTGGCATATATCTCTCTTTCTCGCCCTTTATGATAAATCCCCAGCGAGGATAGGCCTCTAAAAGGTTATTCACACCCTCCTTTGGATTTATAGGCTGAGCGAATAGCAAAGCAAGGGAGGTGAATAGGGAGAGGCAAAATCTCATTTTATCTCTCCTCCTGAAAAAATAGTGGACAAACTTATAAAGGTATAGTAATATTTTTGAAAAAATTTTTCAAGGAGGTAGAGTTAAGATGAAAGTGAAGGTAGACAGAGAGCTTTGCATAGGTTGCGGGCTCTGTGAGGAGAGCTGTCCAGAGGTCTTCGCCTTGGACGATGAGGGCAAGGCATATGTTTTGCCCGATGCAGATTTTGAAGCCTGCGACCTTGAGGATGTAGCCCACTCCTGTCCCGCTGAGGCTATCAGCATAGAGGAGTAAGCTTCGAAGGGCGATAGGGGGAGATTATTGTCTCTGGTGAGAGATGAATAATCTCCCCCTACGCTCATTCTGGGTTAAGTATTTTGACATTGTGTTGACAAACTATAGATTGAGAATATAATAGTTATCGTCAGTCAAAGTAAGAAATAATTCATTCTAAAAAGAAGTTTTGAGGAGAGCTCTGTCCCTCTCATATTTTTAAAGCAAAAATCCAAAGAGAAAGGAGGTGAGAAAGAATGAAAAGAAAAGGATTTACGCTCATTGAACTGCTCGTCGTCATAGCTATCATCGCTATTCTCGCGGCAATTCTCTTCCCAGTTTTCAGCCGTGCGAGAGAGCAGGCGCGTAAAGCTGCCTGCGTAAGCAATATGAAGCAGTTAGCGCAGGCTTTGCAGATGTATGCACAAGACTGGGACGAAAACTTCCCAGATTGGCGATGGGGTCGTGATAGAGGTAATCCTCCTGTAAGCGGGAATCCCGCAACGCCGCTCCCTTGGTACCTCGCTGCCTTCCCCTATGTGAAGAACGAGGCTGTCTATGTCTGCCCCTCCGATAACCGTTGCCCCGACGGTGGTCCAAAAGGTAGAAGGTGCTGTGAAGATTGTAAGTACCCCCAGTTCCCAATAAGTTACGGTATAAACGAGGTTATAAGCGGTTGGGGTAGGACCTCCTTAGCCCAATGGCAGAAACCTGCAGAAACTGTTCTTCTCGGTGATTGTCGTGCTTCTCTGACCGGAAGCTGGCCCGGCTCTACCCCGAATTCACCCGGCTATATAGCTCGCTATATACTCGCCAACCAACCTCCCTCAGATGCATGCGGTGGCTGTCTTAGTGGCATCAATTTGCCGGCTATGCGCGATGATTATACCCGCCACACCGGTGGTTCAGTTATCGCCTTCGTTGATGGACATGTTAAGTGGGTGAAATGGGACCAGATAAAGATGAGAAGTTACGGAGGACCGCTTGTCTACCTGCCAGAGGACGAATGGTATTGATGATGAGTAGCTGAAAGGAAATGTGGGGGAGCGGGAGGCAGAGCCTCCCGCTCCCCCACATCCTTTGATTGTATAAAATAGCTTCTACTTGTATGTCGAATATGAAGCAGATTATGACGGCGATGATGATGTACACTCAAGACTGGGATGAGAGGTTCCCCTACGCTAGCTGGGGAGACCTTCACCCTGGCGGTGTGGAGAACCCAGCTGCTTCGGACTGGCTGGATGGCATTTACCCATACTTGAAGAATGTTCAAGTCCTTGCTTGTCCAAGCCAGGGATGGAGCCAGGGCATCTGCAATGTCATCCGCTGGAGAAACCCAGTCTGGAACACACCTAACATCAGAGTTAACTACGGCTTCAGCGAACCTGTTGCTCTGAATTGCGGTGGAAAGGGAAGTCTTGCAGCTATGAAGTATCCCGCCGATTCCTTCGTCGTTGGAGAGTCCGTTTGCCACTGGCTTGGAGGCTATTGGAATGACCAGAAGTTCTTCTTCCGCAGGACCGCTTGGACGGACTGGTATGGCTGTGGCTGTCCACCTTCTGGCGACATTCCTCCGGATCCTGATGACCACACTTACCACTCCGGAGGAGCTAACATAGGCTTTGCTGATGGACATGTTAAGTGGATGAAATGGGACCAGCTATACTCCGTGATGCGAGGAGGAAGGCTACGCTACGGGCAGTGTGAGCTATAACTAAAAAGGGGGCGGGAGGCAAAGCCTCCCGCCCCCAAAATTTTTATTTAAACCCCGCTAATGTTAAATAAAAATCTATTAGCGAGGAAGCAAAAAATATTGCCCCTATGCTCCCTATAACTAAAAAGGGACCAAAGGGAATATAAGTTCCCCATTCCTTCTTCCCTCTCAATATCAAACATATCCCCCATATTGCCCCCACTAAGACAGCAAGGAAAAAAGCGACAAGCGCGTTCTTCCAACCCAAACAAGCTCCCATCCCACCCGCCAACATCACATCGCCTCCGCCCATACTCTCCTTCTTAAATATCTTCCTCCCAATCAAATCTATCAGAACAACGAGAAGCGCCATGGCTAAAGCGGAGAATATCGCGGGCGGAAGAAAACCCCACATAAGCTCATCCCTTTTCTGCCAAATCATAATCCCATTTATGAGGATGCCCCATCCTATCGTAAAAAAGGAGAGCTGGTCGGGTATTATGTAGTGCTGGAGGTCTATGAAAAAGACAGCGATAAGGGCTAAGCTGAATGGGAGGTAGAGGAGAAGAAGATAGGGTTCGTAATCATAAATCAAAAACCTATATGCAAGGAGGAGTGATAAACTGGAGGAGGCTAATTCAACTATTAGATAGCGTGGCTCTATTCTCTCCCCACAATATCTACATCGTCCTTTAAGCATCAAATAGCTGAGGATAGGGATTAGGTCGAGGGGGCGGAGTGGGGCGTTGCATTTGGGGCAGTGGGAAGGTGGGAAGACGATGGATTCCTCTCTTGGCAGGCGCCAAATTAGCATATTGAGAAAGCTTCCAACCACCGCGCCGAAGATAAAGGCGCCTGCCAGAACAAGAGGAACCATTTATTCTTTTTAAGCTTTACCCTCCGCCGCCTTGCTCTCCTATCTTCTGGAGAACCGTTATAATGGGACCCCAGAGGGCGATGAGGATAACGAGAACAGCGCCTCCGAGGAGGACGAGAACGACAGGCTGGATGGCATCGGAGAGGGACTGAATGGCGGTATCAACTTCCTGCTCATAGAACTCTGCGACTTTAATGAGCATATCGTCAAGCGCACCGGACTCCTCTCCAACGCTGACCATATGCACGACCATGGGTGGGAAGTATTTGCTCTTCTGCATAGGACCAGCGATTGGGTCACCCTCTCGGATGCGGGCTCTTGCCTCCAAAATCGCGTCGCCGATTATGGAGTTGCCGACGGTTCCAGCGGTGGTTTCCATAGCTTGAAGGATGGGGACGCCGGAGCCAAGGAGGGTGGCAAGTGTGCGGGAGAAGCGGGCAAGGGCGAGCTTATGGGAGAGCTTGCCGACTACGGGTGCTTTCAACATCATGAAATCCCAGGCTCTTCTGCCCCAGCGGGTGCTCTTCAAAACGCGATAGACAATAAATAACCCAACCAGGATAGCGATTATCCAGTACCATTTATGAATGACGAAATCGCTGAAGTTCATTAGAGCCCTTGTGAGAGGAGGGAGTTCCTCCTCCGCTCCCGTCTTCTGGGTAATCTCCGCTATCATATTGATGAACCTTGGCACGACGAAGGTGACAAGGACGAGGATAATCATAAGAGCGAAGCCAACGACTATGATTGGGTAAGTCAAAGCTCCCTTGACCTTCCTCCGCAGGGCGAGGTCATCTTCTAAGAACTTGGCGATTCTTTGGAGGACTTCCTCCAACGCGCCACCGACTTCACCAGCCCTAACAAGCCCTACATAAAGGTCGGAGAAGACGCGAGGATGCTTTGCCATTGCTCTTGAGAGGCTTTCGCCTCCCTCAACATCCCTGCGAACCTGATTTATCACCTTGCGAAGAGTTCCGCTCGTCGTCTGCTCCTCCAAGACAGAGAGCGCCTTAACGAGGGTTACGCCTGCGTCTATCATCGTTGAGAACTGCCTGCTGAATATCGCGAGGTCGGATATCTTAACGCCGCCGATGAATGGCAGCGCGAAGCCAGCTCCCGCTATCTTCTCCCTTCTTATAGAAACGACCTTATATCCTTCCCTAGCAAGCCTCTGCGCCAATACCTTCTCATTCTCAGCCTCGGCTCTTCCTCTTATTATCTGCCCCGATATATCTCGCGCTGCGTATTCGTAGTTTGGCATATTATCTCACCTCCTTTTTTCAATCTTTCATCTCGGGCGGACTGGTCCCGAACTGGCGATTAATTTCTTAAGCTCATCGGGATTTATCGCCCGGCTCATTGCCTCTTCATAGGTTATCAGTCCCCTGATATAAAGGTCTCTTAGGGACTGGTCCATTGTTTGCATTCCTATCTCACCGCTCGTCTGAATTATTGAGGGAATCTGATGGAACTTCATCTCCCTTATGAGATTGCGAATTGCGGGGGTGCAAATCATAACTTCGCAGGCGGGGACTCTGCCGGGTCCATCGGCTCGGGGAAGCAACTGCTGGGATATCACCGCCACAAGCGTATTTGCCAATTGAACCCTCACTTGGTCCTGCTGGGAGGGCGGAAAAACATCTATGATTCTCTCAACCGTTTGGGCAGCGTTGTTCGTGTGGAGGGTGGCGAGGACAAGGTGTCCTGTCTCAGCCGCTGTTATAGCGGTTGCCATTGTCTCCAAATCCCTCATCTCCCCCACAAGTATTACATCGGGGTCTTCGCGCAAGGCACTGCGAAGAGCGGCTGCGAAGCTTTTCGTATCATGTCCCACTTCCCTTTGATTTATGATGGACATCTTGTGGGGATGGATATATTCTATTGGGTCTTCAATCGTTATTATATGACAACTGCGCTCAGAGTTTATCACACCTATCATAGCGGCGAGGGTAGTGGATTTACCCGAGCCCGTGGGACCTGTTACGAGGACCAAGCCACGAGGTTTGCGAGTTATATCCTCCAAAATGGGAGGGAGATTGAGCTCCCTTATGGTTGGGATGCGAGCGGGGATGAGGCGAAAGGCTCCCGCTACATTGCCCCTATCCCGATAAATATTGCAGCGGAAGCGAGCTATTTTGCTTAGGGAATAGGAGAAGTCCAGTTCCCATTCGCTTTCAAATCTTTGAATCTGGTCATCTCTTAGGATGTCATAAATCAACCTCTGCGCCTGGGAAGGCTTGACCCTCTCATAGGGCGTGGGAATGAGCTTCCCATCCACCCTTATGATGGGTGGAACTCCCACTACAAGATGGAGGTCGGAAGCCCCCTTCTCAACCACTATTCTCAATAGGTCGTCTATATGCACATCGTCTAATGGTAGCTGGCGACCGACTTCTTTTTCCGCGATTGGGTCTGGGCGATTCTCCATACTCTCTTACCTCCTTTAATTAGAATCCTACCGTTGCTGCCACGCGGAGCACTTCCTCAATCGTTGTTATTCCCGCCATAGCTTTCCGCAAACCATCTTCCATCAAGGTCTTCATCCCAGCCGCCCTAGCTGCTTCCCTTATTTCAGAAAGAGGCGCCCTCCTCACAATCAGCTCCGCTATCTCCTCGTTCACCACCATAAGCTCAAATATACCCGTTCTTCCATAATAACCGGTGTGGCGGCAATACTCGCAACCTCTTCCCCTATAGAAAGTTACTCCCTCAACTTCCTCAGGGGTAAGACCCAAACGCCTCAGCCCCTCAACTGGCGGCTTATATGGTTCCTTACAGCGAGGACAGAGGGTTCTAACAAGGCGCTGAGCGAGGACTCCTATCAAGGAAGCGGAAATTAGGAAAGGCTCAACTCCCATATCAACGAGACGAGTTACAGCTGTTGGGGCATCGTTAGTGTGGAGTGTGGAGAGGACAAGGTGTCCTGTAAGGGAAGCTTCAATCGCTATCTCCGCGGTTTCAAGGTCTCTTATCTCTCCTACCATTATTATGTCCGGGTCGTGGCGGAGGAAATATCTCAATGCGTTACTGAAGAGAAGACCTGCCTTGGTATTGACTTGCACCTGATAAATTCCCGCCAGCTGGTATTCAACTGGGTCCTCAATCGTTATTATGTTCACCTCGGTTGTATTCAATCTGCTCAAGATGGAGTACTGGGTAGTCGTTTTCCCCGACCCTGTAGGACCAGTTGAGAGGATAATGCCGTGGGGATGAGTTATCAGCTTTTCAAGGGCAGCGAATGTATCGGGGAAGAAGCCCAACTTGTGCAATCCAATCAAGGGGCTCTGCCTATCAAGTATTCGCATCACTATCTTCTCCCCGGTGATGGTGGGGATGCAAGAGACACGCAGGTCGTAATCCTTGCCGTCTGGTGTCCTTATGGGGATTCTTCCATCCTGGGGGAGACGACGCTCAGCGATGTTCATATCAGCCATAATCTTTATTCTTGAGGTGAGGGGCGGATGGAGAAAGCGGGGGAGATTCATAACCTCATGAAGGATGCCATCTATCCTATATCTAATCCTCACGCTTCTTCTCTCTGGCTCAACATGGATATCGGAGGCTCTCTCCCTTATCGCTTGATGGATTATGGCGTTAACCGCCCTTATGATTGGTGCCTCCTCAGCAACTCTAATCGCTTCTTCCTCCTCAGCGGAAATTTCTCCCCTTGCTCTAAGTGTGGATATAGCCTCCTGAACGGCGGTTGGCAAACCACCACCTCCAGCGGCGGTCTCCGTTAAAACAGCCGGCGTGGGCGCCGTTTCCCCACGATAGTGCCTATTTATAGCCTCGCTTATCATCTCAGGCACTGCTACTGCTGGCTCTATTTCCAAGCCAGTGACGAGCCTTAGGTCATCTATGGCAAGGATGTTCGTTGGGTCAGCCATAGCGACCAATAGCTTTCTGTCCCCTATCTTTCGCACGGGGATGACATTGTAACGCTGGGCGAAATGTTGGGGAACAAGATTTACAGCGCTGGGGTCTATACGCTCCTTGCTGAAATCAATGTAAGGATACCCCAGTTGTTGAGCGTAGGCGCTGTAAACTTGTTCCTCATTCGCGTAGCCAAGGTCTATAAGGAGTTTCTTGATGTCTCCTTTAGTTGCCTTAGCAACATCACGCACCTCCTTGAGCTGCTCGGGAGTTATAACTCCCTGCTCAAGGAGTATTTCGCCTATATCCTTTCTCATCATTGCCATAACTGCTCACGCCCCTTTTTAGGGTATTTAAGTAAATCATTTCCTATTATACATCAAACAAAATTTTTTGCAATACCTTTTCCATAACCTCTAAAGGTGCTTTCCTTCCCGTCCAAATCTCAAAGGAAAAAGCCCCTTGATGGAGGAGCATCTTCCATCCCTCCACAACCTCCGCCCCCCTTTCCCTCGCAGCCTTCAATAACGGGGTTTCCCTGGGATTGTAAACCAAATCCATCACCACCATCCCCTCCTTTAAAAGCTCGCTCACTCCTTCTATCTCCTCCCCCTTCATTCCTAAGGATGTAGCATTTATTAGAATATCCGCTCCTTTCATAGCTTCCTTCAGATTAGAAGGTGTTAATGCTCTCCCTTCTATCGCGCCAAGATTTTTATATTTCTCAGCCAATTCTCTCGCTTTCTCCTCTGTCCTATTCAGTATTATACAACTTGCCCCAGATGAAACAAGGGCATAAGCGACAGCCCTCCCCGCTCCTCCCGCTCCCAATAGAACCGCTCTCTTCCCCCTAACATCCACGTTCAACGCCCTCTTAAATCCTTCAACATCGGTATTATAACCGATGAGCTTACCATTGAGATTCTGCACCGTGTTAACTGCTCCCACCATTTCAGCTTCCTCGCTGAGGACATCAAGGAATTGACTCACCTTCTCCTTGTGGGGAATCGTCACATTCAAACCCACTATCCCCAATCCCCTCACCCCATCCATTGCAAGCTTTAGGTTTGGGGGAGCTACTTCCCAGGCAACATAGATATAGTTCAGACCTAAATGGGAGAAGGCAGAGTTATGCATCTGAGGGGATAGGGAGTGGGAAATGGGATAACCAATAACCCCTACCACCTTCGTGGTGGCATTTATAAATTTTGCTCTTAAATCTATTTCAACTGTCCGCTCCATATCCTTTCATATATTTTGACGAAAATAAGACTCAATATGTTCCCTAATTGCGAGCCGGAGAAGGAACCGCTCAAGATAATAGAAAAGCCTCGTCATAATTCCTGCACCTCCCTCCAACGGCTTCACTAATATCGTCCACATACCGACTCTATTCCCTCCCCATATATCTGTCAATAATCTATCTCCTATCATAACGCTTTCGTTAGGCTTCACTCCAAGGTAATTTAACGCCTTTCTCAGACCACCTCTTCTCGGCTTGAATTTCCCCCTTACATATGGAATTCCTAACTCAAGGCTTATCCTCCATAACCTCCTCATCTTGAAAGTGTTTGAAAAGATGCACAACTTGAACTCTTTCCCCTTTGCCTCCTCTATCCAAGCTCTTACCTTTTGAGGAACTTCGCTTTTACCTCCCAAAGCTATGGTGTTGTCAAGGTCAAGCAGGATAGCTTTTATTCCCAGCTCTTTAAGCTTCTCAAGTTCTACCTCCCAAAGGGAAGGATAAATAAAGTGAGGGACTATCCCTTTTCCCCTTGCCAAAGCCTTCTCGCCCTCTCTACAGCCTTGAAATGTTCCTCAGCGGTCAAAGAGAAGATGTGATAACCATCTGGACGAGCTACATAAAAGAGGAAAGGCGTGTCTTCAGGATTCAGCGCCGCCTCTATGGATGGAAGTCCGGGGTTGCATATTGGGGTTGGAGGCAATCCCTTCACCTTATAGGTATTATATGGGGAATCTATCTCCAAATCCTTATATGTGATTCTTTCCTTATGTCTGGGCAAAACATATTGAACTGTAGCGTCACATTCAAGCTTCATTCCCTTTCTCAATCTATTTAGAAGGACACCAGCTATCAGCCTCCTTTCCTCGTCGTGCTTTGCCTCCCATTCAACTAAGGAGGCAAGTTTTAGCGCGTCGTAAAATGGAAGTTCACCGCCTCTTTCCACCTTCTCCAGAACCTTTTTCCGAAAGTTCCATAGCATAGCCTTCAAAATGTTCTCGGGGCTTTCCCCTTTTGCAAAGTAGTATGTATCGGGGAATAGAAATCCCTCCAGATTACCGGAGGGAGCGCCCACTATCATTCTGAGGGTAAGGGGAGCGTTTGTAGCGAGATGAACGAACTCTTTAGCGGAGACTATGCCAGCTTTTTCCAGCCTCTCCCCTATCTGCCTTATACTGAAGCCCTCAGGAATGGTTACTTTGATTTTCTTCACTTCGCCTTCGGCGAGGATGCCCAATATCTTCCATGAGGGAAGAGCTGGGGAAAGCTCATAAAATCCTGCCTTCAATTTCCTCCCTTTACCCGTTAGGAGGGCAAGGAGAACGAAGGAAAATTTGCTCCTTATAAGTTTTTCGCTCTTTAATTCATCCGCTATGTAAAAAAGAGATGTTCCCTCCTTTATCTCTATATCCTTTCGCTCGCCTTTCCCCACGGGAAGCAGAGAAAGGAAGAAGAGCAAGAGGAAAAAAGATAAAAGGAGGTAGAGAAGCTTTACCCCTTCTTTTCCGCTCAGCTTATAGCGTTTCATCTATGCCAATTTTAGATTATAAATGATTTTGACGAATTATCAAAGATTAGTGTATAATTCCATAACATTTGAGACTCCTCTGGTTATTAAATTCCTCTATATCCGTTGAGTCCAGCGGGTATACATCTATGCAATATTCTTGGATAGTTCTCTGGAATCGCTCCACATAGCCGCTCTCTTGCGGTCTCTTTGGATGAGTGTAGAAATGGATGATACACTTATTCCTGAGAAAATCTTCAAATTCTCCCGCGAACTCGCTCCCGTTATCCGTTTGAACACACCTCACAGGGAAGGGGGATAACCAAATCTTGAGACAACATCTATTCTTCTACCCTTTTATATTGTATCACTCTTATATCCCAGTTTCTTTTTCTTGGATTTTTAGGTCTTCTTGAGAGAGGTCGGAGCGCTGCGGGGTTATAACCTGAGTCTTTGTATATCTTTAACTTAACTATATCTTCTCCTTTCAAATCTCTCCTCTTATCTATATATTCCAATATCTTTTTGAAATTATTCAAATTAGAGTGGTACTATCTTTTACCATTTTCTCTGGAAATAAAATTTTCTTTAGTGTAAAATAGAATTGATGAGGATTAAGATTTATCCCGTTGGCGATTTAAGATGCGATATCCTCCCTTATCTCAAGGAGGAACTCTTCAGGATAATCTCCTTCCCCTGTTCCATTAGTGAGGAAACCATTGCTCCCCCTCCGGAGGCGAAGGTGGGAGAAAGATACAACGCCTCAATCATCCTTCACAACCTTCCCTCATGTGATGAAGGGGAAAGGGTGTTAGGGGTATGCGACCTTGACCTATTTGTTCCGGGCTACAATTTCATATTTGGTGAGGCTGAGTTTATGGGAACCCGTGCTTTAATAAGCCTCTATAGGCTTTATCCCCAATTTTGGGGTGAGCCACCAAACGATGCAATCCTTTTGGAGCGAGCAGTAAAGGAAGCAACTCACGAGATTGGACATACATTTGGCTTGCGTCATTGTCCAAATAGGCGCTGTGTGATGCATTTCTCCAATTCAATTTGGGATACAGATATAAAGGGAGCCCTTTTCTGCGAGAATTGCCAAGCCCAGCTGAAAGATAATTTCTTTGGAAGGTGAGCGCCAAGATGAATGACAAGATAAAGGAGTTAAAGATTATCGCTACGAAGCTGAGGATAGATATAATAGAGATGCTCGCAGCAGCGGGTTCAGGGCATGCAGGCGGTTCCTTATCCTGTGCTGATATCATAGCCTGCCTTTACTTTTCCGTTATGCGACATAATCCTAAAAACCCAAAATGGCGAGAGAGGGATAGATTCGTTTTGAGCAAGGGGCACGCCTGCCCTGCCCTTTATGCCGCCCTCGCCGAGGCAGGATACTTCCCAAGGGAGGAAATCTTCACATTGAGAAAGCTGAACAGCATTCTGCAAGGACATCCAGATATGAATAAGACTCCCGGTGTTGAGTTTTCAAGCGGCTCACTTGGACAGGGTTTCGCAGCTGCTTTCGGTATGGCATTGGGATATAAGATGGATAATAACCCGGGGCGTATCTTCGTTATGCTCGGGGATGGGGAATGCCAGGAAGGGATAGTTTGGGAAACTGCTATGGGAGTGAGCCATTATAATCTTGATAATCTAACAGCTATCTTGGACTATAACAATCTGCAAATAGATGGAAGGGTCTCGGAAATTATGGAAATCGCTCCTATCTCCGAGAAATTCCGTTCCTTTGGCTGGACTGTCTATGAAATAGATGGACATAACATTGAGGAAATCCTCTGGGCGCTTTCGCCCGAGAGGATAGTGCCGGGAAAACCGACGCTCATCGTCGCTCGCACGATAAAGGGAAAGGGGGTTTCCTTTATGGAAAACCAAGTTGATTGGCACGGCAAAGCTCCTTCTAAAGATGAAGCAGAAATAGCCCTCAAAGAGCTTAGAGAGGAACTGGAGAGGTTGATGAAAGATGAAGGAAGCTGTTAAATCAACGAGGAGAGCTTATGGGGAAGCCCTTGCGGAGCTCGGAGAGCTCAAAGAGGAAGTCGTTGTGCTTGACGCCGACCTTTCCAAATCCACTTACACGAACATATTTGCCAAGAAGTTCCCTCATCGCTTCTTCAATATGGGCATCTCCGAGTGCAAGATGATTTCCTGCGCCGCGGGGCTGGCGACAACTGGCAAGATTCCCTTCGCCTCCACATTCGCTATATTCGCAGCGGGAAGAGCATGGGAGATGGTGCGGCTCTCCGTCGGCTACACAAACCTAAATGTGAAAATCGCCGCATCCCACGCGGGGATTTCTGTAGGGGAAGATGGTCCCACCCACCATTGCATAGAGGATATAGCCTTGATGAGGGTAATCCCTAATATGACGGTAATCGTTCCCGCCGATGCGACGGAGACGAGGAAGGCTGTCTTTGCTTCCGCTGAATGGAAGGGACCGGTATATCTCCGTCTTGGGCGTCCCGACATTCCAATCTTGTTTGACGATTCCTACGAATTCAAAATCGGGAAGGCAAATGTCATCAAAGAGGGGAAAGATGTCTCCATATTCGCTTGCGGTCTTATGGTCTGGCAGGCTTTACAGGCAGTTGAGCTATTGGAGAAGGAGGGAATAGATGCGGAATTGTTAAATGTCTCCACGATAAAGCCTTTGGACGAGGAGGCAATCCTAAATTCCCTAAGGAAAACCGGCTGCGCTGTCTCGGCGGAGGAACATAACATCATCGGTGGGCTTGGCTCGGCGATAGCTGAACTGATGGTAGAGAAATTCCCCGCTCC
The DNA here is from genome assembly GCA_014360495.1 of bacterium. Taxonomy (NCBI): domain Bacteria; species bacterium. The sequence goes on from JACIXR010000001.1 coordinate 250,444, forward strand.
CCTGGAAATAGTTGGCGTGAAGGACCGCTTTGCAGAATCAGGTCCTTGGAAGGACCTTCTCATAAAATACAATCTCTCACCTGAGGATATAAAAGAGGCGGTCATCAGGGCAATAAAAAGGAAGGAAGAAAGAAAATGATTAGAGGAGTGAGAAGAGAGGAAAGAGAGCAATTGCTTTCCCTTTTGAAATCCGCTTTCCCAGACACCGAGATTGAATGGTTTCCTCCCTACTATGATGGCGACCCCTATTATAAGCTTGAATATACACGGGTGTGGGAGGAAAACGGCGTTTTGGTAAGCACGGTTCAGATTGTAAAGAAAATCCTTCGCATAGAGGACCAGACTATTTTGCTTGGCGGCATCGCAAATGTAGGCACACATCCGAAACACAGAGGGAAAGGGTATGCCACAGCCCTCCTCCAAGATTCAATCAGGCTTATGGAGACAGAAGGCTATCATCTCTCCCTCCTTTTCACGGGAATTCAGCCATTCTATGAGCGCCTCGGTTGGCGCGAAGTCCCCTTCCCCTATCTTCATATCCCCTCCTTGCCAAAAGACTTACCTCCCCAAACGAACATAAGGGAAGATAGCGATGAGGACATCCCTAAAATAGTGAGAATTTACAACGAGTTCAACGAAAATAGAAACCTCACAGCTGTGCGGGATGAAGCTTATATGAGGGGATGGATTTGGAAGTGGAGACATAATCAAGAGGTTTTGGTGTATGAAGAGGATTCTGAAATCCTCGCATATATACGCTTCAGCAAGGGAGCGGGGACGGAGCCTTTTTATATCAATGAATTTGGTTGTTTGAAAGGGAAGGAAGAAGTTTTCAATCCCTTATTAAAGGAAGCCATTAGGCGCGCTGTAGAGAATGGACGGAGCTCCTGCACCATTCACCTTCCATTTGAAGAATTCATTTTGGAGGGAATTAGAAATCTCTTGGGCGAGCCTGAAGTGCAGTATGGGAAGGGAGCGATGTGGCGGATAATCAATCTCGCCTCGCTACTTAGAGCGATATCCCCCATTCTCCGCCGTCGTTCCAAGGGAATTAAAGGCATATTCCCCCTTGATGTTGAGGGACATAGAGCGACATTGAAGGTGAACGATGGAGAAGTTGCAATAGAGGATTCGCTTCCATCCTCAATTTCTCCCATTGAAATTTCTCAGAAAGTCTTCATAAAACTCCTTGCCGGTTTTGAGGATGAGGAAATCCTTTCCCTTCCTGCTGAACTCACTCGCCTTTTCCCTCCCACCAAGCCCATGTTCTATTCCTTTGATGCTTTTTAAAAAGGAGGAAAAATGATAAACCAAGAGAGATTAAGGGAAACCATTCTGAAACTTCTTTCTATAAATAGCCCGAGCAAAAGGGAGGGCGAAATAGCGAGATTTCTCAAGGAGAAGTTAGCCTCTTTGGGATTTGATGTTTGGGAGGATTCCGCTGGCTCGGTAGTGCAGGGGGAGGTTGGGAACATAATAGGTAAGAGAAAGGGAAAGGGGATTCCAATTCTGTTCAATGCTCATATGGACACGATAGCGCCCACGGAAGGGATGAGGATTAGGATAGAGGATGGGGTAATAAAGCAGGAAGGAGCGAGCATATTGGGAGGAGATGATAAAGCGGGGGTAGCGGCTATTCTTGAAGCAGTGGAGGCGCTTATAGAGAAGGGAATTCCCCATCCTCCTCTGGAGGTTGTCTTCACAATAAGCGAGGAGACGGGATTGGAGGGTGCGAAAGCATTGGATGTATCACAGTTGGAGGCGAAAGCGGGTTTCGTTTTGGATGGAGGGGAACCGCAGGTTGCCATCGTTTCCGCTCCCTCACACGAGCAGGTAACCTTTTTCGTGAGGGGGAAGTCGGCACATGCAGGCGTTCACCCCGAGGAGGGGATAAACGCCATTCAGCTTGCCGCAAAGGCAATCGCTAAAATGAGAATTGGAAGGATAGACGAGGAGACGACGGCGAATATCGGGGTGATAAAGGGCGGAAAGGCGAGGAATATCGTTCCCGATCTCGTAGAGGTTTTGGGAGAGGCGAGGAGCAGAAACGAGGAAAAATTAAGAAGGCAGGTTGAACATATGATTTCCTGCTTTGAAGAGGTGAAGAAGGAAGGCGGTGATGTCATCTGGAAAGTGGAAAGAGAATACAATACATTTCGCCTCACTCCGGAGTCCCTCCCCGTTCAACTCCTGCTATCAGCGAGCAAAAGGACGGGATTATCTCTTCGTTTGGAGGATGGAGGAGGCGGCTCGGATGCAAATGTCTTCAACGAGAGAGGAATACCGAGCTTGATTATGGGAGCTGGCGCCCACAAACCCCACTCTTCAGAGGAAACGATAAATCTGAAAGAGCTTGAGCTTTCCGCCATCCTTCTTTACAACATCGCAATTGAAGCGGTTAATGCTAAATAGAAAAGAGAAGAGCCTTCGCCGGTCTCTGTTCTTTACCCTCTTTTTAATCCTACCCTCCCAGTTCCTCTTTTCCTTTGAGGCGAAGTTGTTTATTGGCGAGCCAAGGAAAGCGTTTTGGCAAAATGAAAGGATTCTCATTGGACTTTTCTCCTCTACCGATGTGGAAGGAAAGCTTTCCGTTTTAGCTATAGAGAAAGATTCTCCCTCTATTAGCATCCTGCTTCTAAAGGAGAGGAAAATGATTGGGAAGGGGGAAACTCTTCTTTGGGAATTGCCTCCATTTACCCTAAAGCCGGGGAACTATCGCTTGGTTGCCCAATTGGATGGGAAAACGATAGGTGAGGAAGAGATTAAAATCGTTTCAACCCTATTTCCTTCCCATTTTCTCATAGGCTCAACCGCTTCACCGGAGGAGAATGCGAGAATAGGGGCGAATCTGGCTCCCCTCGACCTTTACAATTACGCGAAATTGGATGGAGAGGGAAATTTCCTACCCGACCCGCTAACCCCTTCCCTTTTTGAAAAGGGAGTGGAAAGGCTGATAGCAAATGGATTGAAGGGTTTCGTTTGGCAGGGATTATGGAGCGGATATGTCCTCCATCAGCCGTTTGAGGCTAACGCTTCCTTCCTTGACCCTCATATAAGGGAAATCGCTATGCAGAGAGCGGAGTTGGGAGCCCAGCAAGCGAGAAGATTCCTATCCTCTATCGCCTCCTTAGGTGGTATGGATGAGCCTGGTTTGAATTATGGTGTGGTAAGAGAAGGGGCTTATTCTGGGCAGATTCTCACCTTGTTTCCCGATGCTTTCCAACGCTCCGCTTATGAAAAATTGAATAAAAAACCTCTCCCCTCTGACCCTCGCAAACTTTCGCCCAAGGAGTGGCTATCCTGGATGCGCTGGCGAGCAAATATTATGAGTGATTTCTTCCGGGAGGCAAAAAAACATATCAAGAGGGTAGCAAATGAGCTCCCTTGGGGGCAGGATATCTATGTCTCATGGGACATCAACGATGGAACCAATCCTTTCGCTCAAAGGTTGAATGATGTGCCTACTACTCATTCATTTATGTTCTGGCGAGGAGTAGCGGAACAGTCCTGGAATTTCGCCCCTGAGAGGGTAGGTAGAAGGGACAAGAGATTTCATTTTGCCTCCAATACCACCTATTTTGTCCCCCATAATCCCGATGAGGTTTCCCTTGCGGAAATGGTTACAAACTACGCAGTTATGGATGGGGTGGGGATGCTTTGGCATCTCAATTTTCAGAAGGCAGAGAATCTCAAGCCCTCAATAGAGAGGATAAAAAGGTTGGGCGATTTCATCCTGGCTACTTTGCCCGCCCGTCATCAAATAGGGGTTTTATACTCCTTCACTGAGGCATCTATGCGTCTGAGAGAAGCAGGCGAGGTTCCAAACGATGAAATATATCGCATTTCAAGGGATTATGCTTATGAGTGCTATGCTTTATATCACGCCATCAGAAGGGCTGGTTATACTGTGGATATAATCCACGAATGGGAATTGCCGGAGAGGGGATTAGAGGGAAGGAAGGTCCTCTTCCTTGTTGGGATAAAGCATCAGCTACCCGAAGAAATATTAAGCGAGCTCATCGGTTTTCGGAGAAAAGGCGGCGTTATTTTCGCCGATTTAACAACCACTTGGCTTCCACCAGAATTGGGGATAAGGAAAATTGCAGTGGATATGTCCGCTTATGTAGGGGAGATTGAGAAGATCGAGAAGGATGCTCAGGCGCTTTTCAGCAAGGGGGATTATTTGGAGGGAAGCAAGCTAATGAGACAGACAGTAAGCGATTCCCTGCTTGATAGATACGCCGAAATCTTAGCAACTTGGTTTGTTCAGGTTTTAGGGAAACCAGAGATAGAGTTTGACAGGAGAGGAATCATCCCCGGGAAGTGGGTGAGCGGTGAAGGACGCTATTATCTTTTGCTTAACGATTCCCAAAAATCGGATTCGGAACCAGTGGAAAGGGAAGTGGATGGAAAAAAGATAGAGGTTTACCCTGCGTCAGATTGGGATGAGTTGAAGGGGGTGAATTTAAAATTCAACTCGCTTCGCAAGGGGGAGGCTGTTTACATAATTGGAGGAAGGGATTGGTATAAGCATGAAGCCCATTTATTAATGCCAGGCTCAAAGCTATCGGTTGATTTCGAGCCCACGGAGATGAAAATAATCGCTGTTCTGCCTTCCCCTATAGAGGGAGTGGAGGCAAAAGCGCGATTAATTGAAAGAGAAGGCAGATTTATTGAAATAGAAGCTGGTTGCTATGGTAAGGGAAACCGGAGGATTCCCGTGGCTCTGCCATTAGAAATAATGATAGAAGACCCTAAAGGAAAACAAACGACTATTTGGCGTTCCACCGATAGCAAGGGAATTTATCGGGAGCATATACCCCTTTCTTATACCGATGAAATAGGCATATGGAAAATGAAGGTAAAGGAATTATTCAGCGGGAAGGAATCTTCAATTGAGGTCAATGTCCCTTCGGGCCCAGCTCCCAAGCTTAAACCCATTCCCGATGTCCTGATATTTGATGAGAAGGCGATCCGTTCGCTTCTTCTTTCCGATAAGAAGATACTCGTCGTAGTTGGGGAAAAGGCAAGCGAAGAGGAAAAGCTTGTTGCCAAAGAGCTTTGCCAAGGTCTTAAGGCTAAAGGAATTTCAGCCGAGTTGAGAGAGGAGCGATTGGTTTGGAGAAGGGGGAGGTATCCAAAGGTCTTTCCCGCAGTGGAGAGGAAAGGGGAGGAGTGGGTTGATTTGACAATAGAGGAAAGGGAGAAGAGGAGAAAGCCGTGGCTAAAGCTGCGGGTATGGGCTGGGGAAAACGGCTATCCACCAACCCTCCCCGATGCCTTTGAGGTGGATGAAAACCTCATCCTTGTTGGAACGGATAACTCAAGCATCCTTATTCAAGCCTTGCAGAGGGCTTCCATCTTGCCCATGGTCGCGAACAACTACTTCCCCGGGAAAGGGAGAGGAATTTTGGAATACGCTTGTTCTCCCTTCTCCCTTGAGAAAGATGTCATTCTCATAACGGGGAGCGACCCTTCGGGTGTGAGGAAATCTGCTCAGCGCCTCCTTGCTCTTTTACGCTAAGCGCTTATATTCTTTATAGGAGATGACTGAATATGCTCGTTGTGGGAATTGATGAAAATGGCTTGGGACCAGTGCTTGGTCCCCTTGTCGCAACGGCAGCTCTGGTTTCTGTGAAGAATTTCAAATCCCTTCTCGCTGGGAGCTTGAAGGAGAGCAAGGAGATTTTCCGCTCGGGTGAAAATATGGGCGAAGGTGAGGATATTGTCCTTTCATTTTTCACTTTACTTAAAGGCTATCTTCCTCGCCATCCTCAAGAGTTATTCAATGAACTTCTTTTAACTCAGGATTATACCTGTGCTTCCCCCTTCCCCCACTGCAAACCCGATTTCGTTATCCCAAATTGGTGTGAGGAAGCGGGAATAAGAAAAAGCAAGGCAGAGATATATTTAAAGGAAGTGGATGGGGAATTGATAGAAGTGAAGAGCATAGCCCTATGCCCCGCTCAGCTTAACAGAAGACTTGAAAGCTATAATAAAAACCACATAGATTATCTCCTTTTTGAGGAGCTGATAAGATATTTTAGGGAGAAATATAAAGAAGAAATCGTGTTTCTTTGCGGAGCAATTGGAACGACTAAAAATTATCCGTGTTATTTTCATCATCTAAAGGCATTTCCTTTTAAGAGCGAAAGGAAGGAAGAAGAGGTAGTTTACTTTTTCCCCTCCCTCGGCGAAATCCACTTCATTCAGGAGGGAGATAGTAAGTATTTCCCAATCAAACTCGCCTCCCTTTTCGGAAAATATATAAGAGAGTTGTTCGTTGAGCAAATGAATAGGTTCTTCCGTTCAAATCTTCCATCCTTGCCTTATTGCTCGGGTTATAGAGATGAGAAAACGAAAGAGTTTATTGAGAATAGCGAAGAAATAAGGGCGAAATTAAGGATCCCTCAAGCTTGTTTTATTAGGTCTAAATAATTCCCCAAGATTGCCATTAGCTTCTTTTTTCTGTATAAATTTAAAAATGAATAGGAGGTAAATGGATGATAGACGCTTATTCCTTTATCGGAAACCTGAACCCTTCCCTCTCCGCTTCTCCTGAAGCTGTTTTGGAAGAGATGAAAAGGAACAACATAAGCTTCTCTATCCTCACCCATTTCACTGGCTACTTCTACAATTTCCTTGAGGGAAATCACTTCCTCAGGCAGATAGTGGATGGCTCGGATTGCCTTTATGGCTATCTGTCAGCCAATCCCTATTATATTCAGCACTCCATTTCCGATATGAGGAAGCACCTCCCTCACGACAAATTCTTAGCCCTCCATTTCTCCCCCCAATACTGGGGCATGGAATGGTATGAGGAGCCGGTTTTGGAGCTCCTCAATGCTTATCGGCGCTTCGTTAAGCCCCTTGTCTGCTACTTCCCTTCTGAGCACTACTCCGTTGCCCAGAAACTGGCAAACGATTTCGCAACTATGCAATTCTTATTAACAGATATCAAAACTTCGGAATGGGATGAAGCACTAAAGCTAGCTAAGAATTGCCCGAATATTTTCCTCTGCGTTAATCCCTATCTACTGCCTCAGGATATCAAGAAAGCCTGTGAGCTTTTGGGAGCGCATCGCCTAATAATGGGGAGCAATTTCCCCTTGTTCCCCCAATCAATCGTTTTGCGTTTGATTGAAGCAAGCGGAATCTCCGAAAGGGAAATCTCGCTCATAACCTCCCAAAACGCCAAGAAATTCTTCCGCATAGGAGAAGAATGAGATGATAGCGAAGAAGCTTTTCCCCGTTCCAATAGAAGAGGAGATGAAGAACTCCTATTTGGATTACGCGATGAGCGTAATCGTCTCCCGCGCCCTTCCCGATGTAAGGGACGGTTTGAAGCCTGTTCATCGGCGAATCCTCTGGTCCATGTATGAGGAAAACGTGTTGCCCGATAGACCACATAAGAAATCGGCTTGGATTGTCGGGCAGGTGATGGGTAGATATCATCCTCATGGAGATGCTGCAATCTATGAATCACTTGTTCGTTTGGCACAGGATTTTGAAACTCGTTATCCCTTGATAGATGGGCACGGCAACTTCGGCTCAATAGACGGCGATAGCCCAGCGGCGATGAGATACACGGAGGTAAGGTTAGCCCCCATAGCTATGGAAATGCTCTCGGATATAGAGAAGGACACAGTGGAATGGCTTCCCAACTACGATGGTTCACTAAAAGAGCCATCCGTCCTTCCCGCAAAAATTCCCCATCTTCTTTTAAACGGCTCCGCTGGCATCGCCGTTGGAATGGCGACATCCATTCCGCCCCACAATTTAACCGAGGTCATTGACGCCCTTTTGCTACTCATTGAGAAGCCCCGCGCCAGCTTGAACGAAATCATGAACGTCCTCAAAGGACCAGATTTCCCCACAGGTGGCATCATCTTCGCCTCTCCCCAGAAATTGAAGGAAATATATAAGAAGGGAAAAGGACAGCTTCCAATTCAAGCTGTGACCCATTTTGAGGAATTAAGCGGAGGAAGAAGCGCTATCGTCGTCACGGAGATACCCTATCAAGTTAATAAAGCGAAGCTAATTGAACAGATAGCGGATTTAGTGAAAGCGAGGAAAGTGGAAGGGATAGCGGATTTGAGGGATGAATCGGACAAGGAGGGTCTGCGGGTTGTTATTGAGTTGAAGCGGGATGCCCAACCCAAGAAGGTGCTTAACTACCTTCTCAAGCATACCGCTTTGAGGACGACATTCGGGGTCAATATGCTCGCCTTAGTTGATGGAACACCCCGTCTTCTCGGCATCATAGATATCCTTAACAACTTCATCCAACATCGCAAGGAGGTTGTTCTTCGCAGAAGTCAATATGATTTGAACAAGGCTAAGGCAAGGGCTCATATATTGGAGGGACTTCTCAAAGCCTTAGACCATATAGACAGGGTTATCAGGATAATTAGGAGTTCATCCTCGCCGGCAGAAGCAAAGAAGAACTTGATGGATTTCCTCAAGATAACCGAGGAGCAGGCGCAGGCGATTTTGGATATGCGTCTCAGCCAGCTCACCCGCCTTGAAAGAAGCCAGATAGAAGGAGAGCTAAAGTCGCTTAGGGAAGAGATAAAGCGACTTGAGGGAATCATCAAATCTCCGAAGAAATTGCTTGAGGTCATAAAAGAAGAATTGGAAGAGATAAAGAGAAAATATGGAGATGGGAGAAGGACGCGCATTCTCCACGAGGAGCCAAAGGAGATAACGGAAGAGGATATCATCCCTGAGGAGGAGATGGTGGTCATTTTAACGAGGGATAACTACATTAAAAAAGTGCCGCTCTCCTCATTCCAAGGTGGGAGGAAGGGCTTAACTTTGACGACTAAAGAGGAGGATTCCATCTCCCATCTATTCGTTGCCTCAAGCCATTCTACCCTTCTCTTCGTGACGGATAGGGGGCAATGCTATAGCTTGCGTGCATTTGAAATTCCCCAAACCTCCCGCCAAGCCGCGGGGACTGCTCTTGACAATCTCCTCACCTTACAGGAAGGCGAGAGGATAAGATGCGCGATTCCCCTGCCCTCAAAGGAAGGCTACCTCTTCTTGGCGACTGTTAAGGGATTGGTGAAGAGATTAGAGCTTAAAGAGATAAACGGTGGGAAGAGGGGTGTGCAAATAATGAGGCTGGAGGAAAATGACCGTCTATGTTCCGCCCTCCTCACGGATGGCGAACAGCAGATTCTTTTAACCACCAAGAAAGGGATGGGGATAAGGTTCAGCGAGAAAGATGTTCGCCCAATGGGAAGAAGCGCTGGTGGTGTTAAGGGGATATCGCTTGGGAAGGATGACGAGGTCATCTCCGCTGAGGCGATATCTCCAAAATCTTTCATAATCCTTGCCTCGGAAAGAGGGTTTTTGAAGAAGATAGGGGAGAATGATGTAAGGGTGCAGGGGCGAGGGGGTAAGGGAATTATTCTCTGGAGGACAAACAAGAAATCGGGATTGGTTGCCTGTGTGGGAGTTATGGAGAACAACGATAGATTCCTTTTGAGCTCAGCAAAGGGAAATGTGTATCATTTCAAGGTCAAGGATTTGAAGGAAGGAAAGAGGGAAACGCAGGGGGTGCAAATGGTAGAGCTCCCCCAGGATGATAAGATAGCCTCTCTTGGAAAGATAGTGAGAGGTAGCTGATGCTAAGGTATAGAACTATTCGCCACACAGCCGATAAAGCTATTTTCGCTTGGGGAAGAGATTTACCAGAGCTTTTTGAGAATTCAGCTTATGGTATGTTTTCCCTTATCGCTGATATAAGAAATTTGAAGCTCGAGGTGGAAAGGAAAATAGAGATTAAGAATGACCAGCAAGATTACGCCATTTTGCTCGCTGATTGGCTTGGCGAGCTTCTTTATATTTTTGATGCGGAGAAAATTCTCTTCTGCCAATTCAAAATTGAATCGCTTGATGAAAAAGGCGTAAAGTCTGTATGCGGAGGTGTGAGGGCTCGTCCCGACCTTCCCTGGCGAGGCTCTTATGTAAAGGCGGTAACTTATCATAGATTGAAGATAGAGAAAAAGGGACAAGTCTATCGCGCAACTCTTTTCTTTGATGTTTAATTATTATTAAGAGATTGCCCAACCTAAAATATCTCAAAAATATGCCTTTATAGATATCTTCCCCTTCTTGGGCTTGATAAACACACATTCCCTCGCTTTATCAAACTCTTTATGCTCCTCTCCGTCCACCAATATCCTCTTCATTCTCTTTCCCTCGGGATGGCGGAGGCGAAGAACCAAACGCTCAGCGGAATTCTCCTCCAGACACTCTATCTCAGCTTCAATGAAACCATCCTTTATGTGGGAAGAGATTCTGAAGCTAACCCTTCCGAAATAAGTGGGAGCATTTGAGACTTCCACATTTTTGCCATCCTCCATCCAATACGTTGGGAGGAAGGGAGCAAGCCAGAGCTCCTTTCCCCTCTCAACGACAAACATATTCCTCGTCTGCACCAGAAACCATCCTGTTTCGTGAGTTTTATTCCAAGCTCCCATATTATGGAAATGCTCCCAGAAAGAGAGATTCTCTTCATTCAACAAAGAAGGAATCGCGTTGAAATAAGAGCGGATGAAGGGTTTTATCTCGTCGCGTTGGGCATATATCTCCACCATTCTCGTGTAGTATGGCTGGAGCTTGGAGAAACCGCCCAAGTTGAACCAATCCTTGCGATTATCCTCCTCGGGATATTCTCCCATCCCGCTGTATAGAAACCAGTAATCCTCCATATGCTCAACAATCCAATCAGCATCCCTGCTTTTCGCCTCAAAAACGCCGCAGGGAACGAGATAATGCGCTCCGATTTCCACATCTCCCGCCCAAGAGCGATTCCCATCCTCCCCTGGATACATCTCCCCAACCTTACCGAAGCAGTATAGCATGCCCGGATAGGCGGGAACCCATTTCCCATTAGAAAGACCGAGAACCGGCATTCGCGCTTGATTCCAGCGATAAGCCCTCACAATATCCTCCCTAAATTCCCTCGCATCTTCTCTGAATTTCTCCGCTTTGGGGTAACCTACCTCGGCGAGAACTTCTCCCATCTCCGATAGTCCGGCGTAAAAATGCGCCTGATTGAAGAAACGATAGGCAAAGCGATTCCAATCCGCAGCCACGCCCGGGGGCATCAAGCCGAATTCAGGCACCCTTTCCCCTTTATAATCCATTACCTTCGTTTTCTCTCTCTGCCGAACAATCCAATCGCAAACCCTCGCTACCTCATCCGCATACCTTCTCAGCCATTCCCTGTCTCTTGTCAATTTAAAATGGCGGGCAAGGGTCCAGAGATGCCAACCAGTTCCCAATATAGTGTAGCCAGTTGTGAGATAACCCTTCTCGTTGTAGCGATTTATGAAGAACTCCAATCCTCTTCTTGAGAACTCTGAATGTCCGAAGAGGTCCATCCCATAGATTATTGAATGTGCCTCGCTCTCCAAGGGACCATATGACATAGAGGCAATCCAAGGGGCGATTCTCTCCCCTTCTTCCTCATTCCTCGCAGCTATCAAACAGTGCACCTGGGAAGCTTTTATCACATTCGCAAGCAAGGGTTCGGGAATATCAATCCGAAGCGAATTTGAAAGCACTCTTTCCCAGTATCCTTTCGTTTCAGCAACAAGCAAATCAAATCTATCGGATATAGCTAAAGAATCTCCTTCCCCTTGCTCTATCTCCCAGGCGGGGATGTAGAGAAGACATCTTTTCCTTTCACCCGGTCTCAATTCCCATCTTATATTTATTTCATTTCCTTTAATTTCCCCTCCGGAAATCTCCAAAAAAGCTAAAATCTTATCATCAAGAAGGATGGCTATCCCTTTATCCTTTGCTTCCAAGCGAGCCGGTATGCCCTTTTCCTTATCGGCAAGGAAAGATAATGTTATCTCTCCTCTTTGGAGGTCTTTACCCTTATTTATCGCCTCTATCTCGGCAACAAATAGGGGCTTCCTATTGAACCAATAGGGAGGTTTTTTCGTTTTCTCGTCGCTCTCATCGTAGGGAACGACGAAGCTCCTCTGCCTATAAACTATCCCCTTCTCCTCAATTTGACTGACTGTGATTGGGAACCACCCTCCGTCAAGATATCTCTTCAAATTCTCGCTTTTCCCCGAGCCGAAATGCGCCTTGACCTCCATTGCTTCATAGATAACTCCACCTTCACGGGGAACAACGAACTTATGATTATCACAGGCAAGGGAGAGCATAGTGGGACCGTTATTTTGGATGGGCTTATGTACCTTCTCCATCGCCTGAGAAAATCTCTGGTCTGGCATTTCTCTCACGAGCTCAATAACGCTCTTCTTCCCCTTGATTTGCTTCTTATATTCCTCAAATTTGATTTTCGGTGGATAAGTTGTGGCGAAAACGCCGAAGTCCTCAACATAAACACAGCCATTCTCAAGGATATCTTCAATGGCTATTCCGAACGAAAAAACAGGAAGTTTTATTCGCAAAATTGTTCTGTCAGATTTTGATGGCGACGGGCGGAAATATCGCAATTTCAGGCGGAGCTCCTTGCTCAAATCCCATTCAGTTTTATAAACTTCCCCTCCATTTGTGAGAATCTCCCCATTGTAAATCTCTACTTCTCCCTTGCCCTCTTTAGGCTTCTCCAATTGAAGAACGAACTCTCCATCTTCGGGAATTGAATTTGTGAAAGCTTGAACTCGCTTTATGATTATCGTTTTGGGAGTGGGAGGGAAGATAAAACGAATCTTTTCCGTTCCATTCAAGGCGAGCTGGGGCTTACCCTGCCAATTTATAATGAAGCTGAGCGTTGAGTTGCTCCCTTTTACCTCTGCCTGTAGAGGAACCCAGTTCCCCTGCCAGTGGGATTCCCCTAACCAGGCTTGAAGCTTGATTTCCTCAGGATTGGAAATTACATTTCGTTCTGCAAATTCCAAAATTAACTCCTTCACTCTCCTCCTCTCATACCAGACGAGACCTATACAACCCTCGCCATTCATCCCTTTTTCAACGATGTAGCCCTCAGGCGATGGAGGGAGCTCCTTTTCAAGGAATAGGTCCTCGGGAGGAAATTCTTCAATTCTATTACATCTACAGCCATCCATCCTCTGCGGGTCTGAGTAGACAATCTTTGCAAAGGGAGCGATATCCATATTATGCAACCCCCTTTCGGGTTTTCTCGCTGATGGGTCTCTTATGAGACGGGCGTTCGCCCAGTTTGCGCAGTCGCAGATGATTCCATCTCCCGCGTCTTTGGAAACGAGCTTGAGCTCCTTAGCCCCTTTTAAGGAAACGCGAACTGGAAGGGGAGGGTCAAGCTCGTGTCTAATTCCGCTATCAAATACCTTCTTACCATCAACGAAGATTTGGAAGATGACGCTACCCACATTTTGTCCGCCCTGCCATTGAACGCCCACTTCAGCCTCAAAGGCAAGATATTCGCCATTGAGAGCTATTAAAATCTCTCCATTGGCGTGGTGTCCGAGTCCCTTTTCATATTGTTTATCCTTAATTTGGAGGGGAAGCGGGGTCTGATAGGAGGCGTGAGCGGAGACATCCAATCCCAAAAGACCCCATCCTTGAGTGAATGAGACGATTCTCTCCAAATGGTCGCTTAGGAACTCCTCTTTTGCACTATTAACAACACGACCATTCAGTAGGAAAGGAAGAGATAAGCCAAATAATAGAACCATCATCTTCATTTCGTCTTGATTATAACATATTTCCACAAACTTCTAAATAAATTTGACAAAGAAAATATATAGTATCCTGTAATATAAATAAAACACGTTTTGTTTTCTTAAAAATCTTGACTGAGTTTGAAATTGTTTTAGAATAGGAAATTAGATGGGGCTCAAGCCAGGGTTAAGGTTGTTAAATAGCCGCGGAGGAGAAAAGATTCTCATAGGGAGAATCTCTGGTGCCAATATATGTGCTTCTTTTTTCTTAAAATTCAGCAAGCTGGGGTATTGTAATGTTTCATCTTTAAAAATCATCAAGGAAAGGAGGTGAAAAAGGATGAAAAGGAAGGGATTCACTCTGATTGAGCTTCTCGTGGTCATAGCTATCATAGCTATTCTGGCCGCGATTCTGTTCCCAGTTTTCAGCCGTGCACGAGAGCAGGCTCGCAAAGCCGCTTGCCTCTCAAATATGAAGCAAGTAGGAATGGCGCTGATGATGTATGTGCAAGATTGGGACGAGACATATCCATACCTCATATCCTGCGCTGCCCCAGAGCATGTGCTTCCCACTTCCCTACCTCAAGGTCTGCTCCATCCTTATGTGAAAAACTGCGGCGTATGGGAATGCCCATCTGGAATTCGGATAACAACCATAGCTGTAGCTCCCGAAGGAGATAGGGCTATATGGGACCCCAATTGGGACAGCTGGCGCCTACCTATAGACTTCGTCGGACACACAATTAACATAGGGGTAAACGAGGTCTTGGTACCTAATCTCGCTTGTGATTGGAGCGGTGGAAACTTTGGACCGGTGGTCCGGATGTCGGAAATCCAAGCTCCCGCAGAGATAATCGCCTTCGCTGACTCACCAACAAATGCCACTTGCGGAGGAAATAGAATACCTTTCTCAAATGTATGCGCAGCTGGCTGCAACCCCGACCCTAACCATCGCACAGTTAGCAAGCACACACGCCATACAGAGGGAAGCAACATCGTCTTTGCGGATGGACACGCGAAATGGCTTAAGTGGGAGGTAATAGCAAATAATTGTTGGAGCTTAGTGGACCCAAGAGGAAGGCCAGTAAACCCAATCTTTGGAATAAGGACATGGTTTGAGAGATGGGGAGCTGAGTGGTGGCCGTAAGGAAAAAAGGGGGGCGGGCTAAAGCCCGCCCCCTCTTTTTTCTAAAAGCGTTGGCTATAGGTCAGATTAATCCATCTCCCCGGTCCCGGGTAAAAGACAAGGTCCTCGTATTCCTTGTCAAAGAGATTTTCAATTGAAAGCGTTAGCTTCCCATCGTTCCCTATCTTTTTGCCGATTTTCAAGTTGAATAGAACGTAGCCTCCCACTTCCGTCGGAACAGTTACATTCCAAGGGTCACCTACCCAAGTGGGTTTATCCACATCGGTCTTCCTTGGTCCTACCGCTATCATCTCCAAATCATAACTCGTTTCCTGCTTTCCCTGGAGGGAAACACCCGCCTTCAGCATATTCTTCGGCATTGAGGTGCGAAATACCACAACAAGGGGACGATTCTTAACCAAGTCTTTGGCATCCAAATAGGTGTAATTAATCCACCAAGTGCCGAAACTGGTTTCCCTCTCAAGTTCAACTTCCAATCCTCTCAGACGCGCCTTACCTATGTTTTGATAGACATTATTGGCATCCGCTCCAATTATGTTGTCAAGCTTCGTTTGATAGAGGGACAAATTGAAATCATAACCTGGGGAAAGCTTCCTCTCCCAATCAAGCTGATATGTCCAACCCGTTTCTGGTTTCAAGTTAGGGTTACCTACCCACATACCTACTCCGTAGAGCTCGTGTAAGTCAGCGAACCTCCTGTTTTTGGTAACAGCGAACCTTATCTTGCTGTTTTCCCCTTGCGGAATATGAACGCTGAAGAAAGGAGAGATTATGTTCTTTCCTGGCTTGGCGGTATCATAGCGAAGTGCGAGAGTATATGCCGTAAGTTTGGAGGTTAGGAATGTATTTTGGAGGAAAACCCATTTGAAAGTTTGGTTATGTTTCTCCCACATATAGCCCGGGATATTACCCAAATACTGAACATCCAACTGACCGGGTGTTCGGAATGTATCCCTTTGATAACCTATACCATATGTCCAAATTGTATTTGGATTCGGACGGAGATTGTATTGAAACTCCGTCTTCCAAAGAGAGTAGCGCCATGGCATGAATACTGGCTTTACATCTCCTGTCGTTTCTGAATACGATTTCCATGCCTGGTGACCTGAGAATGCATAGGGAGCGATTCTAAGGAAGTAATCGGCTCTCTCGCTAATCCGTTTCTTATAAGTTATTGAGCCGGTAGAGCGAGAATGTATCGTCCAATCTGCCTCCCACTTCTTTTTGGGGTTTGGTCCAGTTGGTCTATATCCCCAAATTAGCCCCGTCATAGAGGTGCCAGCAACTGTTAGTGTTGAGTCCTCCCCTAAGGAGAAATTCAGCTTCATTGAGGTTTCCGTGAGATTCTTCCTCTGATGTTGCCTCCAGCCAGAATGAAGACCCTTATTTATGGCGATGAAGTAGTTTCTCTCCTCGTTTCCGCCTCCTGCCCAGAGCTCATAAGTTTGTCTACCATATCCCCCGATAGTCAAGCTTGCCCCTGCTCCCGGATACTTATCCCCGCTTTTAAGAGTGAGGAGAATTATTCCACCTATGGTTGAGCCAGGGTATTGGGGAGGAGCGGGACCTTTTATTATCTCAACTTTTTCAACCGCTGTGAGGGGCATCATATTCAAAACATAAGGCCTACCAATGGGAGAAAGTATTGCCCCCTCTACTAGTATCTGCGTCCACTTGCTATCATTGCTCCTCACTATAGGGATGGAAGCACAAAGAGCAGCTCCTATAGCGGTAGTTGTCCCCGAAGTTCTCTTCAAGACATCCGGAAGGGTCTGCACATTCACCATCTTCTCAATCTTCTCAACCGGCACCTCCTCCACCTCAGCAGGCTTCTCCTTCTCCGCCTCCACTTCCACAGCGATGGAAATCTCCGGTACCATCTCTTCAATCGTCTCATCCTGCGAGAAAGCAATTATGCTAAGGAAAAATATACTCGCTAAAATAAACAGCTTCGCCCTCATTTCTAAACCTCCTTCCTAAAAATTCTATTTGTTTAAACAATACAAAATTTATATGTCAAATATTTATCATTAATTTGACTTTTTTGGTAAACGATTTTAAAAAATTTCCAATAGCTTGCAGAAACACAAAGGGGTAAGATAATCATATTGGAGGTGCTAATGGATTGCGTTTAATCGCTTCTTGTATTATGAGTATTTTTCTTTTTGGTTCACCCCATTTGATAGGCGAATTAAGAAAGGGAGAGACGAGCATCGCTCTGATAAAGGAATGGGATAAAATAACGGGTTTCTCCTTGAAGGCTAAAGGAAAGCCCATCGCCTCAATATACTGGGATAGCTTGGGCGTTCTTTATCCCACTCATTTTGAGGAAAAAGATGATTCGCTTCTCTTCCGAGATTTCAAAACTCATCCATCATTTTCACTCAGCGATAGCTATTTGAAAATCTCCTTCTCTTCAAAAGATGACTATCCGGAGATTTATTTCCGCTTAAAGATAAAGGATTTTGACCTGCAAAAATGGGAATCCGCTTTCGGGAAAATTCCCTTCCATTTCCTCGCCTGTTCCTTGCCAGGCGCTTCAATCTTCCAGGGCGGTGGAGGATGGTCAATTGCCACCCCGAACATAGACCCTTATCCCCTCCTTGGCATCACTCCTGAGGCAAGGAAAATCGCCTCTGAATGGTCGGAGAATTGGACATATGCTCCCTCAATTGAAGCCCACGCACAACCTGTTGCGGGCTTGTGGTACCCCGAAAAGAAGCTCTACATCGGCTATGCCTTCTATGAATCCCGATTAAAAGGAGAGCCACCTCCTCCTGTTGGTATGGCTTATTGTTGGAAGAGCAAGAAGGTTAATGAATTCCTTACCCTCGTCCTTCCCTATGCAAAACCCCATCGCAAGTTCCGTTATCCTCAAAAGGGTGATTTATTGGAGGGGCATTTCACCCTCCTTTATTCAACAAACCTTCCATCCGATTCCGACCCCAATCTATTCTGCAATGAGTTCGCCTGGCGAAGATATTACAACCTTATGCCCTCCGTTCCCAACTACAGCGACCTTTCCTGGCTACCAAGCCCATATAGAGTTGATGAATTTCGTCATCCACCCTTTTACGGTCTTATCCAAGAACATCAGGGAGATGTCTTCATCAAAAAGGGCTCACTATTGGGAATAGGGACGAGCTGGCTATGGCCACTGGATTACTTCTATGAGAAGGAAGACAATGAAGCTTTGGAGATTCTCCATAGGGATTTGGAGAGATTGAAAGGCTATGCACGCCATATTGATATTGATGGTGACCATTGCGTTTACTGGCAATGGCCTCTTGAGGGAGATTGGCAAGATTTCTGGGGAAAGGGCGTGCCAACCCTCCACAATATTCACGGAACCC
The DNA here is from genome assembly GCA_014360495.1 of bacterium. NCBI lineage: Bacteria > bacterium. The sequence goes on from JACIXR010000001.1 coordinate 268,578, forward strand.
TCTGCGCTCTCGCATTTCTTGATGCTTATCGCAACGAGAGAAATCCCGATTACCTTCCCTACATAGATGGAGCCCTCCTTTGGCTGAAGCACATCCTGTTTACGCGCAACTGCTATCCAGATGTTCCCGATGGGATGTTCGCATGGGATGCCGCTCCCTTTGCGACATTTTGCATAAAATACGCTGACACCTTCCGTAAAGATAGAAATAGAAAGGAGCTCGTCTCGCTTGCTGAAAGGTTAACTCGCAGTTTGGTCTATCGCTGTCTGGCTATGTTCAGTTCCGACAACAATCCCTTTGACAATATAGATTCATCTTGGATGATGGGAGGGAACGCGGGAGAGTTTTGGATTGGCATAGGGAGCGCCAATGAGCTGTGGGAGATGACCGCTGGTGTTCTTCTCGCCTATATATCCACGGGAGACCCGATACTAGGGCAGTATTTAAGGGGAATATTGGAAAGATGGCATTGGCTCTTTAGGGATTCTCCCTTCCACAAAAGAGTCTTGGATTGGGATGGTGAATTTGCAGAGATTTGGGCGCTCTGCGATGGCGTCCCAGGTTATAAGAAGGACCAGAGAAGCAAATTCGGTGGCTTGTGGGGCGGTTTGGAGCAATTAATCTATCCGCCAAAGGGCGCTAAGGCGAGGGTTGTCTGTAGACAGAAATCGGCTCTCGCCTTCAATATAGAGGGAATCCATACGACTATTTCCCAATACAAAGCGGATGCGGAAGCTAATTTCTCATTTAAAATAAACAGCAAATTAAAAGGGAAATTCCCTCTCGCAATAACTTGGCCTTTCTCCGATTTAAGAAAGAAGAGAGTGAAGGTAAACGGGGAAATAATAAATCCCTTGGTTTTTGTTGATAGACCCGATACCGTTATCATCCCTCAAGTTGAGGATGGGGATTTAGTAGAGGTAGGGAATTTGAATTCCTCTACGCCGTTATTATCGTTGAGAATAGGAAAGGGAAGAAGGAGATGGGAAGCGATAAGTCCCTCCGAAGATTTTCAGCAAATCGATTTGAGTAAGTTTGCGAATGTAAAGATAAGGAGGGATTGGCTTGATAATTCCACTTGGGCGGGATACGAGGGAGGATTGAAATGGCTCTTCGGCATCCCCTTCGTTTTAATTGAACCGGGATTAGATGACCATCCTTGTGCCTTTAGGGGAGAGATTCCCGTTAAGATTAAAGGAAAATGGGATTATATTTTCCTCCTTATTGGAGGTATAAATCCCGATTCCCTTTTGCTTCTTAATTTCTCAAATAAAAAATCAAACAGTTTAGACTTAAGTAAAGCGGTGAGCGCTATTGATGGTTGGCCACCAATTTTTAGATGGAAGCTCTCGCTTATATATGCTCCTTTAAATGATAATTTGGAGAGCATAAAGGTAGAGAACTGTCTCTTATTCGCAGTAACATTGGCAAAGAAGACGAAGAATCTTGTCCTCTCCTTTAAGGCAATTGAGGAAATGCGAGAAGAGGAGAGGATGAAAAGGGAAAAGGAAAAGAGAAGCGCGCGAGTAGCGGAATATTTGAAGAAAATCGGGAAATGCGCCATTCTTCCCTTACCCCAAGGACACGATAACTCGCCTCCGGAAATCTTCTATTCAGCAGTTAAAGAGGGTTTACTTCACTTGCTCACACCAGAAGAATTCGTTGATAAAAGCGTTTTCAACGCCAAGAATTTCCCTATCCTCTTCGTTTTCGGAGACGAAAGCTACATTCAAACCGTCAGGGAATTTGGGGATGGTGATAGGGCGCTGATAGAGTATTTGAAAGGGGGAGGAACGATTGTATCGCTTGCTAACGGTCCAACCCCCTTTGCTTACAATGAGAAAGGGATTCTTCTTCCCTCATATGACCGCTTCGGCTTCACACTATGCGGGAGAGGAGGAACGAGACCTCCTAAAAATCCCTCAGCTTATGCCCCTTGGGAAAAACCACCTTTGGGAGAAAGATTTGTCTTTAGAAAGAATATCAGTCTGGAAATTTTAAAGAATCTGCCGGAGGAGTTTCCCTTCTACAATAGCGGTGACCTACGCTGGCGACCTATGGGAAACTTCTGGTCTCCTGAAGAGGCGGAATACATTCCTTTGATAACCCTTTACGATAGCAAGGGAGAGAATAGAGGGGACGGAGCGGTTATAGTGCGATTCAAAGGAGGCGTATTAGCCCCCGGTAGGGTGGTTTATGTCTGGTTTCGTTTATGGCAGGATGAGAGATTCGGCGATTATTTAATAGAGGATATAATAAAGGCATTGGCTGAAACGAAATAAAGGGGTCCACATTATTCTATCATTTTAGCCGCTTGACCTTGCTTTTCTCCAATACCTTAAAAATTTCGGTTTGTGTCGTTTGCGAGCCCGCCAAAGGCGGGCGTGGCAATCTCTTCTTCTCTCGTTGCGATGGCTCCCACAAGGGAAGCGTGGCAATCGCTTAAAGAAATAAACCAAAAAACCAAGATTGGTTCCACCAACACAGTTCGCAAATCTCACCGCCTTTACCTTGACAAAATTGGTTCCACTTCATATTTTTACAAACTTGCCATAAAATGGGTGATTTGTATAATATCATTTGGGATATAAAATGCCACAGTTTAAGCTTGTCTCCGATTATAAACCCACGGGTGACCAACCCAAAGCTATAAGGGAACTCGTTGACGGATTAAGGAAGGGGTATAAGTATCAGACCCTCCTGGGCGTTACTGGCTCGGGAAAGACATTCACGATGGCTAACATAATCGCTGAGGTTCAGCGCCCCACCCTCGTCATAGCCCACAACAAAACCTTGGCAGCCCAGCTCTGCGCCGAATTCAAGCAGTTCTTCCCCTATAACGCGGTTGAGTATTTCGTCTCCTACTACGATTATTATCAACCAGAGGCTTATATTCCCGAGCTTGACCTCTACATTGAGAAGGATTCCTCCATAAACGACGAGATAGACCGCCTACGCCACTCCGCAACCCAAGCGGTGATGAGCAGGAGGGATGTGATTGTCGTAGCCTCCGTCTCCTGTATCTATGGACTGGGAACCCCAGAGGATTATAAAAGAATAACCCTCGCGATAAAAAAGGGAGAGGAAATGGACAGGGAGGAGATGCTTCTCCGCCTGGTGGAGATGCAGTATGAGAGGAACGATTTCGCCCTTCAGAGGGGGAAATTCAGGGTGAGAGGGGATTCCGTGGAAATCTTTCCGATTGATGAGGAGGTAGTTTATCGCATAGAGTTCTTCGGGGATGAAGTGGAGAGAATCTTGGAGATAGACCCTATCAGCGGTGAACTGAGGAACGACCTTGATTATCTTTATCTCTTTCCCGCCACCCATTATGTCGCTCCCTGGGACAAGATAGAGCGGGCGATTGCCTCAATTGAAGAGGAATTGAAGGAAAGGCTCGCCTATTTTGAGAGTCAGGGGAAATTTTTGGAAGCCCAGAGATTAAAAGCCCGCACCCTCCACGACCTTGAACTAATCAGGGAAATCGGCTACTGTCCGGGAATAGAAAATTACTCCCGCCATTTTGACGGTCGCCTTCCCGGGCAGCCTCCCTACACTTTAATTGACTACTTCCCTGAGGATTTCCTCCTCTTCATAGACGAATCCCATCAGACCATCCCCCAGCTTCACTCAATGTATGAGGGAGATAAATCCCGCAAAGATGCTCTTGTGGAATATGGCTGGCGTCTTCCATCAGCCTACGATAATCGCCCTCTAAAGTTTGAGGAATTTGAGAAGAAAATAAATCAGGTTATCTTCGTCTCCGCAACCCCTGGTCCCTATGAGCTCGCTCATTCGCAAAAGGTGGTTGAGCAGATTATAAGACCGACAGGTCTCGTTGACCCTGAGGTGGAAGTGCGTCCAACAAAAGGACAGATAGATGACCTAATCGGAGAGATAAGGAAGAGGGTGGAGAGAGGGGAAAGGGCATTGGTCACCACTCTCACGATTAAGATGGCTGAGGACCTCTCGGAATACCTGAGCGAATTGGGGATAAAGGTTCATTATCTTCACTCGGAGATAGAAACCCTTGATAGAGTGGGAATTTTGAGGGATTTAAGACTGGGGGTTTATGATGTTGTAGTGGGGGTAAATCTTCTAAGGGAGGGGTTGGATTTGCCGGAGGTATCATTAGTGGCAATATTGGATGCAGATAAGGAGGGTTTCCTGCGCTCGGAGACCTCGTTGATTCAGATGATTGGGAGGGCATCAAGGAATATAAACGGCAAAGTGATAATGTATGCGGATACGATAACGGAATCTATGAGGAAGGCGATAGAGGAGACCAATCGGAGAAGGAAAATCCAAATGGAGTATAACGAGAAACACGGGATAACCCCGGAAACAATCAAGAAAGCGGTTCACGATATCCTTCAACAGAAGATGATTCAATTGGAGAAGGAACAATTAAAGGTGAGCGAGGAAGCAGCTTCCTATTTAGATGTTGACTATATCCTCTCCCGCATAGTTGAGCTGGAGCGGGAGATGAAGAAGGCGGCTGCTAATCTTGAATTCGAAAGGGCAGCTCAGCTAAGAGACGAAATCAAACGACTTAAGGAGCTTGTGTCCGCTCCCTCAGGCGGGAAGAGGGGCTGATTATTCAGAGGGCACTGGGGGTTCAGAGGGCTCTTCTGACTCACCGACATACTGTTGTAGAAGCTCGCCGACGAATTGTTTGAGAGTTTGTCCAACAAACTTCTTAAGAAGCACGGCTTCCTTTCCTTCCTTTATCTCCTTGAAGGCGAGCTTGGCGAAAGCTCCCGCTATATGCACCTTCAAATCCTTCTTTCCCCCCTCTTTAGACATTTCCTCTTCCATCTCCTGCAGTCTCTTCAGAGCGAGGTCGGCATTAGCTCTGAGAATGTTCCTCACAGTGTTTCTCGTCAAGCCTAAGAACTTCGCTATCTCGTCCTCAGTCTTCATAAGCTCCTCTCTAAGAACGACGGCAAAGGAAGCTCTTGCAAGGGAAGGAAGCCAGGTAAGGGCGCGATACTCGGCGAGCTTGTGCAGTCCCCCCAAGAGGTCTATCGTCTTGAGGAAAACCCTTCCCGCTAAAAGCTCAATGTCATCGTCCTTGCGAATGGGTTCCACTATCATCACTTCTCACCTCCTATTGGGTCAAGTATTTTCACGAGCCCTGTTTGGGTTATCTCCATAATATGGGTATAGGTATCGTGCCCGGAAAGCCTGCACCCATCTATCCTGAATAGGCGCACTATATCGCCGATTTCCTTCTTGTAGAGCTTTGCCTTATAGGATGAATCAACGAGTTCCTTGGCGAGGACCATCGTGCCATCAACTATGTGCCCTACCGCATAACCACCAGCCGCCTCAGCCGTTAGCTCCTCGTGTCCGCTCCTCTTTTGCGATATCAGTATCGCCGTCTGATGCCACTTCTTGAGGAAATTGAAGATTCTCCTCACAACAGCTCTCGCCATCATCTCTTTGTTCTCATATAGACCAGTTATTGAATCTATCACCGTGAACTTGACCTTATAGTTCTGGATAACATAGGCAAGAGTGGCGAGAAGTTCCTGAATGTTCTCCCGCAGATTGCCATAAGATGCTGCGTCTATTATGAGGATGTTATCGGAGAAATCGTTTAAATCATAACCCATTGCTTGAGCTCTCAATCTCAAACCGCTGACGAGAAAGGGAGCGGGTGATTCAACCGTTATGAAAGCAACCTTCTCTCCCCTCCTCGCTTGTGCAACTGTGAATTGTTCAGCCATCAATGACTTCCCCGTATCGGATACGCCTGTGAGATTGAAAACGGAATAGGCGGGTAAACCACCAAGCGTTTTCCTTGTCAATTTACCATCCACCGATTCAACTGTGAAGAAAAGGTCATCCAAACCCTCAATACCGGTGGGAATGCCGACGATTTTGGGAGCTTTGGCGAGGGCTTCCTTAGCTGTGAAGATACTGCGCTTATCAGGCTGAGGAAACTCCCTCTCCTCTGCTTCAAAACTTGCTCTTTCTAACTCCTCTCTTTCCATTGCCATCGCAAACCACCTCCATTTAATATTTTTTAACGCATAAAAAAGAAAAGTCAAAAATCAACAAATAAAAAATAGTTTAAATTGCTTCTTCGCTACGCTCCTCGCAGCTACCGCTCGTAATGAGTAAGGAGCTAAATGTCATTGCAAGTCCGACAAAGGAAGGCATGACAATTTCATTCCTTAGCTACGATTAAATACGAGATTGCGAGCCTGACTGCTTACGCAGTCAGGCTCGCAATGACAGTGAGGTTCTTACCTCGCTATGGAAGGAATTGACACTGAAACCTATACCCATAGATGCGAGTTTACTTTTTGGTGATAAACCTTCAATCCCTTTAAACCTGTATCAAATCCCCTGGGCGTGATTCCTTTATAAGGGCGAGAAGGAGAATTGAGGCGAGAAACGCCAATCCGGCGCCGAATGTAAAGGCGGTTATGTGACCCGCCCAATGCCAAATCGCTCCGAAGATAACGCTCGCGGGAAATGCCCCAACCCCAATGGCGAAACGATAAATCCCGTATGCGGTTGCCCTCAGCTCTGAGGGAACTAAATCCGCTATGAAAGCCCTTTCCGTTGCCTCCGTCAGGGAATAATAGAACCCATAAAATATGAAAAGTAACCATACGTGAATGGGCTGGGAAGAGAAGGCGAAGCCGAAATATGTTAATGCATATAAGAACCAGCCCAAAACAATCACATATCTTCTCCCTACCCTATCGGAGATTATTCCCGCGGGCATAGAGAAGAGAGTCCTCGTCATATCCAACGCGAACCAAAGCATCGGTATGAGGGAGAGGGAAATCCCTATGTCTTTCGCTCTCAAAAGCAGAAAAGCATCGCTTGAATTCCCTAATGTGAAGATTATGACTATGATAAGGAAGAGCTTGAATCTATGGTCAAAAGGGCGGAGTGTGAGCTGAACGGGAGGGGCACCCTCCTTTCTCTCGGGCTTCCTTTCCCTAACGAAGATGAGGGCGAAAAGGCTGAGGAGGGCAGGAATTGAAGCTAAGAAAAATATGAGGCGAAGATTCTCTTTAAGGGTGATGAGGAGGAGCGTGGCTAAGATTGGTCCAATTGCTGCTCCCAGATTATCCAGCGCCCGATGGAAGCCAAAGGCTCTTCCCCTGAATTCCTCTGGGGTTGAATCCGCAACAATTGCATCGCGAGGAGCTCCCCTCATTCCCTTGCCGAACCTATCGGCAAATCTTATAAGGAGGACTTGCCAGGGAGCTTTAGCAACGCTGAGGATTGGACGAGCAAGGGAGGAAAGGGAATATCCGAACACGACAATCGGCTTTCTAACAGCCCATCTATCCGAGAGCCAACCGGCGAAAATCTGGAGGATGCTCGCCGTTGTCTCCGCAATCCCTTCAATAACCCCTATGAAAGTCGTTCCCGCCTTTAAAACGCTCTTGAGGAAGATGGGGAGAAGGGGATAGACCATTTCGCTGCTGACATCGTTCAACAGGCTAACGATTCCCAGGAGGAAAACATTTAAGGTAACTCCCTTGAGAACGAATCTCTCTTTTTTCTCCATAGAGGAAAATTATAAAACCTGTAAAAGATTGGAGCAACGATATGTATAATTCGTGGTTCATATAGCTCCGAACCCACCAATGTCGTGTGTTCCAATTGCACTTTCTTAATAAAAAAGACTGCTTCGCTCCCAGCAATGACAGTGGAGAACTAAACTATTGCGATGAAAGGGTTTTTCCTTTAATTTTTTATAGGTGATGAAAATGACCTATAAGAAAGCTCTATATTTCCTTTTCCTCACCTTTTTGGCAATCGCAAAAGAGGGAATCCTTCAAGATAACTTCCAAAACTGGCAAGTGATAAGGGGGAAATGGGAAATTCAAAATGGGAAATATATAATCAGGGAGGCAATTGGACGGGCAAGTTATTCCTTAGCCCCAACACCAATTTCTTCTAAGCAAATAATAGAAGTAAATATTTTAATAAAAGAGAGGGTGAATAAAATTGGCTGGGCGGGAGCAGGAATATGTCTCTGGTGGGATGAAGGAAGCTTCTGGCGCCTATCCTTAGTTGAAGCACCCGACCTTGGATTCCGCTATCCGGAATTAATAGAGAATTTTGAAGGAAGACATCAAGCACAGTTAGAGGGTTCCACAAGGCTTCCTATCTGGACTGAGGGACACATAGATTGGCAGTATAACCGCCTTTATAAGATGAGATTGGAATTGGACGAGAATGGCATTAAGGGCGAGATAAGCGACCCCCAGACAGGAGCAAGCTGGCGTATAAAGTATTCATTTGAAAGGAACCCCGCGGTTCGAGAGGGAGTGGCTGGATTATGGGCACAGTGCTTTGATGTTGAGTTCAGTGGTTTTACCCTCCAATATTGGACGGAAGATTATAAGGGAAAGCAGATTGAAATAAAAAGAGGAAAGAAGGGAAATGTGGCGATTCTCTCTGAGGATAATTTCCCGGGAGAAGGGAAAGCGGTGGCGAACTATCTCACTTCTAAGCTGGAGAGCAGAGGCTATGGAGTGACTATCCTTGATAGCGATAGTATATGCGACCAACAAATCCTCAGCCCGGAAAACTTCTCCCTTCTACTCATTCCGGATGCTCGCTATTTCCCTCAACAAGCGACCACTTCTCTCCGCTCATACCTCAGAAGGGGTGGCAACCTCCTCCTTATAGGAGCGCCCGCTTTCGCGAATATGCTCTTCCAGTGGGAGAACGGGTGGCTGGATTCAACGAAATTGGGGCAAAAGATAGACCAATATTTCCTCAATCAGCCCAAAAACATTTTCCTCAATTTTGAGAACGAAGATTTGAGCGCATGGACAACTGAAAGCAATTCGCCGAAAAATCCTGTGGATTTGGATATTGTAGAGGGAAAGGTAGGAAAGTGTCTTAAAGTTACCGCTTCCCTCCCTGGCTGGGGAGCATCTGCTTCCCCGATATTTGAGGAATCTCCCTTTATTGATGACCATACCCTCACCTGTTTCTGGGCTAAAGGAGATGATACAACTATACAGATGTCTGTTGAATGGCGGGAGAAAGACGGCTCCCGCTGGATAGCCGTCGTTGAACTCACCTCCGAATGGAAATTTTACTCCCTTCCTCCTTCCGCTTTTCTATATTGGCACGATAATCCAAGCTTAAACCGAGGATTTCCCGGCGATTGCTTCAATCCCAAAAACGCCAAGCAAATCCTCTTCGGCATCTCTGATTCTCACACTCCCAAAATCGGAAGCGGAAAACACACATTTTGGGTAGATGAAGTGGGAACGCAAAGCATACCAAAGGAAATAGAAACTCTTCCCAACCCCTCTTCCCTTCGCCCAATCAACCTTGAAACAGTCAGTCCTTCCTACAAAATCTACCCCTTGAGTAAAATAGACGAGTTCCAGACCTCAAAACTCGCTGTATTCCTAAAAAATTATAAAATCAAGGAAAATATTTCCGGCTTTTCTCCTGTGTGGCGTCCCCAGGGGAGAGGGTATAACAGGGACAGGCTTTGGCGTTGGATACCACTTCTTGAAGCTTATGAAAAAGGAGAACTGAGGGGCGCCTTAGCTTCACTTCTCCTGAAAAGGGATGGCTCTTGTCTGATTTCATTTCAATTGCAAAACCCCTCAGACATTCAAAAACCATACCTTACAGATATCCTTCTGCAAGCGGTTGATAGAATCAATGGGGCATTTTTATTTGAGGGAGGGGCAGAGCATTTCATCTATAATCAGGGAGAGGATGTCAAGATGGGTGCCCTCATCTTCAATTTAAGCCCGGAAGGAAAAACGCTGAAAATAAAATGTTCCATTACAAATGGCAAAAAGAACCTTTTCCAAAAGCAAGAGGAAATATCAATTACCCCTAAGGGAAAGACGAATCTTGAATGGCACTGGAAAGCTACATCGCCTTCTAACGGCTATTCGGTTGAAATTGAAGCCTGGGAGAATGGAAAGCTGATTGACAAAATCAGCCACCCCCTCACCGTTCTCCCACCCCAAAAGCCTCCTAAAAAGGATGATTTCGTTTCCGTTAAAGGGTCATATTTCTATCTCAAGGGGAAGAAATGGTTCCCTCGGGGGATAAATTATTGGCCATCTATGCTGGGAGGATTGGATGCGGATATCTATGCGGGAAATTGGCTTTCTCCCACCCTCTATGACCCCTGGATTATTGAGAAGGATTTAACTATTTTGGAGAAATTGGGGATAAATATGTTAGCTGCTGTAGGAGCAGATATCAGTCTCATTTCGGGTGAGAAACGAGTCGTGAGAAATCTTCTGGATTTCCTCCATCGGGCTGACAAGCACAATATGAAGGTTATGCTTTACATTCCCGCCAATCCCTTCAATTTTGATGAAGAAGTCATCAGTTCTATAAGGAAAGGAGGAGGAGTTGGCGAGGTTGGTTTGGCTTCTCGTTCTCTTGAGGATGTCCTTCGCTTCATAAAGGAGACGGGGCTTCCAAATATAACCACGATTTTCGCTTATGATATAGCCTGGGAGCCCGCGGAGGTTTTAAGGGTGCAAGCTGGCGCCTTTAACTCCGCTTGGGAGAGATGGCTAATAAAGAACTATGGAAGCGTGGAGAGGGCTGAGGTAGAATTTGGGGTGAAACTTCCGAGAAAAGAAGGGAAGGTTGCTCCTCCAATTGGGCTCAACAATACTAAAGCGGACGCTGCCTTCCTTCGCTTTTTCAGCGATTACGCGAGCAAGAGATACAATGCGATAGTTCGGGCGATAAAAAGCATTGACCCAAATCATCTCGTCAGCTTTAGGGGCGGAGCATGCGGGCTCCCCAATGCCTATTGGTGTGCCCATCTTGATTCCATAGGTGTTGCCAAGCATATAGACTTTCTCTGCCCGGAGGGCTACAATCTTCATACGAAAGGATATGGCAATCCAACTCCCTGGGAGGATATAAGGAAGGGTGGGCTGATAACCCTCTATTATCGGTTCATCAGTAGGGAGAAGCCAGTGATATGGATGGAGTTCTGCGGACCAGTCTGGCCGAATGGAACGGTTTGGAGGACGGAGATGGTTTTCACACCAAAGGAGAGGCTTGAATATCAGAAGGAAGAAGAGGAGAAGTTCTACAAAATGTTCTTGGAATCTGGAGCAATAGGATGTGCTCCTTGGTGGTATCCGGGAGGATTCAGAGTAGGTGAGAACAGCGATGCGGGGATAATAAATCCCGATTGGACATTGCGTCCCGTAGCGGAAGTGATAAGAAAATACAATCCTCTATTTGCGAAACAGAAACAGAAGAAGCCCGATGAATACATAACGATTGACTTTGATGCCCATCCCCTTGATGCGTGGGATACCTATGCTCCCTTATATCTAAAGCTTGTGGAAGAAGGGAAAACTCCCGGTTTGAAGACAGAGGGAACAGGGACAAATTCCTGTAATGTTCCATTGACAGCTGTCGGCAACAGCGAATACAATGGGAGGAACCCTTTGAAGTTCTTAAACGCGGAATTCAATTATCTTGAGATAAAGGATAGACGCGGAAAGTGGGTGAGGGTGGAGGATGGAGATACATTGGAGGTTGACGGAAGCGGGGAGATTTGGTGTAGAGCATCAGTGGGGAACATAGGAGAAGCGGAATGGATAGCACCCGGAAAAACGAAAGAGCCCGGAGCGGTTTATCTTCTCTGCTACGGTGGAGGTATTGAAATGGAGGTCGGGATAACAAAAAATACCCCCTTCCTCAAAGATGCTGAAATTCCTCCCTTCCTTTTGCTTTCCTCGCTTAAAAGAGAAATCACTTTAACCTTTAGAATGGTGGCGAAAGGCAGAGCCTTCTTCGGCGAGAGCTTTAAGATAAAGCTCGTGCCAAAGAAGTAGAGAAAATGGAATAGGATGTGCTTGACTTGGGATGATATTTAGCATTCTATGGAATTAGGGTTTACCCAAAGCAAAAAACAAAGTCTCTGATTGTAGGGTATCCGCCCTTTATTATACTTGTCCTATCAATGCTTCTCTTGATAAGGAGGCTGATATACACATCTTTAAATTTTGCGTTCCTTTCAAAAATTGCACATAATTGAAAAAGAGACTTAGAAAGGGAGGGATTTAATATGAGGTGGTATTTCCTTTTATTCCTATTCTGCTTCTCTCTTCTCGCTAGTGAGGAGAGGGGAAAATTCATAATTTCTGTCTCACCCAAAATTGTTGGGTGTTATGAGAGGGTTGATATAGATATAAATCTGAACGCATCTTTCTCCAATCCATTTGACCCCGAGGAAGCAGATATCTCAATTGAATTGAAAACCCCTAAAGGCAAGACAATCATCATCCCCGCTTTTTACTACCAACCTTATGAACGAAAAACTTTGGAGCAGGATGGTCGCAAATTGGATTGGATTTATCCTATAGCTCCGCCCCACTGGAAAGCCCGCTTCACGCCAAAAGAAGCGGGAAGATATCAATGCACAGCGGTTTTGAAAACTAAAAACAGGGTTCTCCGCTCAAATACTGAGAGCTTCACGGTTAAGCCAAGGAAACACCACGGCTTCGTCACCATATCCTCAAAAGACCCTCGCTTTTTCTCCTTTGAGGATGGGACCCTCTTCTTCCCCATCGGACAGAATCTCGCCTTCATCGGCCCAATGCAGTATGTTAATTTGGTTAAAGCGGAGGAAATATTCAAGAAGTTAGCGGATAACGGAGCGAATTATCTTCGTATATGGGTCTGTTGCGATGATTGGGCAATCGCTATTGAATCGCAGAAGAGCGCCTTCGGACGCTCTTGGGGTCCTAAACCTCCCTTAGCGCCTATGCCAGGGGAGGAAAACAAGCTCTGCCTACAAATTGGAGATGAAGCGGTTCTCTCCGTTGAGCCTTCCCATCCCGTCGCCCTCCGTCCCAATGCCACCTACCTCCTTTCCGGACGCCTGCGTTCGGAAAATCCATTGAAAGTTGTAATAGAGAGAAATGGAAAACCTTTAGGTGAACCAATTTCTCTCGGTGGACAGGGGGAATGGATTCCCTTCCAGAGGGAATTCACGACTTCTCAAAACGAATGGTGGCTGGGAAGCCTTCGCGTGCGAAAAGAAGGGAAGGGAAAACTCTTGCTCGCGGATTTGTCCCTTAAGGAAAAGGGCGATGGCGTTGAGCTCCTCTGGGAAGCGGATGTAAATCGCCCAATTATGGGTTTTTATAATCAGGTTGATTGCTTTATGATTGACGAGATTGTATCCTTGGCGGAGAGATATGGAATTCATCTTCAATTATGCTTGTTAACAAGGAACCTGTATATGGACAAGCTGAAGAATGATAACAGCCCTGAATATGAAGAGGCTATAAGCTACGCAAAGAAGCTACTCCGCTATGCGGTTGCGAGATGGGGGTATTCAACGAGCGTCGTCAGCTGGGAATATTGGAACGAGCAGGACCCAAACCTGCCCACAGAGCGCTTCTATAACGAAATGGGAAGCTATCTTGAGCAAATAGACCCATATAGACATCTAAGAGCAACTAGCGCTTGGGCTCCCACGCCAAGGGATTGGGCGAACAGGAAACTGGATGTTGCCGACCTTCATTGGTATCTTCGTCCCAACTGGAACGAGCTTTGGAAGGATGCTGTGGGGGCAGTTCAGGACAGGGCTCAGCTTTTAAGAAAATATGCCACTGAGAAGCCAGCATTGCTGAGCGAGTTCGGATTAGCTGATGAGCAGTGGCGCCTCAGCCCCTATATGGAAAAGGATGAGGAACTCCTCCATTTCCACGATGCCCTCTGGGCATCCGCTCTCAGCGGGCTATCCGGAACCGCGATGTTTTGGTGGTGGGAGAAGCTTGATATGATGAATGCCTACCACCACTATAAACCCTTATCCATCTTCACCTCCGATATCCCCTTCGCCTCTGGGCTTCAATCAATAAATGCTCAAACTTCCGACGAAGCGATAAGGGTCATCGGATTGCAAGGGAAGGACCGGGCTTATATATTCCTCTCTGATAAAGAGGCGGGCTGGTATTCTGTAGTTGTGGAGAAGATAAAGCCAAGGAAAAGAGAGGGCATTTCAATAATTATAAACGGGCTATCGCCGGGCAAATATAAAGTTCAATGGTTTGACACTTATCAAGGAAAGGTTCTTGAGGAGAAAATCGTTAAGGCAAAGGAGAAAACCTTACAGATATCAGCACCGCCTTTCCTTCGTGATATCGCTTGCAAAATTTTGCGAATAGAGAATCGTTGAGAAATCGCCTTTAAATTCTTTTGACAAATAAAGGGAAATTTAAGATAATAACTCAGAGATGGGAAAATTCAATCTCGTGTTCAAAATTTTTCTTTCCGCATTAGCAATTTCCTCATCTGCTCTCAGCCAGCCACTATATGGGGAAAGGGGAAAGAATCTCAGCGATTGGTGGGCTAAATCGCCCCATTATGACATCACTGACCGCTTTGAACGCACCTCCTTCATCCTCTCAACCGAACTATCGCCTGCCATACTCATCCATTCCAATCAAGCCAAAATAACCCTATTCGCGAATATGGATAAATGGGGGCTGTCGCCACCCACTTTTCTTTCCATCCCTCTCAGCAAGGGCATTCGCGCTCTCAAAAGAGGTGAATCCCTCTCCTCTCCCTCCCAAATCGCTCCCTGGATTCTCGCCTCCTTCTCCCAAGCGGAGGGATGGGAGGATTGGGATGCTCCCATTCTCATCGTCCTCCAACATCGCCCATCTCAAATATCCTTAACCAAAAAAGGACTCTCCCTATCTTTCCCAAAAGAAGCAGGAGACATCGTCCTAATGCCCATCTACGGCTACTTCAAACCCCCTCAACAGGGAAAGGATTTCCTCGCCCAGCACAATCTTCCTTCAAAAAACATCCGCCCCTGGCAATGGGCTAAAGGGCTTCCCCAAGAAGTGTTCAATCGCTGTCAATATTTCAGCAGAATCGCCCGTGCCTTCCCCCTCTATGCTGAGGAAAGATTTGCCCTCTCAGGCGATACCCTCATAATAAGGGAAACCTTTAAATGGCGATATATAAAAGACGACTGGGAAACTAAGCCCTTACGCCTCGCTCCCCTCCCTCCCGCTCTTGCCCTTGCTTGGTGGGCGGGTAAAAACGAACTCGCCCAAAAGCCTTTCCCTATGACCCTCTATCAGCCCATCACCGACCCCAATCTATTTACTCCCTACGGTCCCTGGCTCGGAATAGAAAATGTTGATACCTACGAGATTCGCTTCCCCCTCCTCCAGTATATTCACATAACGGAGGAGGTGAAGCTTCCCAATCTTGATGAGGCGCCCCAAGTCGTCAAGCAGGCTTATGATTGGATTGTGAGGCGCGTGGGTGAAAAATTCAAGGGAGAGGATTGGCAGGAGATTTGGGACCACGGAGGCAAGGAGAATTACTGCTGGCAGGTTATGGGAGATAGGTGGTATGGAAAAGTCCTTCCCTATCTTCCCAAAGAAATCGGGGATAGGGTGAAGTGGGTATTGAAGCAGTATATGAAGAATTTCGTCCTTAAGGAGGAGAATTATAAGGAATTTAAAGGGATGCTGCTTTTAGTTGGTCCGGGAATAGGGACCTGGGGTGGATATGATGATGCGGGAAAGTTCTCCTCTAATCTCCTTGAAACCCTCTGGTGTTATGCCCATTACACGGGAGATTGGGGAACAATTAGGGAGCGTTGGGAGATGATAAAGCGTCTCTTCATAACACCCCTTGAATGCGATTGGAAGTCCTTCGGTCGCTATTCTATAGCGGAGATGGGAGATGAGGCGAGCCCTCCCCTCTATATGGCTCGCCTCGCTTATATGGCTGATGATTACGATACCTATGCCTTCTCCTGCTACATATTCGTTAGGGAGCTCGTTCACCATTACATCAAGCAGGTTGGAGCGGAATACTTTCGCCTCAATCAGCCCTGGCATTCCTTGGAGTTTATGCCGAAGGAGGTTTATTTAACCAACCTTTGGGGGGATTTGGCAGGATGGCAGATAGACGGTCCGACATACCCAAAGGAAACGGGAGAGAGGCAATTTGAGAATCGTTGGGTTCGCTTCTCAAGCGAGGATGTAGCCCGCTTCTATAGGGATGTCTTGGGGAAGGAGATAAAGGAGGAGATGGAACTTTTGACGCAAAGGGCAAGACGAGGAAAAACTCCCTATAGACTAAATGAGGATACCGCTCACATAGCCCCCTCAATCATTCGTCTACGCTCCCTTCTCCTGAATGAGACGCCTGTGGAATTAGCGAAGCTTTCCCCTCCAAGCGATTGGCAGTTGGGACGCTGTGCGGATGGGGTCGCCTTCTGCCTTTCGTTCCTCCGCACGAGCCACCCCCTAAGCTACATAAGGCTAATCCCGCAGAGAAATCCCACTAATTTCGTTTTGGGATTGGAGAGGGTGAGGGAATATTCGGAGTTTCCCGCTCTATGCTTGGCGATTGAGGGAAAGGGATTGGAGCGTCCTTTCCTACGCTGGTGGGGTTGGAAAGCTCCGAAGAAGGTGGATGCACCCGGAGGGGAATGGTGGAGCTTCGGTGAGATAATCTTCGGGGAAGGGAATTTGGGGAGGCTTGAATCCCGCTATCTAAATTGGAACAGCTTTATGCTTTTCTATCCGAGGGATTAGAGATTGAGAGGCTTTCCTTTCATAGTAGAGGTTGAGGCGAAGCAGTGGGTGTTTCTTTTTAAATGATACTTCCACCAAAAACTTTAATCCATTAAACTACTCTAAACACATAATAGGAGGTTGAAATTATGAAAAACCTTGAATATCTCTATCAACTTCTCAAATACGAAATCGTTCAAAGGAGAGAGGAAGGTTGCGATGTTGAGGGTTTTGAGCTAAAGCTTGAAGAAGCGAAGGGAGATGAGAAAGGCATATGGAAGATATATGAAGAGCTTTCCTCACTTTCCCCAAAACAAGATTTCCCCTATCAAGAACCATCCGATTTGGAGGAGCTGAAAAGCGTTGTGCCATTGCCCGAATCTTTTCCCCTTCCCTCAGAGGAAATACTTTACGATAAAATCTATGGTGCTTGGCTGGGAAGATGCGCCGGCTGTATGCTCGGCAAGCCAGTTGAGGGCTGGAGCAGGGAAAGAATAAGGGAAAATCTCCAAAGAATCGGAGAATATCCCCTCTCCTTTTATTTCCCCTTAGAGTTCTTCCCCGAACCAAATCCCTACATAAAAAGCCTAACGAGGGGGAATATCCAAAAAGCGGAGAGGGATGACGATACGGATTACACAATCATCAACCTCCACATCTCTGAGACATATGGAAAGAGCTTCTCCCCCCATGATGTCGGCAGGGAATGGCTTGAGCATTTCCCTTACCATCTCGTCTACACGGCGGAGAGGGAGGCGTATAGAAATTTAGTTATTGGCTTGGAGCCTCCCGAGACCTCCCTATTTCTCAATCCATTCAGGGAATGGATAGGGGCACAGATAAGGGCTGATGCTTGGGGGTATGTTTCTGCTGGTCAGCCCGCCCTGGCTTTTGAGCTCGCTTGGCGTGATGCAATTGTATCCCACAGGAAGAACGGCATATATGGGGAAATCTTCTTCGCCGTGCTTTTATCATCGGTAATCGGAGGAAAGAATTTGCAAGAAGGAGTTGATGTAGCTCTTTCCCTCATTCCTCCTCGCTCTCGCTTCGCTGAAGCAGTTAGATTCTCTTTGGAGCTTTTTGAGAAGGAAAGGGATTGGGAGAAAGCGATAGAAAGGGCGCTTGAGAGATATGGACATTACCATCCCGTCCATACGATAAATAATGCGGCAATCGTTCTCCTTGCCCTCTTATATGGGGAAGGCGATTTCGGAAGGACGATTTGTTTGAGCGTTATGGGAGGATTGGACACGGATTGCAATGGAGCAACCGCTGGCTCAGTGATGGGTGGTATTTTGGGCGCGTCAAAGCTCCCCAAGGAGTGGATAGAGCCGCTTAACGACGAGCTCGAGAGCATACTCGTCGGCTTTCATAGGAATAAAATCAGCGATTTGGCAAGGCGAAGCACCCGCCTTGCCTTGCTATTTTACCAATAAAAGAAGACGAAGAGGAAAAATAACCCTTTTCCCCTTATCCAGAAAGCATTTCTAAAAGGCTGAGAAAATGGGTAAGCCCTTAAAGATAGATAACCCTTGCCATAAAAAGAATCTTCAATTAGACTTCTTTTTAATGATAAGAAAAAATTCTCTTCTCTTCTTGCTCTCCATCTTCTTTATTTCCCTTTCACATCCATCCACCATTGGAAAATGGAAATGCGTGAGCAACTACATTCCCTATCCTCAGATAAACTATGATTTAAAGGTTTGGGAGAAAGACCTTGAAGAGATAAGGAAAGCTAACTTCAACGCAGTCTGGCTCGTCAATGTTTGGGCGGAGATTCAGCCTTCCCTTGACCCGCCCATTTTTAACGAAGAGCGTTTAAAATGGCTAAGGGGTGTTTGCAGGAGAGCCCAGGAGAAAGGATTGACAGTTATCCTCGCCCTCGGCTATGTGGGTGAAGGCTGGGCGCCCAAAGGATTAGATGAGCAAATCTGGCCAATAATGCCAAAACAAGTTGAAAGTTATACAAGTTTTCTGAGAAAGATTGCTCATATCACAAAGGATTTTCCCAATGTCGTCTATCTTCTCGCCTCCGAGGAAATCCTCCCCGCAACCCTCCTTTATCACCCCGATAAGAGAGGGGAATGCATTGATGCTTTCAAAAAATGGGCAAGGGAAAGGAATTCAGATATAGAATATTGGAACAAGCGATGGGGAAAATCTTTCACTTGGGAGACATTCAAGCCCCTCTCAACAGATGAACGGTCAAAATGGGAGATTTGGATGGACCACTATCTCTGGTTCGCCTCAATTCTCCGCCAAATTCTGCCGCCCATGGTTAAGGCGATTAGGGAGGAGAGACCGAATGCCATAGTCGGCTTCCACGATTTCCTCTTAGACCCCGTCTTGCCTCCCCCGTCTCCCAACGAGGCATCTCTCCCCATCCCAAATCCCTTTGACTTCTACAGCATAGGTTACTATCTGGACCCCAAGTTAACGCTTTTGGAAAACCTTGAGGCTATGCAGAGGAAGATAGATTTAGCGAGGAGATTATACCCAACTCTTCCCCTTTGGATGGGCGAGTTGGGAGCGGATGTAGAAACTGTGGGGGAAAAGAAGCAGAGGCATTGGTTGAATATCTCCATTTCCTCTTTGAAAAAACAGGGAATCGGCTATTCAATTTGGAATTGGCGACATTACATTGAGCGAGGGACCTCCTCTTTCAGCTTGTTGAGAAAGGACGGCTCCCCTCGCCCAGCATTAGAGGTGGTGAGAAGGTTGAACAAAAGCGAGGATAAACCCTCCTCTCTTTTCCTTCCAAATGGCGAACCGCTACTCTCCATTTATTTCTTTGGGCATTGGTGGGAACCTTGGAAGAGCGATGATTCAGCGATAAGAAGGGATTTGAGAAGGCTAAGGGAGTTGGGCTTCAATACCCTACTTTTGGACCACGAGTTCTCCCAAATGCTTGACGGGAATTGGAAATGGCTTGATAGGGAGCATAGATTGGCGAAAGAGGAGGGGTTTTACATCGTTCCCTGGCTGGAGGCTCATTGTGGTAGGGACATCTCCGCCCATTACGAATGGAGGATGGAATGCGCGAGCAGGCTTTACGGAATCCCCCCAATTGCATTGACAATTAATCAAAAAGGGGAAACAACTCAAGCGAAGGTTTATAGCGAGGAATTCAAGGAGTATCTCGTCTCCTATGTCTCCTCCTATCTTGAGAGATATTTGAGGGATGGGAAAATATTGAGAGTCATCTGGGAAGGGAAGGAGCGTCCCGTCATCTCCCTCTCCTGCGAGATGGACTTCACCGCTTTTGACGAGGAGACGAACCAGCTTTTCCGAGAATGGTTAAGGAAGAGGTATAAGGGCGATATAAAATCATTGAACGCCCTTTGGGGAACCTCCTTCAGCGATTTCTCACAGATAGACCCAAGGGATGAGAGGATTTTTGATTATTCAAGGGTTGACCAGCCAATCCAGCCCATCCCCGTCGTTGAGCATTCTCGTTTTAGAGCGGAGCTATGTAACTCCGCTTTCGCGGAAATAAAGAAGAGACTGAAAAAGAGGTATCCCGACCTTCTTTTCTTAGCAGAGGTTCCCTATCAGTTCGGCTCCCAGCATCCCCATGCGCTTAGCTATCAATGGAGCTGTGGCTGCTTACCCGAGATAGTTAGGTTTGCGGATATTATTTTGATAAGGGGAACGCAGGGGAGGTTGACGAGGGAAGAGAGGGAGGAGATAAGGAAGCTGAGGAGAAGGGGGCAGAAAGTGATTTACTGCTATAGGGTCAGCAATTGGATAGACGCTGAATTCGGCAGGGATATTGCGGAGATAGGAGATGGGCTGGGATATTATAGTTGGAACGAGATGGTTGATTGTCACATAGTGGAGAATCCCGTTGGCGTGGGAAGGGAGGAGTTCCGCATATCAGCTGAGATGTCAAGGGAACTCATAGAGAGGGTGAAATCGGCGAATCTGGCTTATGTTGAAGAGATAAAGAAGCGTTGAAAAAGTATTGACATAGTATTGACAGGGTTTAAAATTGAGATAAAATGATATTAACATAGATTAGTGGGTGCAATAAAATGTTTATGGAAATGCAAAATGATATACGAGAAAAATCGCTCCTTTTAAAAGGGAGAGATTTCTCTCTCTCTCTCTCTCTCTGATACCTTTGCTCCTTCTATTTTAGGCTTCAATTAGCCGAGCCATCAGATGGCTCGGCTAATTTTTTTAAATCCAAAAAGAAAGGAGGTGAGAAAGGATGAGAAGGAACGGTTTCACTCTCATCGAGCTCCTCGTCGTCATAGCTATCATCGCCATTCTAGCGGCGATTCTCTTCCCTGTCTTCAGCCGTGCTCGGGAGCAGGCTCGAAAAACAGCTTGTTTGTCCAATACGAAGCAGATAGGAACCGCCCTCCAGATGTATATGCAGGATTGGGATGAAACTTTCCCCTATGCCCCCAAGCCCTGTTGGAGTGTAGGGCCAGGTAATCAAACTTGGCTGTTTTGGACGGAGATGCTCTATCCCTATGTCAAGAATTGGCATGTCTTTAGCTGCCCCAGTATGCCTTCGGATTCCCACTCCGCTTGGCCCGCCTGCTGCTGGCCCACGAGCAATCCAAATTGCAGTAGACCTCAGAACTCCCTGACGCCCTGCAATGTGGGTGTAAAATGCGCCTACGGGATAAGCGACCTCGCTTTGAGCGGAACCTTCTGGTGCCAGGGAAAGTCAGGCGCTCTTAAATTAGCAGATATCAAAACACCAGCTGAATATGTCGTTATCGGAGACTCCTCCAATGGTTATGTAGCTCCCTATCTACAAGTGGATGGAATGGTTGTTATGTTCGCCTTCGCTAATGCTGTGGCGGGTAGCAATCCAGGCATAGAATGTTGCGTAGGCGGTTGGGGTTGCAATCTCACCGATTTGCAAACTGCAATAGACAAATCCGCTCGCCATACGGGTGGTTCCAACCTCATATTTATGGATGGACATGCGAAGTGGTATAAGGCAGACCAGATAAAGCCGATGGTCGCTGGAGGTAAGCTGCGCATCTGTCATTGGGACTTGGTCTGGGCGCCTCAATAAAGTAGCTCTATTTGGGGGGCGGGGGGGCAAACCCCCCGCCCCCTTAAAAAGATATATTCCTCCGAAATTTCTCTTGCTTTCCTCGTAGAAGACGCAATAAAATTTTTCCAAACTGTCTCCTCGGAGGTGAATTTCTATGGACAAGATGCTCTGGTTCCGAGAAGCAAAGTTCGGGATGTTCATCCACTGGGGGCTCTACGCCATCCCAGCGGGAGTCTGGAAGGATAAAACAATCCCGGGAATCGGAGAGTGGATTATGTTCTCCGCCCGCATCCCCATAAAGGAATACGAGAAGCTCGCCGAACAATTCAATCCCGTCCGCTTCAACGCTGAGGAATGGGTAAGCATCGCCAAGCAAGCTGGTATGCGCTATATGGTCATTACAGCAAAGCATCACGATGGCTTCTGTATGTTTGATACGAAATACACCGATTACAATATAGTCAAAGCCACCCCCTTCAAACGAGACCCTATAAAAGAGCTCTCTCAAGCATGCCAGAAGGAAGGGATTCGCTTCGGTGTTTATTATTCCCAAACCCTTGATTGGCATCATCCCGATGGAATGGGCAACGATTGGGACTTCCACCCCGGCAAGAAGGATTTCACGAAATATCTTAGGGAATATGTGAAGCCCCAATTGGAGGAACTCCTAACGAATTACGCTCCACTCGCCCTCATCTGGTTTGATATAGGCACTCCCACTCCCGAGCTGGCGAGGGAATTGAGGGAATTCGTCCTCTCAATCAGCCCGGAGACAATCATAAGCGGAAGAATAGGGCATAATTTGGGCGATTATCAAGAGATGGGTGATAACGAGATTCCCCAAACGATTGTTCCCGGCGATTGGGCAACCCCAGCAACAATCAACGATACTTGGGGATATAAAAGCTATGACCACAATTGGAAGTCAACGGGTCAGCTCATCTACAATTTGGTTGATATAGTGAGCAAGGGAGGGAATTATCTCCTAAATGTTGGACCTACAGCTGAGGGGATAATTCCTGAGCCATCCGTCGTGCGTCTGAAGGAGATGGGGGAATGGCTCTGGCTTAACGGAGAGAGCATCTATGGCTGCGAAAGGAGCCCGCTTCCCTTGGAGAAGCTTTGGTGGGGGAAATGCACGGCTAAGGGCAACAAGATTTACCTCCACATCTTCGCCTGGCCCTGGTATGGAAAGCTGGAGATTCCCGACTTCCCAAGGGAAGTGAAGAAAGCTTATCCCCTTTTGACGAAGGAAAATCTGAGCTTCAAGCAGGATGGAAACAACCTCGTCCTCACTCTTCCCTCAAAGCCGATAGACTCAATTGACACGGTGATTGTATTAGAGACATAAATGGATGAGGAAACTCATCTCCTTAAGAGCCCTCCTAACGGGGATAATCCTTTCAATATTAGTTGACCTCTGGCTTCATTACGCTGAGCTGGTCTTGGGGAGCGCCCGGGGGCACACTGCTCTTGCCAATACCTCCATTCCAGTAGGTGCCTTCTGCGCCTTTCTCTTCGTTGTCTCAATCAACCAATTTCTCCGCCGCTATTCCCTTCCCGCCTTCACTCGTGGCGAGCTGATAACGATTTACGCTATGCTAACGACCTCAACCGTCATCTCCTCCTCGGGAGGAATGCACTTCCTTATTCCCACGCTCGTAGCTGGATTCTGGTTCGCCTCGCCTGAGAATAAATGGGAGGAGCTCTTCCATCGCTATGTTCCCGCTTGGCTTGTGCCGAAGAGCAGGTCTGCTATAGAGAACTTCTATCTGGGTGATTCGCCCGTTCCAATCAAGGCTTGGCTCAAGCCTATGTTCCTCTGGCTCTCCCTCCTCTTCGCCCTCGTCTTCGCCACCCTTTGCATCAACTTAATCTTTCGCAAGCAGTGGATAGAAAGAGAAAGGCTGACCTTCCCCACTGTCTTCCTTCCCGTTGAGATGACAAAGGAGGGATTCTTCCAGAATCGCCTCATTTGGATTGGATTCGCCATTCCCTTCCTATTAGATGCAATCAACACTTTGAGTTTCAATTTCCCCACCATCCCTCGCATAGAGGTGCGTCCCAGAGATATCTCACCCTATTTCACCACTCCTCCCTTCAACGCAATCGGCTATACACCCATCTCCTTTTATCCCTTCGTAATCGGAATAGGGTATTTGATATCCCTTGAGGTTCTCTTTTCCTCTTGGTTTTTCTTCGTTCTCACGAGGGTGCAGAGGATATTGGGTGCCGCCTGGGGAATCGGTCAGCAGGGAGGACCAATTGCTGAGTTTCCCTTTATTGGTCACCAGGGAGCAGGCGCTTTCATAGGTATAGCGATAGTTGCCCTTTGGCTCGGCAGGAGGCATTTGAAGGAGGTTTTCCTGACTGCGATAGGTAAGGCGAGGGCGGATAAAGGGGAGCCTTTTTCCTACAAATTCTCCTTCTGGGGGTTCATCTTAAGCCTTGCCTTCATAATCGGCTTCTGCGTTGTTGCGGGAATGAGGCTCATCGTCGCGATACCTCTTGTCCTAATCGCCCTTGCCTACATGATGTCAGCAACGAGGATGAGAGCTGAGGCGGGAAATGCTTGGCTCTTCGGACCGGATGTAGACCCAAACACCCTGATGACCTCAACAATCGGCACGAAGATATATCTTCCCCAGGACCTGACGATAATGTCCTATATGAGAGTCTTCACCTCCTATGACCTTCGCTGTCTATCTATGCCCCATCAGCTTGATGCATTGAAGATGGCGGAGCTAACGGATACATCAGCGAGGTCAATCATAGTAAATATCTTGATAGCGATAGTATTTGGACTTTTCATTTCCTTTTATATCGCACTCGGTATTTGGTATAAATATGGCGGAGGGGCTAAATGTGATAGCTGGCGAAGCATAACCATACCGCAAAACACCTTCAATTCCTTAGCAAGCTGGCTACAGACTCCCCTTCCCACCAATTGGTATGCAATTTCCTTCTTGATAGGTGGCTTGATATTCACGCTCTTTCTCTATTTTATGAAATTGAATTTCATTTGGTGGCCTTTCAATCCCTTCGGATATGCTATAGCGAACACATTCACTATGACCTGGCTTTGGATGCCCTTCTTCTTGGCTTGGTTGATAAAGCTATTCATAATAAAATATGGTGGTATGAAGCTTTACAGGCAGGCGATGCCCTTCTTCTTGGGCTTGATAATGGGAGATTTCGTGGGCGGAGGATTGACGACGCTTCTTGGCTGTCTAATAAAGATGAATGTATATCCGATAAACTGGTAGCAAAGTTGTGGAGAAATGTATAAACTTTATCAAAAATTCTAAAAAGGAGGGTTTGATATGGCGAAGGTATTGATTGTTTATCATTCAATGAGCGGGAA
The DNA here is from genome assembly GCA_014360495.1 of bacterium. Classification (NCBI taxonomy): domain Bacteria; species bacterium. The sequence continues at coordinate 293,518 of JACIXR010000001.1, forward strand.
CACCGAGGCTGCAGCGAGAGCTGTTGCAGAGGGAGTGAAACAAGTTGAAGGTGTTGAGGTGATTTTGAAGGAAGCGATGAAGGCAACTGTGGATGATTTGCTGGAGTGCGACGCGATAGCAATTGGAACTCCCGATTACTTCAGCTATATGGCGGGAGCTCTTAAGGATTTCTTTGACCGCACCTTCTACCCAACACATGGGAAGGTAAACGATAAACCCTACTTCGCCTTCGTGACTCACGGAGGCGGTGGAAGAGCTTTGGAGAGCGTGGAGAGAATAGCTAACGCGTTCAACTTCAAGAAGGCGGTTGAACCTGTCTTGGTCAAAGGAAGACCGGATGAGAAGGCGGAAGCGAAGCTTATGGAGGCAGGAAGGAAGCTCGCCGAAGTAGCGAAAGAACGAAGTCGTCCGCTTTGAATTTATCTCAGCTCTTGTCCATTCTTAAATGTCATTTAAATAAAAACCTTTTGCTCTTGATTTTTCTTTTTCCCCTCCTCTCCTATGGAGAGGAGGTTATCTCTATCTGGGGTGGAGGAGAAAGGGGATGGCAGGGATGGATAAGCGAGGGCTCATTTTCCCAGACCACTCGCTCTCGCCCTTCCAACCCATTCCCCTCCCTGCCTCATTATGAATCAAGCGAAACGGAAACCGCCGTCCTTCGTTCTCCCGTCTTCACTATCAGGGGAGATATCCTTCGCTTTTGGGTCAATGGCTGGGACGGAAGAAGCGGAGAAAAGGGAAAGAATTTCTTCTATCTTTGCTCTGCTGAGGATGGCTCAATTCTCCGCACAGCTATCCCTCCCCTCTCCGATGAATTCCAGCCTCTCTCTTGGCTAATAGGCGACCTAAAAGGGAAAAAAGTCTTTTTTTCCGCCGTTGATAACAATAGGGAAACGGGATTCGCCTGGCTGGGAGTTGCCCTCGTTGAGGAAATCAAAAAGGATATCCCCCAGAATAAAAGCAATCTCTACGCTGTCCCCCTCTCCTTCGGCTTGGGGACATTTCGCATCCTCACCTATGATGGAGCTCATCGCACCACTCCTCCCTATCTCTCCTCCCTGGGAGGAGGTGAACAGGGAACGGGAGCCATCCGCTCTCCAGTTTTCACCATCGGAGTTCCCAGGATTCGCCTTCTCGTCAACGGCTGGGATGGGCAAAGAGGGGAAAGAGGGGAAAATCGCTTCCAACTCGTGGATGCGGAGACGAGGGAAATCCTGTTTTCCACCCCTCCTCCCCTCAATGATTTTCCCCATTGGATAGAATGGGATGTGGCAAATCTTCAAGGGAAAAGGGTTTACATCAGGATGATTGATGGCAATCCCGAGCCCGCCTTTGCCTGGCTCGGGTTATTTGAAGTTGACGCGGGTGAGAATTTCCATATCCGCTTTTCGGAAAATCCCTCCCTCATCGGTTGGTCGGCAGAGGGTGAGCAGCAAATCTTCACAGAGCGCCTTGTTCCCTTCCTCGCCTCTTCTTTTCCCCAATTTATGGAGAATTCCTCCGTCCGCCTCGTCTTGAATGTAAAGGCTAAACATCTCTTCCTCTTGGGAATGACCAATTCCCTTGACCAGGGCTGTCCCGTTTGGGGCGACCCAAACGATAGAACATCCCGCTTCTTCATAGGAGATGAGCTGGGAAGGATAAGGATAAAATATATAGACGGAAAGGAGGACATCTACCCCCTCGTCCTTGGGGAAAGCCTTTGGTGGGGGAAAATGTTTTACGATTTTCCCGAGCCTTTCTCCTCAGACCCTAAGGCTAGGGCGATTCTCAAGGAGACGCTTCACCTATATCCCCAATCCCCCACTCCCGATGGACGCTATGTAGCGGTGATAAATCCCCGTCCCATCCCAATCTATTCACTTGAAATTGAGGATTCAAAGGGAAAAAGAGGCGCCCCTACTTTCTACGCCCTCACTCTGGAAACCTATCCAGGCGAGAGATTTCCCTCCGGCATCCCCCTTCCAGCCGATAGACCACCGAAAGAGCTTTCCGAGTTCATAAAGGAAAAGGCACTTATTCCCGGTAAATTTTCCTTCAAGAGGGTGGAGAAGCTCGCCAAATTCCTTTACGGTTCAGAGGAAACGCTTCCCTCTCGTCTGCCCCTATCAATTCCACCCGCTTATAGAGGTCCTTACGTCCGCTTTGAAGGAAACATCTACGCCGATATCCTCTCAAACGCCTTCTACCACAATGTCCTTGATATTTTGAATAAAATAGATTCCGAGGGGATGTATCATACCTCAACGAAGAACGCTCCCTCTTGGGGTGGATATCAGGGGTTCGGGACATTCAAAAGAGATGTAGGCACATATTACGCCCATTCCTGGTCAAGGGATTTGGGGAGGAGCTTACAGGAGATAGTCTCCCTTGGCTATCTTTCCCAGGGTGAGCGGGTGGCAGATTATTGCTTCAGGATGGCTCTTCTTTGGCTTGAGAAGGGCTTTCCTCCCCATTGGTGCAGGATAATAAATATTCCGTCACCAAACGAGGGAAACTTTGAAAACGATGGGCATGGCTTGATATCCCTCTTCCTTTACAAGCTCTGGCAGAGGCTTCCCTATGGAGAGGAATGGCTGAGAAGGCATTGGCGGGATATAGAGCTCGCGGGAGATTGGATAATCTGGCAGTTTGAGAATCCCGATAAATCGGGAGCAACGGATGTCCTCTTAACCGATAGCGAATGCGCGGGAGGCGTGGGAAGGAGCGTCTATGCGGATTATATCTGTATGGAGGCGCTCAATGCTTTCTCCGAGATGGCTGAGAGCATAGGGGAAAAAGAGAAGGCGAGAATTTGGAGGGAAAGGGCGAAGAAGATGAGGGAAGCGATTGAGAAGAACTACATCGTCGTAGAGCCAAAATACGGGAAGGTTTGGACGCTCGTAAGCTCGGGTTGGCCAAATCACAGCACGGTTCTTGGTCCCCTAATTCTGCATTGTGATAGGCAAGGCTTCCTCCCCCTCAAGGATGACCCAGATTGGTCTCAATACAACCTCTCCACCTACCAGCGCCTTATAGATTCCTATAAGCCTTTCGGCTTTTATGGAGTTGCGATGGGCTATGGTCAAGGATTCGTCACTCAATCAGCCCTCCTCCTTGATAGAATGAGGGATGGGGAAAAGATGTTGGAATGGATGGCAAAGGCGATATACGACCCCAAATATCAGCCCTTCATCACGCCTGAGGGATGTGAGATAAGCGATGATGGAAGATTCTGGCATCGCACGGGCGATTTGGGGAACGGCGTGCAGGAAGCGGAGATTGTTAAGACTTTGAGAATCGTGATAGGAATTGATAATCCTCAGCCGGGAAAATTGAGAATCATTCCAAGGATGCCATATGGATGGAAAAGAATAGAAGTCAAAAGCTATCCAATTTGGCTTGGAAAGGGGGAACGAGCAAATATTGAGTATAGAATCACGAGGGATGGAAAGGGGATGAGAATGGAGATAAAAGCGGATAAGAAACTCCCCCAGATTAAAGTTCGGCTCGGACCATTTACCCAAAAGCCGAGGGAATGGAAGGGGAAAGGCGAATTGGAATTCAGTGGAGATAGCTGGTGGATATGGTATGAGCTTCCCGCTGGAATGCAAACCATAGAGGTATGGGGGTGTTAAAGATGATTCTCCTCCTCATTCTTTGTTTGTCCGTCCTTGCCTTCGCCGCGGATGCAGGGCAGGAAAGAATAACAGCTTTCCACGAGACAATCCTTTCCTCCTTTGATTATTTCGCCCTTCCCGGCTTCTTTACCTACGACCACGACCCTCGCTATTGGCTCCACAACATAGCTCTGGGCAAATGGAGGATAGGAGTGAAAACAAAGGATAAAATAGTCTTTCTCTACGAAGGCTTTGGTCAGGAGACAACACAGACGCCAGAGGAGTTGGTGATAAAGGCAAAAATAGGGAACCATCAAGTAACCGCTCGCCTGTTTCCTATGATGGTGGGGAGGGAAGAGATGAGATGGGAGGGGGCGGTGGGTTTGGTTGTGGAAAGCAAGCCCCCAGCCGATATCGTCGTTTTCTTCGGCGCTCCCGGGAGATTGAGAATTCTTCCTTTATTCTCAGAACTTCCCTTCCGCTGGCAATATCTCCTCCAACCCGAGCTAACTTTAGCTAAACCTAAATGGATGGAGAAAAAGAAAATTTTTTACTCCCCCATAGAGGAGACGACCCTATATGTTTCCGCTTCTTCCCGTTCTCTGGCTGAGGTATCGGAAGACGGCTTTTGGCTCAAATACGAAGCAAAAGGGAGATTCTCTATGTGCGTCGCTTTCTCGGAAGATGAAAGCCGGGCGATTGAGCTTGCAAAGAGGGATGTCTTATCGGAAGAAAGGAAATTAAAAGAGCATTATAAAAAGCTTTTTGAGAGCGCATGGATAAAAACTCCTGAGCCCATATTGGACGAGGCTTTCCGCTGCGCCCTTTGGAACCTTGAGTTCAATTGGGTTCGCCCTTGGGGATGGATTGAGGCAGTCCATCATTGGGGAACTCTTTATTCCCAACAGCATAGTTTAGCGGCTGATTGGCTGGGGCAAAAGGATAGGAGCAGGGAGATGATTCTCACCCATGCACGACATATCCTTCCCGATGGAATGATTCCTCAACTGGATACCTATGGGAGGGCAAGGGTTGACTTCGGTGGTTGGAACCAGTTTTATGTATGGGATGTTCAACATCACTGGCGGCTGACAGGGGACAGGGCTTTCGCGAAGGAGATTTATTCAACTTTGTTAAAGGTTATAGAAAAAACTTTTACAGCCCACGACCCCGATGGGAATGGGCTATTGGGCTTCGGTCAGCAGATAGGAAATCAAGAGGATTATATTTCCACTCCTGAAGATGGGACATCGCCGACCATTGCGGGGATAGAGATGCTGAGAACGAAAGAGGAGTTAGCGGAGGCTTTGGGCGATGAAGCGGAAGCAAGAGAGGCGAGGGAGAAGGCAAAATGGATGGAGGATAACCTAAAGAAGGAACTCTGGCAAAGGGAATTGGGATGGTTTGCCTTTTACAAAGATGCCCTTGGCGTTAGCCACATAGAGCCTCCCTATCATTCCCTCATCTGGCCGGTTATCTATGAAATCCTGGACCCTTTGGATTCCTACACCTCCTTACGCCATTTGAGGGAAGCATTAAAGGGGAAGGATGGGGAGATATATGTGAGCAATCTCTTTCCCTCCTATGTGAACGCCACTGTCGGCTCTCAGGCAGGAGGTCAGCAACAGCCATGGGCGACATTGGGCTTTTGCCGTCTCGGCTTTTTTGAGGATGGATTGGCCCCCCTTCTCTGGATAGCGAAGCTCGTCGTTTCCCCTCCCCACGATGGCGCCTGGCCCGAGCTGGGGATAGAGCCCACAAGAGCTTATTTCTCCCCTCCCGCTGCAGTTTTCATCTGGGGTGTTATAGAGGGGCTCTTCGGTTTGCAAGTGGATAAACCCAAAGGCGTTCTCTGGTTGAGACCTGGAATTCCACTAAAATGGAGAAATGCAGAGCTCAATCTGCCAGATTTCAAAATGCTTATTTCCCATAGGGAAGGAGAGCTGACTTTGAGAATTAACACAAAGGAGAGATTTAAACAATGCATCCGCTGGGCTTTGCCGATTGTTGATATCAAAGAAGTGAAGGTGAACGGGAAGAATGTTCCCTTCAAAATCCAACCTCTCGTCAGCAGAATCTTGCTTACATATGATATCCCTTCTACTGATGAAAGCGAGATAAGGATTAGATACGAACCTCTCAGCTGGCGCCTCTCTTATCCTTCAAGGGTAGCGGAAGGAGAAAGCTTTTGCGTTGAGATTAAGGGAGGAGAGATTTTGGCTATGGAGGATAGGGCGGGAATTGTTGAAAGCTGGGAAGTTTTGGGGAATGGCAAGATAAAAGTTAAATTAAAGGAGAGAATTTGCGAGTTGGAAAGGAGGTTTGGCGAAGTTGGGAGAAGACTTTTCTCCCATAGGACGTTTTTCCTCAAATGTCGGTCACACTCAATCGTTTTTTGGCTGCCGGTTGATTTGGAGATTGTGCCGCCCATAGAGGTTGAGGCGAAGGAAGATAGGCTCCTCAATCGCTCCTATTGTGTTTCCCTATTTTTAAGAAACAATACCTCTCAAGAGATAAGAGGGAAAGGAAAGGTGGAAATCGGCGTTGATGAGATGGGAAAGCAGGGAATCGTAAGGGAGGTAAATTTTGTGTTTAAAAAGGAGCAAATCATCCTAATCCCACTCTTACCACATCCCTCTTTGCTACCCGGTGAGAACCGGGTTCTTGTTCATCTGCCGAACGGAAGGATTCTTTCTTCCTCCGTTCGCCTCAGCGAGCTGTTTGAGGAGCACCCCTATTCGCAGGAGAAAATGGGAGCGATAACTTTGCCTGATGAGATATTGAGAGCGGATGAAGAGTGGAGGAGTTTCCGCTGGTGGAGCGCCTATGGACATCCTCCTTGGAATTCCCTGCGTGCTCCCTTGGAGGGGATAAAGGGTAAAG